>JASFEA010000006.1:0-45990 GCA_050125095.1 bacterium
GCCGCTAGCGGCAGGCATCGCCGCCTGCCGTCATTCGCGGGGGGAAGTAATTGGAGACCATAAGGACATTCATCGCGGTACCGGTGGGGGAGGAAGTCGAGCGTGCGGTCGAGACGGTTGAAAGCGCGCTCAAGCGCTCGGCCGCCGACGTCAAGTGGGTGAGGCCGGGCAATGTCCATATCACGCTCAAGTTCCTGGGAAGCGTGGAGAGCGGCCGTATAGGCGACATAGCGCGCGGGCTCGCGGCGGCGCTGGACGGGGCGCGCGGCTTCGACGCCACGGTGTCGGGTGTGGGCACGTTTCCTCCAAACCCGCGGCGCGCGCGCGTCGTGTACATGGGGCTTAAGGAAGGCGCCGCCGGGATGGCCGGACTCGCCGAGCGGGTCGAGGACGCCATGGCCGGGCTCGGCTTTGAAAAAGAGAAGCGCCCATTCAAATCCCACCTCACCATAGGCCGCGTCCGGCGCGGCGCCAGGAGACTCGAAGACCTCGGAAAGGCCATCGCGGGGGCGGAATATAAGCCCTTGAAACTCAGTGTGGATCGGGTTAATCTCGTTAAGAGTGAACTCACCCCTTCTGGGGCGATTTATACGATTATCGAAACATTCGGCCTGGAACGATGACGAAAGGGAGGTCGGGGTATGGCACCTAAAGCCAAATCGAAGGGCCCTGTCGAGAGGGTGGAAAAATCCGAAGACAGAGAAAAGACACTCAATGTCACCATTACGCAGATAGAAAGACAATTCGGCAAGGGCTCGATCATGAAGCTGGGTGAAGGTGTTTCCCTGGGCGACATCGGCACGATCTCCACGGGCTCTATAGGCCTCGATCACGCTCTCGGCGTCGGCGGCGTGCCCCGGGGCAGGGTAATCGAGGTCTACGGTCCCGAGTCATCGGGCAAGACCACGCTTGTTCTTCACATTATCGCCAATGCCCAGAGAGAGGGCGGGCTGGCGGCCTTCGTGGACGCCGAGCACGCGCTCGACCCCGACTATGCGAGGAAACTCGGGGTGGACGTGGACAACCTCCTCGTGTCCCAGCCCGATACTGGCGAGCAGGCCCTGGAGATTGCCGAGATGCTGGTTCGTTCAGGGGCCGTGGACGTCGTCGCCATAGACTCGGTGGCCGCGCTGGTGCCCAGGGCCGAGATAGAGGGAGAAATGGGCGAGGCCCAGGTCGGGCTCCAGGCGAGGCTGATGTCGCAGGCGCTTCGCAAGCTGACGGGCAGCATATCCAAATCGAGGACCTGCGTGATCTTCGTAAACCAGATCCGCATGAAGATCGGCGTCATGTTCGGGAATCCCGAAACGACTTCAGGAGGCCGCGCGCTCAAGTTCTACTCGTCGGTCAGGATGGACATAAGGCGTATCGGCTCTATCAAGGAGCACGATACCGTGGTCGGCAACCGGACCAGGGTCAAGGTGGTCAAGAACAAAGTGGCCCCTCCGTTCAGGGATGCCGAGTTCGATCTTCTCTACGGAGAGGGCATTTCCAAGGAAGGCGAGCTTCTCGACCTCGGCGTGAACTACGATGTCGTCGAGAAGACGGGGACCTGGTATTCCTTCGAAAAGGAAAGACTGGGCCAGGGACGGGACAACTCCCGCAAGTACCTCAAGGAAAATCCCGACATCGCCCGGAAGCTCGAGGAGAGGATCAGGGAAACGCTGGAGATGCCCACACCCCAGGCAAATGAAGCGTGATAGCTCGGCCCGGGGACGCAGACTCTCGATTGTAAAGCTCTCCAAGGTGCCGCGGAAGGGCGAGTATACTGTCGCCCTCTCCGACGGCTACCGCTTCAGAGTAACCGCCGAGCAGCTCTCCCGCGCAGGTCTTGAAGAGGGGAGAGACCTGGACCCGGATGAGATTCCCGTAATGGAGAGGGCGTACGAGACCGCGGCGGCAAGGCGTGCGGCTTTAAGGCTTCTCAAGGTGAGGCCAAGGGCCTCGGGCGAGCTCCGGCGCGAGCTCGTCAGGCGCAAGCACCGGGCGGAGACCATCGGCGCCGTGATTGCCGACCTTGAGGAGACGGGGGCGGTGGACGACCGGCTGTTCGCGCGCCTGTGGATCAAAGAGAGAGTGGAGAAGAAAGGCTACGGGAAGCGGCGTATCGCCTCGGAGCTCTTCTCCAAAGGTGTCGACAGGGATATTGTCGAGAACGAGCTCAGGACCGGCTTTGATCGGGACAGCGAGCTGGCGGTCGCGGTGCGGTCCGCTCGCGGTCGCCTCAGGAGGCTGGGGTCGGTTCCTCTTGAAACCAGGAAGCGACGCATATATACATATTTATTAAGGAGTGGATTCACATCCGACATCGCAGGCGAGGCCACGAAGTCGGTACTGGAGCCATACATCGGAGATGAAAGTGATGACAACGGATGAGCTGAGGAGACTTTTTCTCGATTACTTCCGCGAGAAGGGGCACACCGTCGTGCCCAGCGCTTCGCTTGTTCCCGAAGGCGACCCGACCCTGCTTTTTAACGTCGCGGGCATGGTGCAGTTCAAGCAGTTCTATGCCTGCAAGGGCGAGATTCCGTTTACGCGGGCCGCCTCGGTGCAGAAGTGCCTCAGGGCGACGGATCTCGAAGAGGTGGGACGCACCATCAAGCACCATACTTTCTTCGAGATGCTGGGCAATTTCTCATTCGGCGATTACTTCAAGCGTGAGGCCATCGAGTGGGCGTGGGATTTCCTCACCAATGTCGTGAAGCTCCCGGTAGGCCGCCTTGTGGTCTCGGTGCATGTGGATGACGGCGAGAGCGAGAAGATCTGGGTTGACTCCATGGGGGTGGACAAGGACAGGGTCTACAGGCTCGGGGATGAAGAGAACTTCTGGGGCCCGGCCGGCGCTAGCGGCCCGTGCGGGCCGTGCTCGGAGATCCACTACGACTTCGGTCCCGAGGCCGGCTGCGGCAAGGTGGAATGCGACCCGGCCTGCGACTGCGGAAGGTTCATTGAAGTGTGGAACCTGGTGTTTCCCCAGTTCTACCAGGACACGGACGGCAGCCGCGGCCCGCTCGAGCGCAAGGGCGTCGATACCGGCATGGGTCTCGAGAGGCTCGCGGTCGTCTGCCAGGGGGCGGATTCGCTGTTCGACACGGATGTCTTCAAACCCATAATCGAGTTCATCAAGGACGAGGTCGACTTCGGCGACCGCGGGGAGGCCGATGAGGTCAACGTCCGCGTGATCGCAGATCACGCGCGGGCGCTGTGCTTCGCCATCTCCGAAGGCGCGCTTCCATCCAATGAGGGAAGGGGCTATGTCATAAGGAGGATCTTAAGGCGCGCCGTGGTCAAGGCCCTTAACCTCGGGCAGGACAAGCCGTTTCTATACAGGGCCGCCGGCAGGGTCATAGACGTGATGAGGGGCGCGTACCCCGAGCTCGACGACAGGCGCGAACAGATAGCCATAATAATCAAGTCGGACGAGGAGCGATTCCAGGGGACGCTTCAGCGGGGCATGTCCATACTCAACGCCGCCCTGGAAGAGATCGGATCGAAGGGGGGAAAAGAGGTTCCCGGAGCGACGGTGTTCAAGCTCTACGACACCTATGGTTTCCCGGTCGAGATCACGCATGAGCTGGCGTCGAATGCCGGGCTGGGTATCGACGCCGAGGGATTCGAGCGCGAGATGGAGGAGCAGCGCGAGCGCGCGAGGCAGGCGAGCAAGATCGGCCGGGAGCTGGAACCCGGTGAAGGCGCCACTGAGGTTTCCGAAGCATTCGTGGGTTACGACCTCTTTGAAGTTCCCACGGTGATAAAGTCGCTGGGCTCGGAGCCCGGCCGGGTAACAAGCGCGTCGGCGGATGAAGAGGTCGACATAGAGCTCGACAGGACCCCGTTCTATCCCGAGTGCGGCGGGCAGGTGGCCGATGTGGGAACCATAGTCGGGCCGTCGGGGAAGGGACTGGTCGTGGACGTCAGGTGGTTCGGCGGCACCAGGATAATGCACAGGGTGCTCGTCGAACACGGCACGCTCTCGGCGGGCGACGGCGTTGTCGCCAAGATCGACCTCGAGAGGAGAAAGGACGTCGAGAGAAACCACACTGCGACGCATCTTCTTCACGCCGCCCTGAGGTCGGTTCTCGGCGGCCACGTCAGGCAGGCGGGGTCGCTTGTGGCCCCGGACCGGTTGAGATTCGACTTCACTCATTACGAGCCGGTGGGAGAGGATGAGCTCCGCAAGGTCGAGTCGATTGTGAACGAAAAAGTGCTCAGCAACGTCCCGGTGGGCTGGTCGGTGATGGCTTATGAAGATGCCAGGGCCAGGGGAGCCGTCGCGCTCTTCGGCGAGAAGTACGGCCAGCAGGTGCGCATGGTGGAGATAGAGAACTCCAGCTGCGAGCTGTGCGGCGGGACGCATGTGACGAACACCGGGGAGATAGGGCTTTTCAGGATCGCCTCGGAGTCGGGCATCGCCGCCGGCGTCAGGAGAATCGAAGCCCTTACCGGGCATGCCGCACTGGAGGACGCGCGCGCCGCGTCGCGCGAGCTGCAGAATGTGTCGGCAGCCCTCAAGGTGCCCGCCAGGGAGCTCGAAGACGCCGCGCGCAGGTTGTCAGAGAGGGTCAGGGCGCTTGAGAAGGAGCTCTCCGAAGTCAGGCAGGAGATGGCCTCGGGCCAGGTCGACGACCTTATCGGCAGAGCAGAAGATGTTGACGGCATGGCCGTCGTAAGCGCCGAAGTCGCGGGCGCCAATATGGATCTCTTGAAGCATCTCGTGGACCGGGTGCGCGACAAGCTCCCGAGCGGGGTAATCTGTCTGGGCAGCGGCGCCGGCGGGCGGGCAGTGGTCGTTGTCAGCGTAGACCAGGAGCTAGTTGACAGCCGCGGCGTGAAGGCCTCATTCATAGCCAAGAAGATCGGCGAGATGGTCGGGGGCAAGGGTGGCGGCAAAGACACTTTCGCCCAGGCCGGCGGCAAGGACCCCGGCGCGCTCGGCGATGCGCTCAAGGCCTGTCGTGAGGTAGTTGCCGATATTGCTGGATAAAACAGAAGAAAGACGCCTGGCCGAGTTCCCCTGTGAGTGGGCCTGCGGAGTATGCGCCGCGGTGTGCGCGGCACAGGCGATAGACTACGTCCCCGGGGCGGTGATTGTGCAGAGCGGTCGATGCACCGGCTGCGGCGACTGTGTCAGGGTCTGTCCCCACGGTATTCTCAAGGAGGAGCACCTTGCGCGACTATGACGTCATTGTCGCCGGCGGAGGCTGCGCCGGCCTCTGGGCGGCGATCGTCGCCGCGCGCCGAGGAGCAAGGACGCTCCTGCTCGAGAAGGAGGGCGATATCGGCGAGAAGATAAGGTGCGCCGAGGGCGTGGGGACCAGAGGTATATCGCAGTTTGTCGACATCGATGCCGGCTGGATCGCGAGCGAGGTTCATGGCGGCAGGTTTTTCTCGCCGGACGGCAACTGCGTGAGCGCCGATGAGCCCGGCTGCGGCTTCATTCTTCATAAGGACCTGTTCCTCAAGGGGCTGGCGGACATGGCGAGAGAAGCCGGGGCGGAGATCAGGACCTCAAGCAGGGTGGCGGGGCTGAAGCCGCTTGACGGCGGAGGATTCGAAGTGTGCCTTGGGGACGGCCGGGGGACCTCGGGGGACAAGCTGGCCTGCGGGGCCGTGGTCGCCGCCGATGGCATTCAGTCGGGCGTCGCGCGCCTTGGGGGCCTCGATACGCATATCCCTACCGATGAGGTCTTCATCTGCGCGCAGAACACGGTGTCTTCGGTGGACGTCGACCGGCATATGGTCGAGTTTCATTTCGGCAGCCGGATCGCCCCCGGCGGCTACGCCTGGGTGTTTCCCAAGGGTGATTCCATGGCCAATGTGGGGGTAGGCATAAGGTCCGGAGCCGCGCACGGCCGCGCATATGATTATCTCGGGGAGTTCATGAAAAGCCGCTGCCCGGGCGCGCACATCGAGAGGTCGATAGTGGGCGGCGTGCCGGCTGTAAGGAAGGCGCCGAGGGGTCTTTACAGAGGCCTTTTTCTGGCCGGCGACGCGGCGCGCGCCGCCGACCCGGTTTCGGGAGCCGGAATAGTGCCCGCGTTGGAGTCCGCCGCCGTGAGCGGCGAATACGCGGCAGTCCTGGCGCTGGGCGAGATGCCCTACAGAGATGTGGAGCGCGAGTTCAAGAAGAAATACGAAGGCGTGCTCAAGTGGAGAAAGCTCCGCTATGCTCTCAAGAAGGTGTTGACCGCCCTTACCGACGCGGAGTACTCAAGACTGGTCGGCCTGATAGACGAATACTGCTCCTCAGGAGCCAGCCTTCAGGAGTCCGGCAAGCTCGTTAAGTTCTTCATCAAATCCATGCCGCGCAACTTCGGCATGGTCAGGCACCTTGCGGGGATCTAAAATGGCCGGCGTATACGAGCACATGCTGAGTTTCAAGACTTCGGACAGGGCGGGGTACGTCGTGCTGATCGATCCTGACCGCATCCCGATGGACGACATCGAGGAAAGGGTCGCGCTCATCAGCCGGTATGCCGACCTCGTCTTCATAGGAGGCAGCATAGTAACACGCGGGAGCTTCGATGAAGCCATAAGGCGCGTCAAGAGAGCTTCCGAAGTTCCGGTGGTGATTTTCCCGGGCGACGCCACGCAGGTATCCGGCGGGGCCGACGCCATCATGTTCCTGTCGCTCGTAAGCGGGCGGAACGCCGACCTTCTCATCGGCGAGCACGTCAAGGCCGCCCCATTGGTGCGGAACCTGGGGCTAGAGGCCATTCCAGTGGCGTACATTCTTGTTGAATCGGGCCGGACCACATCAGTACAATTCATGAGCCAGACGCTGGCGATACCCGGGGACAAGCCTGAGATAGCTATGGCTCATGCCCTGGCCGGGGAGTACCTGGGCATGAAGGCGGTATTCCTCGAGGCCGGGAGCGGCGCGGAGAATCACGTGCCCGCGGGCATGGTGAAGGCAGTCTCGGATTACGTGTCAGTCCCGGTCATGGTCGGCGGAGGCATCAGGACGCCTGACATGGCGGGGGAACTCGTGAAGTCAGGTGCGACTTTCATAGTCACCGGCGACATAATAGAAAAACACGCAAGCGAAAGCATGCTGGAGGACTTCAGCAGGGCCGTACGCGAGACCTGCCGCGAAAGGGGTTGATCGATACGAAAGCCGTTATCTTGAGTGGAGGAAAGGGAACAAGGCTCAGACCGATAACCCATACGGGTGCCAAGCAGCTGGTCCCGGTGGCCAACAAACCCATTCTCTTTTACGGAATCGAAGCGATCAGAGACGCGGGCATAACCGACATAGGAATAGTCGTCGGCGACACGGCTGCGGAGATCGAGGCGGCGGTGGGAGACGGGTCGGAGTTCGGAGTCAAGGCGACGTATATCAGGCAGGAGGCCCCGCTCGGCCTTGCGCATGCGGTGAAGATAGCCAGGGACTTCGTCGGCACTGACAGGTTCATTGTCTATCTGGGGGACAACCTCATTATCGAGGGCATCAAGCAGTTCGTAGAGCAGTTCGAATCGCTGTCGCCGAACTCCCAGATACTGCTCGCCCACGTGCCGAATCCGCAGGACTTCGGCGTCGCCGAGCTTCGGGGAGAAAGGGTGGCGCGCCTTGTGGAGAAGCCCAAAGAGCCCAAGACGGATCTCGCGCTCGTAGGCGTCTACATGTTCGATGAGAGCATATTCGAGGCGGCGGACAGGATAAAGCCCTCCTGGAGGGACGAGCTCGAGATAACAGACGCCATACAGTACCTGATAGAGCATGATTTCGACGTCAGGTTCCGCATCATAGATGGGTGGTGGAAAGATACGGGCAAGCTGGAGGACATGCTGGAGGCCAACCGGATGATTCTCGAGCGGATCGAACCGTCGGTCGACGGCGATATAGACTCGAAGTCCAAGACCGACGGCAAGGTGGTGGTCGGCAAGGGCGCCAGAATAGAGAACTCCATTCTCCGGGGGCCGCTCATAATCGGTGAAAACACGCGGATCGTCAATTCGTATATAGGGCCGTTCACATCCATCTATTATGACTGCGAGATAACGGGCAGCGAAATAGAGCACAGCATAATCTTAGAGCGCAGTAAGATAGTGGATGTGGGGGCGCGAATCGAAAGCAGCCTTGTCGGCAAGAACGTAGTGATAGAGAAGCATGCTCAGCGCCCGAAGGCATGCAGCTTCATGGTGGGCGACTACAGCCACATCGTGCTGGACTGAAGAACGGGGGGAGGTCGCTCTTGAAAATACTGGTCACCGGCGCCCGGGGCATGATGGGAACCGACATGTGTGACGTCCTCGCTCAAGGTCATGACGTGGCCGGCGTGGACATAGAGGATTTCGATATTCTTAACGGCGAGGCGGTGCTCGAGGCCATTGAAGCGCTGGCCCCCGAGATTGTGGTGCATCTCGCGGGCTTTACCAGGGTTGAGGACGCCGAGGACCAGAAGGACGAGGCCTTCAACACCAACGCGGTGGGCACGATGAATATGGCCAAGGCGTCGAGGGACGCGGGCGCCCGCCTTATATACGTGAGCACCGACTATGTCTTCGACGGATCGAAAGATTCTCCCTATGTCGAGACCGACATTCCGGCCCCTATAAATTTCTACGGACTCACAAAGCTCTTCGGGGAGAGATACGCCTCCTCTCTGAACCCGCGCCATCTCATCGTCAGGACATCCTGGCTATACGGGCCAAACGGCAAGAACTTCGTTGATACGATACTCGCGAGGGCGAGAGAGGGCGCACCCTTGAGGGTGGTGGACGACCAGCGGGGCAGCCCGACATACACGTGTCACCTGGCGCGGGGAATCAGGGCGGCCCTGGAGAAGGGAGTCGAGGGGACGCTTCACATGGCCAACTCGGGAGAGACCACCTGGTATGAATTCGCCAGGACCGCCCTCGAACTGGCGGGCCTGGAGGCCGAGATCAAGCCCGTGTCCAGCAGCGAGTATGTTACCAAAGCGGCCCGCCCCAAGAACTCGGTGCTCGGGAGTCTGGTCATCGGACACGCCGGCCTCGAGCCGCTTCCCGACTGGAAGCACGGTCTACGTGAGCACCTCGCGAGGCGAGAGGCGGCCCAATAATCAGGTTAGCAAGTGAGGTGAGCGCAGAATGCCATGCGAATGGGTTAAGCAGACTCTGAAATCGGGAAGTGACCTTTATCTCCGGACTTCGGATACATGTTGCGACGACATCGCGGCCGCGGCGAGGGCTGTCCTCGAGACGCTCAAGGGCGGCGGCAAGGTACTTCTCTGCGGGAACGGGGGTAGCGCGGCCGACGCGCAGCACATCGCCACCGAGATGACGGTCAAGATGGGGAAGGTGCGCGAGCCCATGGCGGCCGTAGCGCTAACCACCAATCCGTCGCTGCTGACGGCCCAGGCCAACGACCTGGGTTTCGACACGGTGTTCTCCAGGCAGGTGGCGTCCCTCGGAAGCGCGAAGGACATACTCATCGCCATAAGTACGAGCGGCAACTCGCCCAACGTACTCGAGGCGGTGAACGCAGCGCGCGACATGAAGATGAAGACAATAGGCCTGACAGGGTGCGGGGGCGGTAAACTCGCTCCTCTCTGCGATATTCCCATTATCGTGCCGTCGGATGAGGTTCAGCGCATTCAGGAGGCGCATATCGCCATAGGCCACATGATATGCGAACACGCCGAGACGGGGCTGTACGGGGAGTAGACTTCAGAAACAAGCTCAGCGGTCTGAGAGCTTCCGCACAATTCCGGACAGGATTCGGGTATGGCACATCTTAAGAGCGTTTTCCTGGGGCTCCTGGGACTCAAGAAAGACAGGCGGCCTCAGCCGGTATCCAAGCAAGTCGTGGTGGAGAACCTGCTCGATGCGCGATCAATCCTCGACTCGCTGGGAATAAGTTTCTGGCTCACCGACGGCACGCTCCTCGGTTATTTCCGCGAGGGGGACTTCATCGAACATGACAGGGACGTCGATCTCGGCCTCATGATAGAATCCTACTCCGAAGACATCGTGCCGGCATTCCGGGAGAGAGGATTCGAGGTGAAGTACGTGTTGGGCGAGAAGAAGCGGGGGCTCGAGCTGTCTTTTGTCAGGAACCGGGTGAATGTCGACCTCTTCTTTTTCTACCGCGAGGGCGACCGCATCTGGCACGCGGGCTGGGAGGGGATTGACAAGGGAAGAAAGCGCAATCTGATCAAGTACTACTATGAGCCCTTCGACCTGAGGGAAATCGAATTCTACGGTGCGCGTTTCAATGTCCCTGCGGACACTCTGAAGTATGTGGAGACGAAATACGGCGAGAGCTGGCGGACGCCCATCAGGGATTGGGACTGGGCCATGGGGCCGGCGAACGCCTTCCGGACCGACGTCATCCTGAAGAGGAACAGGAAGAAGATAGTCAGGTAGACGAACGGCACTGCGACAATGAAGATCTCGGTGATCCTGAGCACATATGAACGCCCCGACCTGCTTCGATTGGCGCTTCTATGCCTGAACCACCAGAGCCGCCTTCCGGATGAAGTCCTGATAATCGACGACGGCTCGGAAACCGACGTGGCATCGTCGGTGAGGGAGTATGCAGCGAATCTGGAATTCGGTTCAATCAAGTACATCCGCCAGGAAAACCGGGGATTCAGGCTGGCGAGGAGCAGGAATAACGGCATACGCGAGGCTGAGGGGGACTATATCGTCTTCTGGGATCAGGATGTTCTCGCTACCAGGGGTTATCTGAATCTGTATTCGGAGTTCGGGCGCCCTGGGGAATTCCTGGTGGCTTTCCCCGTGCTTCTGAGTGAGGAGCAATCGGCGCTTGTAACACTTGATGAGGTCGTCCGATGTGATTACCTGAGCCTTCTGTCGACGGCCCAGCTCAAAGTGGTGCGCCGGCAATACTACAAAGACAGCTTCTATTACCATATGGGCAAGTTATTGCCATGCAGGCGATACAGACCCAAGGTGCGTGGCGGGTATTTCGGTCTTGCGCGCGACGACCTCCTCAGGGTTGACGGGTTCGACGAGAACTACAGGGGCTGGGGAGCGGAGGACGACGACCTGGGGCGCAGGCTCTATCGCGCCGGGGTAGTGGGCAGGACGGTGTTCCGCCACGAGTTTCCTTTACATCTCTGGCACCCTCATGAGACCGCTGCTCAGGACAGCCCGAACCTCCCATACTACACCCGCAGGCTCGGAGAAATCGCCCGTGGCGACTACAGGGCCGTGAACGGCATCTCGAATCCTCTGGATAACGACGCGCCCACCGTGGAGCGGATCAAGTAAGAGATTGAGAATCCCGTCATGCTATTCGGTTAAGCATGTCCGTGAGGGACTCCCGGGTTAGCAGTCTGGGATTGTTCTTCACCCGGTCCGGATTGAACCCGTTCTCGACGATCACCGATATGTCCTCCTTATTGATTCCGAGGTCGCGAAGGCGAGTCTCGAGATGGATTCGCCCCATCAGGCCGGTCAATGTCTCCGCGGCTTCCCCGGGGTCGGAGACCCCTATCAGCGAGACCAGTTTATCAAGGGTTTTCTTGACGTATGCCAGACCTCTCTTGTCCAATACGTCATCCTCGGTTGCGCGTGAATTATAAACGAGCATGGACGGCAGCGTAAGGCCCACCGCGTGTCCGTGCGCAACCCCGAAATATGAAGTTATGGGATATGATACGGCGTGGCTTGCCGATGTCTTGGAGATGTTAATGGCCTTGCCTGCGAGATGAGCTGCCCGCGCCATGGCTTCCCTTGCCATTTCAGATGGGGCGTTCACCGCTTCCTCAAGGTTGTCCATGGCGAGTCGAATACCCTCCGCGGCGTAGTATGTCGATTCCTCGGTGGAGTTTACACTCCAGTATGACTCAATGGCCTGGCACAGCGCATCCATGCCCGTCACCGAAGTTACGGCGGGAGGGAGGCTCATTGTAAGCACCGGGTCTACTATGGCGGATGCCGGGAGCATTGACTCATGCTCCAGTGAGTACTTGGTCTTCTCCATGTAAACCACGGCGAAACACGTGGCTTCGCTTCCGGAACCCGCTGTCGTCGGTATCGCGATTAGGGGCTTGCCGGCCTTTCGCATCTCCTCGCGCTTAAGCACGTATGACCGAGGCTCTCCCTGTTGGGCTGCGAGTACGTTGACGGACTTGGCCATGTCGATTACGCTTCCCCCGCCTACCGCGAGGACAAGATCGCAACCCGAGTCCATGAGACGGACAACGCCTCTTTCGATGTCCCCAATCTCCGGGTTCGTTGAGAAGTCGGAGAACGCGGTGTGTTCAATCCGTCCAAGGAGTGGCTCCAGCAAGCCTCTGGCGCCTGAGGTATCATAGGAATCCCCGCCCCTAACCAGGAAGATGCGGGAAGGTGAATGAACCCGCAGAACGTCGGGCAGAGCCTCAATCGCGCCTTTACCGACGTATTCGGTCTGCACCGTCGCCCCCCTGGAGGTCACTCATGAAAGCCTCTTTGTTCTCGATCGGGGTGGTTGTCGGCCTGCCGAGGTCTTTCCGGGCGCCTTTCTTGACCCTGACAATCAGCATGCGCGGCCCGTCGGCTGAGAGCATCTCTCTACAGGCCCGATCCAAATCCTCTCGATTTTCCACGGTTGCCGCGCCCCTGTAGTTGTTCGCAAGGGCGAGGCGCTCGAAGCTGACAGTCGGCGAGGTTGTCGGCTGTCCGCCCGTTGAGTCGTAAGAATGATTATCGAATACCACATGATAGAGGTTCGGCGGCAGGTAATGCCCGATGGTCGACAGGGCCCCTTCCTGCATTATGACCGCTCCGTCGCCGTCCAGCACGACGGCTCTTCTGTTCTCTTTCCCGAGCGCCAGTCCAAGCGCTATCGACGCCGAGCAGCCCATGGAGCCCACCGTGAGAAAATCCGATTGATGGCCCTGGCCCCTCGACTCGCGGTATTCGAATACCTCTCTCGACGTCTTCCCGGTGGTCGATACTATGAGTTCATCGCCGCGCAGGTTGTCGAGGAGCACCGTGATAGCCTCCTCTCTCGTCATCGTGCACTTGCGCTTATCGATTGTGGTCGAATCGTAATGCTCAAACGTGTCCCTCTTTACTATGAGCGCGTATGGTGTCTTTCGCTCGAGGGCGCATGACACGGCTTCCTTAATCAGCCCGGCCGCTTCTCCCGAGTCTCGGGGTAGGTGGGCATACGGGACTTCCAGCACTTCGAGCAGGGGAAGCGTTATCCTGCCCATCTTCCTGTGCTGGGGCTCGTCCTTCTTCCCGGGCTCGCCTCTCCAACCGATCATCAGCACCATGGGGATTGAGTAGACTTCGGGGTCGGCGAGCGATGTCAGAGGATTCACGGCCTTTCCAAGGCCGGCGTTCTGCATGTAGACCACGGCGAGGCTGCCGGTGGCGAGATAACGGCCCGCGGCTATTGCCACGGCCTCGCATTCATTGCAGGCGATGATGTTGTGTAGACCCCTGCCGTGGTTGTCGGCCAGAAACCTCATCCAGTCATTGAAAGTGCTGTCGGGCACGCCCGTGAAGAAGGTCAGGCCCTTCTTTTTCAGTATACCCCAGAGGTCTTCGCATTTCATTCGCCCGCTCCAGGTATGAGTGTGAGTATGTCGGCAATGGGCAGACACTCCTGGCCGGCCTCCAGACATCGGTGGTGCTTGAGTATGCTCTCGGCAGTTCTCACCATGGCCGGGTAGGCGCTTCTAAGGAGGTGATTGGCGTAGATGACTATGTTCACGCCGGCCTCCATGAGCTCCTCCTCGGTTATTGCGCAATAGGTCGAAGGAACCGCCACAAGGGGGACTCGGAGAGCCAGCTTGCGGTATTCTGCCGCGAACTCGAGAATCTCCCCTGGATCCTTCTCTCTGCTGTGTATCATGATTCCGTCAGCGCCGGCATCAATGTATGAGCGCGCCCGCATGAGCGCGTCATCCAGGCCCTTCTTGAGTATAAAACTCTCGATTCTGGCGATGATCATGAAGTCCTCGGTGACCTGTGCTCTCTTGCCGCTCAGGACTTTCTCACTGAACGCATCTACATCGTCTTGTGTCTGCCTGACATCGGTCCCGAAAAGGGAGTTCCGCTTGGGGCCGGTCTTGTCCTCGATGATAACGGCCGAGACTCCGTGACGCTCGAGCGACTTGACCAGGAAAACGAAATTCTCCGTAAGCCCGCCATTGTCTGCGTCAACCACTATGGGCTTGGTGGAGATGTCGACGATCTGCTCTATCGTCGCAAGCCGGGACGTGAAGTCCACCGCCCCGGTATCCGGTTTGCCTTTCGCAGCCGAGTCCGTGAGGCTGCTCACCCACATGCCGTCGAACTCCCTCGCCGTATCGCCCTCGACAATCCTGGTCTTTTCCACTATGCGGGCTGTCAGACCGTTGTGCACTTCGAGTATCCGCACTATGGGCTTCAGTTCCAGCAGCCTGCGGAGCTTCTTGCGCCTCAGGTCGGGCGTGGTTCCTATTTGCAAAGCGTCTCTGATGAGCTGCGTTGACGACACCCCTTCGGTATACTCGGGCTCGACGAGCTTGCCGCCCCATCTCTTGAGGGCCTCTATTACGCGGGCGCGCGTCTGCTGCTGGACACCCGTCTTCCAGTCGCTGCCATGGACAACGTAGTCGGGCTTGACCTTGAGGAGATTGGGCACATAGTCCAGCGTATCCTGGGGTATCACGCTTGAGACGCCTTTCATACCCTCGATTATGGCCTTCCTGTGCTCGTAGGACAGCAGGGGGACCCGCTTGTAGCTCGCTATGGCCTCATCGGTCAGCAGACCTACGGTTACGTCCCCCAGCTTGCTTGCCTCTCTGATTATGTTGATGTGGCCGTGATGTACGAGATCTGCGCACATGCCGACGTATACTCTGGCCACTCTCGTTCCCTCCTTTCGTATATATCCTGCGGATCTTGCCTACTATGTTTTCCGTCGACAGCTTCTCATAGAAGGGGGGTTGTACTATCTCGCCGCCTATTTTCTTTACATAGGCCTCTCCCGGTACCCTCTTCCAGTTGGAACCGTAGACCAGTATCACCTTGACGTTGCCGAACTGCTTTCTGATGCGCCTGAGGTTAGCCGTCGGGTCAAGCTCCTTCTGCGTGATTACCATGTCGACACATCTCAGGGCCGACACTATTGCCATCCTCTCCCTGAATCCACAGACGGGCTCCTCCTTATAGGATTTGATTGCGTCATCCGTCAGAACGCCGCAGATATGAAAGTCACCCAGCTCGTTGGCGCTCTCAAGCAGCCTGAGGTACCCGTAATGGAAAAGATCCGCGGTGACCGCAGTATATACGACCGTTTTGGTCTTCTCCTTCTCAATGCTGACTATGTCGCCTTCTCTGATACCTGAGTTCTTGGGAATTGTCACGCACAACTGGCCGTTTGACTTGTTGGCCCATACCACCTTTTTCATCGTATTCCCCCCCGTTGATATTTACTAGTATTACTAGTAAATGTCAAGAACCTCCTGGCGCCGAGTTCCGGAGGCTCTTGATGGCCGTATGGGGCCTATGGGAAACCTCGCCGAGATCGACTTCGATGGACTGTGCATTCCGAGACCTGACCCCATGACCTGACCCCAAGCGGCTTTTTGTTTTGTGTGGCGGGAATTTCCTGTTATACTACCCCGAAATCGAAACGGCCAGAGGAGGCTTATCGTATGCTGAAGAACTTCGCGCTGCTTCTTTTCAGCGTAGTGCTCGGGGTGCTGGGGCAGCTCTCGCTCAAACGCGGGGTAATGATGGTCTCCTCGGGTGCGTCATCGGGCATCACGCGTTCCCTGGGCATCAAGTCCATCACGAGCTTTCTGGGAAGCGCCGTCGGCAATTACTACGTGCTGCTCGGCTTCCTGCTCTACTTCATAAGCGCCATGTCGTGGTTAATCATTCTCTCCAGGGTCAACCTGAGCATAGCGTATCCCATGATCAGCGTCGGATACATAGTCATCGTGCTGGTATCCAAGTACTTCCTCCATGAGGAGGTCACGGCGCTCGCCATACTGGGGACGCTGCTCATATGTTTCGGCGTTTTCCTTATCCTGAGGTCAATGCCCAGTGGCTAGGATGGAACCTGTCATAATCGGCCTGGCCGGGGGAACGGGATCGGGCAAGACGACGGTCGCGGTCAACGTCAAGTCGCGCTTCAGCGCGAAGAACGTGCTTATACTGCCGCACGACTCCTATTACCGTGACCGCTCGGACCTGCCATTCGAAGAGCGCGAGAAGCTCAATTACGACCACCCGTCGGCTTTCGAGAACGAGCTCCTCATCGATCATCTCAGGAAGCTCCGGAACTGGGAGACCATCAGGCGGCCCAAGTACGATTACAAGACCCACTCCCGATGCGAGGAGACGCTGAGGGTGGAGCCCGCTGAGATAGTGCTCCTCGAGGGCATTCTGGTTCTTGAGGACGAGGAGCTCCGGTCGCTCATGGACATCAAGATATACATAGACGCGGATTCCGACGAGAGGTTCATCAGGCGGCTCCTCCGGGACATGAAGGAGCGCAAGCGCTCCGCGGACTCGGTCATAGAGCAGTACGTCGCCACGGTCAGGCCCATGCACCTTCAGTTCGTGGAACCGAGCAAGCGCTACGCCGATATAATAGTCCCGGAGGGCGGGCACAACGCGGTGGCCATAGATCTCCTGGTAAGCAAGATACGGGACGTCCTCAGGAACTCGGACGGCGGCCATGAGGGAGTCGTGAATGGGTAAAGCCGGCTATTACATAAGATCCATGAGGCCGCTCCAGTGGAGCAAGAACCTGGTCGTGCTTGCAGCCCTCATGTTTTCCCGCAATCTCTTCAACCCGGAGATGGCGTTGAGGAGCCTTGAGGCCTTCGGCGTCTTCTGCCTGCTCTCGGCGTCGATTTATATCTTCAACGATGTCCGTGACTACGAGAGGGACCGCGTGCACCCGGTGAAATCCGGTCGGCCCATTGCCAGCGGCAGCATCCCGCGGTCGGGCGCGCTCATCTTCGGCGTCCTCCTGGGGCTGGGCGGGCTGGTGCTTGCGAGCCTGCTGGGAACGGGCTTCTTCAGGGCGGGCCTGGTCTATTACTTCCTCATGATTGTCTACTCGCTGGGTCTTAAGAATGCCGTCGTTCTGGACGTGCTTATAATATCGATAGGCTTCGTGCTGCGGGCGATTGCGGGCGTGGAGGTTCTCAAGGCCATCCAGCCCGGCGTGCTGATTTCGCCGTGGCTGCTCGTATGCACGCTTTTCCTCGCGCTTTTCTTAGGCTTCAACAAGCGCCGGCACGAGGTCACGCTGCTTTCGGAGGAGGCCGCCAGGCACAGGAAGAGCCTCGACGATTACACGGTCGAGTTTCTGGACGCCGTGATCGCGGTCGTGACGGCCGCGACGGTCATCGCCTACTCCATATACACCATCTGGCCGGCAACGGTCGCCAAGTTCAATACGGCCGGCCTGATCTACACGGTGCCGTTCGTAGTCTACGGTCTCTTCAGATATATGCACCTCGTAATAGTGAAGCACAGGGGAGGAAGCCCCTCCGAGATACTGGCCTCGGACGTACCGCTGGTCGTGGACATCATTCTCTGGCTCGTCGTCGCGGGCCTGGTCCTTTACACTTCTTGACTCCGGCCATGAGCGATCAAGACTGCCTCAAGCTTCGCTGTAACGCCAAGGTGAACCTGTACCTCGACGTTCTGGGGCGGCGGCCGGATGGTTACCACGACATAGAGACGGTGTTCCACACCATCTCGATATCCGACTCCCTGACAGTGACCCGGCGCGAGAGCGGTTTCACGCTTTCCGCCGGGAGCGCCGATGTCCCGCGGGACGAGTCCAATCTGGCCCTGCTGGCGGCGAAGCGGTTGCTGGGAGAGGGCCGCGGGGGAGTGCATATCGACCTTGAGAAGCGCATACCGGTAAGCGCGGGTCTCGGGGGCGGCAGCGCAGACGCCGCGGCGAGCATGGTGGCGGTCAACCGCATATTCGGGCTCGGGCTTACCGATGAGGACCTTCTCGAAGCCGCCTCGGAGATTGGCTCCGACGTACCCTTCCTTCTCAAGGGAGGATGCGCCCTGGGGAGGGGGCGGGGGGAGAACCTGACTGAAATGAACTGCCTGCCGCCGCTTTGTGTGGTTGTGGTGGCGCCCCCTCTGGAAGTGAGCACGAGGTGGGCTTACGAGTCTCTTAGAACGGGGTTGACAAGCCGGGGCGGTCGGAGTAGAATCAACACGAATGCTCTAGATAGGGCTGTGAAGTCGCTTAATTTATTATTGTACAACAGGTTCGAAGAGCTTGTTTTTGAAAGGTATCCCCTGGTCGGTAGGATCAAGGAGGGTCTTTTGGAGGCGGGAGCCGCAGGGGCCCTCATGACGGGTTCCGGGCCCGCCGTCTTCGGGATCTTTGAAAAGGAAGGTGATGCGGCGGAGATTATCGCGCGTTTTAAGGACGAGGGCTTGAGCGTGTACTGCTCGAGTTTCGAAGAATCTGGCGTGAGCACCTGTTCGTGAGGCGGGACTTAACCCGATGCTAATGTGTCTTTGGAGTTGATTTTCGGGGAGAGGAGGCCTGAGGCAGCATGGTCATCACCAATGTCAGGGTCTCGCCCGTGGAGAGACAGCGTGTACTTGGCTTTGCGAGCGTAACGCTCTGTGATTGCTTCGTGTTGCGCGCCATGCGCATTGTCGAAGGCAATAAGCGCAGGTACGTGGCCATGCCCCGTAGGTATTCGAAAGAGGGGCAGGTCTTTGAGGTGTTTCATCCAATCGGCAAGGAGGCAAGGGATACTCTCGAGCGCGTGGTATTCGACGAGTATACCCGGCAGATTCGCGGCGAGGCAGGCGTTCCCGAGAAGGCCGTGATCGGATCCAACTGTCCGGACTTCCGGATCACATCGGTGAAGGTGCGCCCTTTTGAGGAAGTGAAACTGCGGGGATTCGCGTCTCTGGTTATTGACGACTGCATCGCGATAACCGGCATCAAGATAATAGAAGGGCGGAAACGCGCTTTTCTTCAGATGCCCAACGCCCGAAAGAAGTCAGGCAAGTTTTTTGACCTTGCATTTCCGATAAGTTCAGATATAAGAGATATGATCGAGAAGGCCGTTCTTTCGGAATTCAGCGATCAGGCCGAGGGCGTAGGTCTGGAGCGAAGTGCCGGCTAGCGGTGGGGCGTCGTCAAGTGGTTAAGACACAGGGTTTTGGTCCCTGCATCGGGGGTTCGAATCCTCCCGCCCCAGCCAGTTTATGCCAGCCGACCAGCCTGGTACCGATTCCCGCAGGACAACGGAGGATGCGACAAACGGAGAAAGGACTCAACCCAGATGAAGATCTTTGCCGGACGGGCTAACAGAGCTCTAGCGGAAGAAATGGCTCAGTTCCTGGAAACAGAACTCGGCGACTGCGAGATAACGCAGTTCTCGGACGGGGAAATCTTCGTAAAGATCAACGAGAACGTAAGGGGCGTGGACGTGTTCATCGTCCAGCCCACTTTCCCGCCCGCGGAGAACCTCCTGGAGCTTCTCATAATGATCGACGCGGCGAGCAGGGCGTCGGCTTCGCGCATCACCGCGGTGCTGCCCTATTACGGCTATGCCAGGCAGGACAGGAAAGACCAGCCGCGGGTCGCCATCAGCGCCAAACTCGTGGCGAACCTGATCACCGTGGCGGGCGCCAACAGGGTCCTGACCGTGGATCTCCATGCGGGCCAGATACAGGGATTTTTCGACATTCCGCTTGATCATCTGTTTGCGTCACCGGTTATTATTGATTACTTTAAAGGACTCGAAATCAAGGACCTGACTGTGGTATCCCCGGACATGGGCAGCGTGCAGATGGCGAGGGCCGTAGCGAAGAGGCTGGAGGCCCCCCTGGCGCTGGTCGACAAGAGGCGACCCAAGCCAAATGTCTCGGAGGTCATGAACGTGATTGGTGAGGTCGAAGGCAGGAACCTTATAATCCTGGACGACCTTGTTGATACAGGCGGCACGATTGTCGAGGCCGCCGCCGCGCTCAGAGCAAAGGGCGCAAAGGAAATATACGTAGGTTGCACTCACGGCATTCTCTCGGGGAATGCGCTTGAGAGGATACAGAAATCCCCGATAACGGAGCTTGTCATCACGAATACCGTCCCTCTGGCGGACGGCAAAAAGGCTGACAAGGTCAGGATTCTGTCGGTGGCGCCGCTCCTGGGCGAAGCCATCAGGAGAATCCACAACGGCGAGTCCGTGAGTTCTCTATTCAATTAGACTCGGATGTCAAGAACGGGAGCATGTCATGGCAACAGCGGAGCTTAAAGCAAAACTGAGGGAAGAGACCGGCAAGGGCGTGGCCCGCAGAATAAGGCAGGGCGGCAATGTCCCGGGTGTGCTTTACGGAGAAGGGCATGACCCGGTTGTGCTTGAGGTCAGCTTCAAAGACTTCTATCACGTGACCCATACCAGAGCCGGCGGCAATGTCATACTGGACCTGACGATCGACGGTACGAAGAGACCCGGTTGCAAGGCCATCATTCGCGAGATACAGTATCATCCCGTCAGAAGGGACGTGCTGCATGTCGATTTCCAGGAGATATCCATGTCCAAGAAGGTCCACGTCAACGTCCCCATAAAGATTCTGGGCGAGGCGATCGGCGTCAGGACCAAGGGCGGAGTGCTGGAGGTTCTCCACAGGGAAGTGGAGGTCAGGTGCCTTCCGGCCGATATCCCGGAGAACCTGCCCATAGAAATAACCGATCTCGATGTCGGCGATTCCCTGCAGGTCAGAGACCTCACGTTTGCGGACGGTGAGATCATCGACGAGCCCGAGACGACCGTCATCACCATCGTCGCCCCGACCGTAGTGGAAGAGAAGCCCAAGGCGGAAGAGGAAGAGGCCGTTGAGGGCGAAGAGGCCGAGGAGGCGAAGGAAGGCGAAAAGAAGGAAGGGGACAAGAGGGAATCGGAGGCAGAGGCCCCTTCGTCGGAGTAACCTGACTTGGCTGCTGTGCTCGGGCTTGGCAATCCCGGCGATCAGTATTCGGGTACGAGACATAACATCGGCAAGAATACCGTCATCGGTCTTATCGAGAGGCTCGGTCTCGGGCTCGAGGCGGGACGCGGCGAGTTCGTCTTCGCAAGGGATCCCAACAGCGATCTCATTCTTGCCCACAATACCACCTATATGAACCTGAGCGGCATCAGCGCGGTCGACATCGTGGATGGATTCGAGCTCCGGCCCGACGAACTCCTCGTGGTTTGCGACGACTTCAATCTGCCGTTCGGGAGCTTGAGAATCCGGCGGAGCGGCAGTGACGGCGGCCACAACGGGCTCAATTCCATTATCGCCCAGCTCGGCACGGAGGAGTTCCCGCGGCTCAGGATAGGCATAGGCCCCGTTCCCGAGGGAGTCGACGCCGCCGATTTCGTGCTGTCCGAATTCCCGGCGCGCGAGCGCGAGCACCTTAAGGAGATGGCGGCGGCCGCCGGTGAGGCCCTGCTGGCCGTCTTCCGGGACGGTCTGGACCGGGCGATGAGCGTGCACAACAGGAGGCTTCTGGAGTAATGGAGATTGGCCTGGTGGGACTTCCCAACGTGGGCAAATCCACGCTCTTCAACGCGCTGGCCAGAGCCAGCGCCGACGCCAGCAACTATCCGTATTGCACCATCGACCCCAATATAGCGGTCGTGGAGGTTCCCGACGAGCGGCTGGACAGGCTGGGCGGGCTTCTCAACCCGGAGAAGCTCACGCACCCGCTTCTCAAGTTCGTAGACATCGCCGGCCTCGCGCGCGGAGCCAGCAAGGGCGAGGGTCTGGGCAATATGTTTCTTTCACATATTCGCGATGTGGATGCGGTGGCGCATGTGGTGAGGTGTTTCGAGGACCCCAGCGTGGTCCATGTAGAAGGCGAGATCGACCCCGTTCGGGACGTGGAAGCCGTCGAGACCGAGCTCTTCCTTTCGGATCTGGAGGTCGTGGACAGGAGGCTCTCGAAGATATCCAAGATCGCCAGGTCGGGCGACGCGAAGGCCCGCAAGGAGGCGGAGTTTCTCGAGGGCGTCAGGGCGAGCCTGGATGAGGGAAAGGTCTTTGACGCCGGGCACCTGGAAGACCCGGACCTTGAGCATGAGCTGGGCGGGCTGAGACTCCTGACCTCGAAGCCTTCGCTTTTCGTGGCCAATGTCGGGGAGGACGCGGCCTCGGCCGCTACCGCCGAATGGGTGGCCCGGCTGGAAGCGCTGGCCGGGAAGCGCCGGGCGGCGGTTCTTCCGGTGAGCGCCAAGCTCGAGGCCGAGTTCGCTGAACTCCCGCCGGAAGAGGCGGCCCCGCTCCTCAGGGCCTTCAACTTCGACCAGTGCGCCCTGGACCGCTTCGTTAGAGCTTGCTATGGTTTGCTTGAGGTGATAACATTCTTTACTATCAAGGGTGAGGAAACCAAGGGGTGGACTGTAAGTAAGGGTACGGGCGTGAGGAAGGCGGCGGGGAAGATCCACACCGACATGTACGATAAGTTCGTCTGTGCGGAAGTGGTGGCATTTGATGAACTTATGTCCTCCGGAAGCATGCAGAAGGCGCGGGAAAATGGGCTTGCCCGAACCGAGGGCAAGGAATATATAGTAAGAGACGGAGATGTCATACTGATCAAGTTCGGAAGGTGAAAGGGGTGGATTATGAGAGAGTACGAGACCATCTTCATTCTGGATCCCAACCTGGGAGAGAACGAGGTAAAAGAAGAAGTCGAAAAGGTCCAGAGCGTCATTACGGGGCTTGACGGAGAGATTCTGGATGTGGAGGCCTCAAGCAAACGCAAGCTGGCTTATGAGATACAGGGTAAGACCGAGGGCATTTATACTCACATCAAGTTCAAGTCGAAGCCTGCGAGCATCGGCGAGATAGAGCGGGTTTACAGGCTCAATGAGAGAGTGCTCAGGCATATCGTTGTAACCTGCCCTGAGCGCGGCAAAGGAACGGACTCCCCGGAAGAGCAGGAAGCTGTCGGTCAATAGTCTGTCGGGGGTTTAAGAGTGACAGGGGGGCGAAAGATGGCGGACATTAGGTTGCCTGAAGTTAACAAGGTCATAATGACCGGAAGACTCACGCGCGACCCGGAGCTGCGGCGCACGGCCAGCGACAGGGCTGTGACGCAAATGGGTATCGCCTCGAGCCGGAGGTATAAGGCCCGGGACGGCGAGTGGAAGGAGATGACCGCCTTCGTGAACGTGGTGGCATGGGGCAGACAGGCGGAGACCTGCGCGGAGTTCCTTCGCAAGGGAAGCGCTGTGTTCGTGGAGGGAAGACTCTCAAGCAGGAGCTGGGAAACTCAGGACGGTCAGAAGAGAAGCACCATAGAGGTCCAGGCTGACAGGATCCAGTTCCTTGACCGGATCGCCAAGCCCCAGGTCCCGGAAGACGAGTTCGTGGAGACCGGCGGCATGGCCGGGATGTCTGATAGCGATGATGATGTGCCTTTCTAGCATGAATCCGAGGAGGTAAGCAAAGTGGCTAGAGATTACAGACGGAGGAAGGTCTGCTTGTTCTGCGTCGATAAGATACCCTACATCGACTGGCGGGACGAGCGCAGGGTTTCCCGGTACATTACCGACCGGGGCAAGATCGTGCCGAGGAGGATCTCCGGGGTGTGCGCAAAGCACCAGCGCCAGCTGACGACGGCGATCAAGCGGGCGAGGCACCTTGCACTTCTGCCTTTCACCTCAGAGCAGTTCAAGTAAGAGGAAGGGAACAGAATGGAAGTCATTCTAATCGAGGACGTTAAGAACCTGGGTAAGGGCGGCGAGAAAGTCCAGGTAAAGGACGGCTACGCCAGGAACTACCTGCTGCCCAGGAGACTCGCCCTGCCGGCGACCGCCAGCGGCCTTAAGATGCTCAAGGAAGAAGAGAGAAGGAAGGCCGTTAGGGAAGTCAAGATGCAGCGTGAGGCCGAGGAGGTCGCCAAGGCGCTGAACCAGATTTCCTGCACGGCGGAGGTTGAGGCCGGAGAGGATGACCGCGTTTTCGGGGCCGTGACCAGCGGCGACATCGCGGAGCTTCTCAAGAAGCAGGGCTACGACATTGACAAAAAGAAGATAATCCTTGAAGAGCCGCTCAAGGCCCTGGGCGTTTACACGATTCCGATCAAGCTGCATACGGACGTGGAGGCCCGCGTGAAGGTCTGGGTCGTCAAGAAAGCGAGCTGAGGAAGGGGGGCTAGCCTTGCAGAGGAGTGGCGTAACGCTACTGATTGTTATCGCGATAGCCTGTGTTTGGCTCGGTTGCGCGAAGGAGCCCGAAGAGGGAGTCCTGGCAAAGGTCGATGGCACCGCAATAACCGAGGCCCAGCTGGAGGAGAGGGTGGAGGGAATGCCGGCCTATATGCGCCAGCAGTTCGATTCACCCGACGGCAAGAAGCGCCTGCTCGATGGCCTTATCGAGGAAGAGCTGTTCTACAAGGACGCTAAGGCCACCGGTCTTGATAAGAGGGAGGACCTCAGGGCCGAGGTGGACAGGATAAAGCGGAACGTGCTCCTAAGGCATTACTATGACAAGGTCATAGAGATCCGGAGCGCCGTCGCCGATTCCGAGCTCGTGTACTACTACGAACAGCACCCTGAGGACTTCAGAGTGGGCCAGGGGGATTCGATCCGCCCCTTCGCGGAATGCAGAGAGGACATACACTCCCGGCTGTCCTATATGAAGCGCAGGCAGGTGCATGATGACCTTCTGGACGAATTCAAGGCCAAGTACGGGGTTTCAATGGCTGCCGACAGCGTCATCATGGCCGAGGTGATTGACCCTGACACCGAGCTCGCGAGGGTTGAAGGTCAGGCCATCAAACAGGCGGACCTGGACGAAAGACTCAATGCCATGCCGCCGTACATGCGCGAGCAGTTTAAGACTCCGCAGGGCAGGATGCGATTGCTTGAAGGCGTCGTGGAAGAGGAAATCTTCTATAGAGAGGCCAGGGCTACGGGCCTTCACAAGCAGGCGGACTACGAGAAGGAAATCGAGAGAGTCAGGAGAAACATACTCGTCAAGAACTACTTCGACAAGGTAGTTCAGGAGCGCAGCGAGCCCACAGAGGAAGAGATAGTCCAGTACTACGAGGACCACAAGAACGAATTCAGCTACAACGAATACGTAAGGGCGAGCCACATACTGGTCCCAACCGAGGAAGACGCCCGGAGAATCGGGCGGGAGCTTGACGCCGGGGGGGACTTCGGTGAGCTGGCGGCGACCTACTCAATCGACCCCATGAGCAGGGGCGACGGCGGACGCATACCCCATGTGATACTCCCGCAGCAGGGAATCCAGGGCCTCGGCCAGCTCCCCGAGTTCACCAAGGCCTGCTTCAGCATGGAGGCGGGAGAAATCAGCGCGCCCGTCAAGACGGCCAAGGGTTACCATATCATACGCGTGGACGAGCGCGGCGCCGACTACCTGCTGCCCCTCGATGAGGCGAAGCAGGACGTCATTTCGAGGCTGAGGATGGAGAAGCGACAGAACGTCCAGGGCACGCTCGTGGCCGAGCTGAAAACCAAGTACAATGTAGTCTACGTCACCGACCTCGGGACGCTTTCGCCGGAGGACCTCTTCAGGCTCGCCAGCGAGGCGAGCAACCCGCGGGAGAAGATCCGCTACTACGAGCAGTTCCTCCAGGATTATCCGGACAATGAACGTGCTTATGAAGCCAAGTTCATGATTGGCTTTACCTACGCCGAAGACCTCAGGAATCACGCCGAAGCCGAGAAGGTGTTCAGGGAGTTCCTCGAGCAGTATTCGGACAGCGACCTCGGCGACGATGCGAGGTGGATGCTTGAAAACATGACGTCCGGTGAGCATCCCGAGTTCGAATCGGAGGAGAGTTGAGCCCCGGAGCCCCCAGAGCGGTCGAGATGAAGGTCTGGCGACTGGCCCTCGACGAGAGAACAGACACCCCGGTGGTCATGCTTCAGGAAGCCGACGGGGAAAGGCTGCTGCCCATATGGATAGGACGCGCCGAGGCCAGGGCCATAGCCATGGAGCTTGCGGGCAGGAAATTCCAGCGCCCGCTTACTCATGATCTAATCAAGACCATCATCGACGGCCTGGACGGCGCGGTGGCCAAAATCACCATAGTGGAATTGAAGGACAGTACCTTCTACGCCAAGATCTTCATTCAGAAAGCCGACGAGATCGTCGGAATAGACGCAAGGCCGAGCGATTCTATCGCCATAGCTCTGCGCACGCGCTCGCCGATATTCGCGGCCGAGGAGCTCCTTCAGCCGCAGCCCACTCCCGACAACCTGTCGGAGGACGAGAGGGCGGAGGCTCTGCGCAAATACCTGGAGGAGATGGACCCGGAGGACTTCGGCAAGTCTGCGTTTTAGGGAGAGGCAGTGTAAGGGAATTAGAATGGACTGGAAGAAGAACCTCCGCGAAAAACCGGTGCTCGGCGAAAGCGTCTATATCTCGCCAACGGCCTGTCTAATCGGGAAGATAAGCATCGGTGACCACTCGAGCGTCTGGCCGAACGTATCGGCGCGCGGTGACGTGAACTTCATCGAGATCGGGCGGCGGACGAACGTACAGGACAACACCGTTCTCCACGTGGACGCAAACCCGCTCATTATGGGCGACGACATAACCGTGGGCCACGGATGCATACTTCACGGATGCACGATCAGGGAAAGGTGCCTCATAGGCATGGGCAGCATCGTACTGGACGGGGCCGTGATCGGACCCGACGCATTGGTGGGCGCCGGTTCACTGGTCAAACAGGGAGAAGTCGTCCCGCCGGGGACGCTCTACCTCGGGATCCCGGCCAGGCGTATACGCGATCTCACCGATGAGGAAATCAAGTCCATACGGGCCTCGGCCGAGCACTACTCGGAGTATGCGCTTGAGTATCTCAAGCAGTCACTCTAGGCGCGTCACTCCAGCTCTATCCTGATGATGCCGCTTTCCTCGTTCAGGACGATGGGCGCCGACCGTCCCGTCGTTGAGTAGGCCTCTACGGTGTGGTCGGTCTTCTCCATCATCATAAGCGAGAGACTGCCTGAATCGTCCGTCATGACTTCGAGCGCGCCGTCTACGATGACCAGGGCATCAGCCGCGGGTTCGCCCCCCTCGGTCACCTCCAGGTCCGCGGAGAAAGTGCTCCGGGCGTCGACCCCGCGAAAGGCGATCACCGCAAGGAACAGCGCATATGCTCTCCTCCATATCTTGGCTATGTCTGTCAGTTCCTCTTCGCCTTGCATGGTCCGGGGGGCGGTGTATATCACCTGAATCGCAGGGCAGCTCGTCTGCTGCACCAGGTAGTTGGCAGTTGCGCCCGTCATCGCGGTGTCGCCGGTCAGGCTCTCGAAATAGGTCTTTGTTAAGCCCGCCATCTCGATCCCGCGCTGGCTGTTGTGATAATGGCCTATCCTCGCCGCGTTCTCGGGGCCGGGCGCGTGGCCGATGGTTATGAAAAGGTCCGAACCGGCTGCTTCGTTCGCGCGCACGCGTTCTTCGGGAGTCATCCGCACGTCGTCCCGCCGCGTGAGGCGGGCTTCGATCCCGGCGCCCGTCAGGAGATGCGCGGTCTTCAACGCAACTGCAAGATTGAGGTCGGAGGCCTTGTTGCCGGCCGGTCCTATATATCCCGACTCTCCGCCTCCGCCCGCCGGGTCTATGGTCACGACCGTAGCCGGGGGCAGACCCGCGTAGAGGCGCTCAATCTCCGCCACGGGCGCCTCGTCCGGGCGCACCCAGAAGTAGGTCTTCTTGTAGCCCCTCCTGGTGATTTCCAGGCCGGTCGCGCCATCGGGCGCGCCCACCGCGAAGAACCCGTGCTTGTCGGTAACGGCAGACTCTCCGGAGTCGGGCTCGATGACCATCGCGCCCTCGACCGGTTTGCCTTCGGCGTCCGTCACGAAGCCCGAGACCATGTCCGGCCCCGCCCCGTCGTTGAGCTTGAGGTCACCCGGCACTCCGCCGCATACCGCGGCGATATAAGTCCTGTCGTAACTCAACTCCCTTCCCACGAAGACCGAGGCTCTTCCGCCCGACGTCAGCCTGTCGGCCGTGCCGCCGTCCCAGATGAACTCCACCGTGGTCGAATCCGCCACCGGGTTGGCGTTCGCGTCGAGGACTATGGCGCTGACTTTCTGCGGGTAGGGCGGATTCGGCCTCGCGGGCTCTCTGGTGACCGTAACGATCGCCGGCTTGAGCGACACATGGAACGATGTCCGCGCTTCCCGTGATGAATTGCCTCCGATACCTCTTGCAGAGGCCGTGGCGACATGCCAGCCCCCGGCAAGATGCGTTGCCGGAAAGGCTATGAACTTCCCGGGTTCGAGGCTCGATACGTCGAGGTCTTCACCGTCAAGGGCGATCCTCACTGTCGACGCGTCAACGGCTGTCCCGGTTCCGAATGCGACTTCGATCCGCGGCCTGCTTTCACTTGTTTCAGCCTGCGGCCTGAATTCGGCGACCCGGGGAACGCCCCGCGAGAAGTAGTCGAGCAGACCCAGGAAGTAAGACTCGGCCTCCAGCCTCTGCTTCTCGGCGAGCTTCAGCTTGTTCTCGACAACGGGGTTGGTGAGGTAGGAGGGTTCGCAGAGGATTGAAGGGGAAGGCGAGTTCCTCAGGACGTAGTAGTTGCCGGGAAGCACCCTGCAGTCGGGTTCTCCGAGGTTGAGCAGAAGATGCTTCGCCATTATGCGCGCCACGTCAAGCGACGGACCGCTGTCGTCGAGTTTGTGATATATCTGAATCTGGTTAAACGTCGAGTCGCCGCCCGGCTCCGCATTGTGATGCAGGGAGATGAAAATGTCGGGGTCGACCTGTTCGGCCGTGTCCACGCGCGCCTTGAGATCCCGGCGCAGCGCGAGCGAATCGCCTTCTACGAAATCCCGGTCGGTGGTCCTGGTAAGCGTGACGTCGGCGCCCGCCTCGTCGAGCAGGCCCCAGAGATAGAGGGCCACCCCGAGATTGACGTCGGATTCCTTCAGCCCGCCGATTCCGACGGCGCCCGGGAATACCCCGCCGTGCCCGGGATCGATCACTATCCTCCGGCCCTCGAGGGCGGACATGTCAACGCCCTCGATGGGCTCCCCGCGGCGCTCGTAGAGTTTCTTCAGACTTGGTTCGGGCGGCTTTCGCGCGCAGCTGAGCGCGACTGCCGCCAGCAGGAATGCGCATAAGAAGCACAAGCGAGTTGATCTCACGGCACGTTCTCCTTTTCGGGCCATAAGCTTACCTGCTTATTATCAGAAGCACGTCTATATATTCAACACAATTTATTGTCCTGTATTGACTTGACTGATATGCCCCGTTTTGCTATTTTGGCCTAAACTATAGGAGATGTTGGTGGAAGATAGGCAGGAATTACTGCGTAGCTTGCCATCTGTCGAAGTCGTGGTCGAGAAGCTCGAGAGGAGTCCCGATGCCTCCAGCCATCCGAGACAGGTCATGGTGAACGCCGCGCGTGAAGTCGTTTCCGAACTCAGGCGGGGCATTCTCGACGGCTCAGTAAGAGAGGCGCCCGGAGAGAAAGGCGTTCTCGAGAGAGTCCGCATCAGGCTGGAAGAGTCTAGTCTCAAGGGAATACGCAGGATCATCAACGCGACGGGCGTGATCGTTCACACCAATCTGGGCCGGTCGCTGCTCGCGGAAGAGGCGCGGGTTGCGGTCGATGAGGTCATATCCTCATACGCCAGCCTCGAGATGGACCTGTTGACCGGCAAGCGCACTTCGCGAACGGCATATGTCTGCCGCCTGCTGGCTGATCTCATCGGGTGCGGGGGCGCGCTCGTGGTGAACAACAATGCCGCGGCCGTCATGCTTGTCCTCAACACGCTTTGCAGCGGAAGAGACGTCATCGTATCGAGAGGTGAGCTCGTGGAGATCGGCGGGTCCTTCCGTCTTCCCGAAATCATAGAGAGAAGCGGCGCGACACTCGTCGAGGTGGGCACCACCAACAGGACAAGGATCGAGGACTATGAGCGCGCTGTCACCGGGCGCACGGGCGCGATCCTCAAGGTGCACCAGTCGAACTTCATGATGTCGGGTTTCGTCGAGTCGGTTCCATGCGCCGACCTTGCGAAACTCGCCGGCGGTAAAGGACTGCTGCTCATCGACGACCTGGGGAGCGGCGCGCTTTACGACTTCTCCGACCTGGGGATAGGGAGAGAACCTCTTCCGCAGGACTCCTTGAGGAGCGGCGCGCAGCTTGTGACTTTCAGCGGCGACAAACTCATGGGCGGCCCGCAGGCCGGTATAGTGGCGGGAGAGGGCGACCTGGTTGAGAAGTGCAGGCAAAACCCGATGGCGCGCGCCTTAAGGGTGGACAAAGTGACTCTCGCCGCGCTGCAGGCCACACTGATGCTGTATCTGGATCCGGAGCGCCTCATCGAGCGCCTGCCGACCCTCAAAATGATAGCGATGCCCGCGGAGGAGATAAAGAAGCGGGCTGAAAGGGTCGCGGCAGCTATTTCGCGCGAAGCGGGGGATACAGCGGCGATAAGCGTCGCCGAGGACGAGTCGCGCATCGGAGGGGGAGCGCTCCCCGGAAGCGCGATCCCGACATACGTTGTGGTGATATCCCCGCGGCAGATCTCCGCGGACGACTTCGTTTTCAGGCTGAGAAAATGCCAAGTGCACGTCATCGGAAGGATCTCCGAAGACAGGGCACTCCTGGACCTAAGAACGGTAGATCCGTCGGAAGACGATTTGATAATAGAGTCTATTAACGGCATATTCGCTCGTATCAGAGACGACGAGAGGAGCTGATTCTAATTGTATGTAAGCAAGATCGAGATGACCGGCTTCAAATCATTCGCCGACAAGATCGTTCTCGACCTGGAGCCTTGCATCACCGCAGTAATAGGGCCCAACGGATGCGGCAAGACGAATGTCTGCGACGCCATTCGCTGGGTTATGGGTGAAGACAACGTCAGGCTCCTGAGGGGAACGAGGGTTGAAGACGTCATCTTTGCGGGGACGGAGCTGCGCAAACCCACGGGGATGGCAGAGGTCACCCTGACGCTGTCGGATGTCCAGGGAGTGCTTCCAGTGGAGTACGACGAGGTGACCGTGGCCAGAAGGGCTTTCAGGTCGGGCGAGAGCCAGTTCTTCATAAACAAGGTACCTTGCAGACTCAAGGACATAGTCACGCTCTTCCTGGGAACCGGCATGGGCCGCCGGGCTTATTCGGTCATGGAAAGGGAGATGATCGACTGGATCCTCGAGGACACCGGCGGGCAGAGGAGAAAGATCATCGAGGAGGCGGCCGGCATAAGCAAGTACAAGATGCGCCGCAAGGAGACCCGGAACAAGCTGGATCTCACGCAGCGGGATCTCAACCGTGTCGAGGACCTGATAAGCGAAGTGGCCAGGAGAGTAAGGCATCTTTCCAGGCAGGCAGCCAAGGCCAGGCGTTATGATCGCCTGTCGAAGCGCATAAGGGAAGTGGGCGTTTACGCGGCGGCCAGGGAATATGACGGTATGGAAAAGAAGCTGTCCGAGCTCAAGAGGCAGACGGTCAACGCCGAGACGGAGATCTCGTCCAGGGCCGGGAGCATCGACCTCCTCGAGTCGGAGATCGAGAGCAAGCGGCTTGAGATAATCGAGTCCGAGAAGGAAGTCAATGAGGTTGGCAAAAGAGTCGCGGCGGTCAACGGCAAGCTCCAGGAGGCTGAGAACGAGAAGATAGTCATCAGGGAGAGAATGCGCGCCCTCAAGGACAAGTTGGAAGAGATAGAAGCGCAGAAGTCCCAGAAGCGGCAGGCCGTCGAGTCGAGGAGCATGGAGCTCAATGCGGCCTCGGAGGAGATCAAGGCGGGCTCAGAGGCGATCCAGGCGAAGACCGCCGAACTCTCGGCCCTTGAGGGTGAGTTTACGGAAGCCGGCGGTAGGCTCGAAGCCCTTCGCGAGAAGTCCATGGCTTTCGCGCGGGAGAAGCTCCAGAACATCCAGGCCGAGATCGACGCGGCGTCCAGCCTTACCGAGGTTCGTTCGAAGCAGGCCCATGTCTCGGAGCTCATCGCGAAGCTCGAGGCCAAGGAGTCGGGGATAGCGGGCGACCTGGAAGCGCTGAGTGCCGACGTGGCCTCCATTGAATCTGAGGCTTCCGCTCTCAGGTCGGAGTGCGAGTCCGGCAGGGAGGAAGTATCGGACATCGCGAACCTTGTCACGGAGCTCAGCTCCCGGGTGGGCTCGATAAGGGAGGAGCGTGCGAGACTCGCGGAGGAAGCTGCGAAGGCCTCCTCGAGAAGCGACCTCTTCAAAGAACTCGTCGAACGTTATGAAGGATACGAAGGCGGCGTGAAGACCCTGATGGAGACCGGCAAGAACTCGGCGGCGGTTCACGGCGTCGTGGGCGACCTGGTAAAATGCCGCGATGAGAAGTACGAGCCAGCGGTCGTTGCCGCGCTGTCCAACGCGCTTCAGTATGTAGTAGTCGAGGGCAAGAGCCATGCCATCGAGTCTGTGAACCTTCTCAAGAACGCGGGCCGCGGGTCTGCAACCATGGTAATGCTTGACAGCGTGCCCGGGAGAACCGGGAGAACCGTTGTCGAATCCGGAAGGCCGGGAGTTCTGGGCCGGGTCTCCGACTACGTTGAGTGCGAGGAGAAGTATCGGTCTCTGATAGACTATCTGCTGGGTAACGTCGTCATAGTGGATGATCTGGACAGCGCCTTTTCTCTGTCGGAGGGCGACGGCGACGGCATCGCCGGTTTTGTAACGCCCGAGGGCGACGCTCTTTTCGGGCGCCATATAGTCAGAGCCGGGTCGGACGGTCATTCCCCCAATGTTCTCATCGGGAGGCAGGACAAAGTCCGCCAGTTCTCAGAAGAGGCGACATCGCTTATCAGGCTCGCAGAGGAACAGCGGAAGGCCTTTGAGGAGCTCAGCGCGAGCCTTGAGGACCTCAGGACGAAACAGGTCGAGAAGCAGGAGTCCTGCGATAGACTCGAGAAGGCGCTGACGGAGAAGGAGAAACTGCTGGGCGGCAGAATATCGGAGCTGAATTCGCGCCGGACAGCGAGGTCGGAGGTGGCCAGGGAGATAAATGACCTGCGCGAGACGCTTGCGGACGTCGAGAAGCAGGTGGCGCATTTCACCGGCCCCGGCGGGCAGATACGGGAGACACAGCCCGGCCTGTTCGATTCCTCTGCAGAGGAATCCGAGCTGAGCGCGAAGGTCACGGGCCTGAGGGCAAATGTCAAGCAGACCGGCGAGGAGTTGCACGGCCTCAAGTCCAGGAAGGCGCTTCTCGAGGCCAAGGTCGAGAGACTGAACCTCGAGATAGAGGCGCTCGAGCGGGAGATAGAGGAGCTCGAGGGTGCGGCTGGCGAGCTCGTCGGGGACCTGGAGGAGTTCGACCGGAAAGACAGGGTAGTGGGAAGCAGGATAAACGAACTCATGACGGACGCGGAAGGCGTGGACAGGGAACGTCATGACGTCGTGGAGAAGAAGCGCGGCATAGAGAATGAGATAGACGAATCGCGCAGGAAGATCAAGGAACTCTCTCATGAGAGGGAAGCGCTTTTTGAGAAGAAGCAGGCTGTGGAGACCGAAGCCAATCTGGTTCAGGTGAAGAGGGAAACCCTGAGGGAGAGGACTCTGGAGGAGTATGACACGGATATCTCCACGGTGGATTTCGCCATTCTCGATGAGATAGAGAACTACCGGCAAGAGCTTGAGGATCTCAAGCGACACATCAAGGGACTCGGGCCGGTCAACCTTATTGCGCTCGAGGAGTTCGACACCGAGAAGGATAGACTGGACTTTCTCGAGTCGCAGCGGGACGACCTGGTCAAGGCGCGCCAGAGCCTTGATGAGGCCATAATACAGATAAACAGGAAGGCGCGAGCCGAGTTCGTCGAGATATTCGAGATAGTGCGCAAGGACTTCCGCAAGAACTTCCAGACGCTTTTCGAGGGCGGCGATGCGGACCTGAGGCTCGCCGACGACAACGATCCCCTGGAGTCGCCGGTGGAGATACTCGCGCGGCCGGGGGGCAAGAAGCTCGAGCATATATCGCTTCTGTCGGGAGGCGAGCGCGCGCTGACGGCGATAGCCTTCCTGTTCGCGGTCTACCACACCAGGCCGAGCCCGTTCTGTCTCCTCGATGAGGTCGATGCCCCGCTGGATGACGCGAACATCCTCAGGTTCAGGAGGATGCTGATCGACCTGTCCCGGAACACTCAGTTCATCATCGTCACACACAACAAGAAGACCATGGAGATGGCCTCCTGCCTGTATGGTGTGACTATGGAGGAGCCGGGCGTTTCCAAGCTCGTTTCGGTGAGGATTGACCGCGAGCGCGAGGAATCGGAAGAGCCGGCTCCGGTGGGATGAGGGAAGTGGCAGGTGGGCAATCTCTTTTCGCGCAGGATCGAGTCCCTCAAGAAGGGCCTCAGGCGGAGCCGGGAGGCATTCTCCGGCGGCATCTCCAGGATTGTCGGCGGCGGAAGTGATCGCGAAGAAACGCTGGATGAAATCGAGGAGCTGCTTATTGGCGCCGACCTCGGCGTCAGGACGGCGACCGGTATTGTCGACGGCGTCAGGGAGTCCGGGGAGAGCCTGACCGCGGACCTCGTGAGGTCGGCGATCCGCCAGGAGCTCATCAGCGTTCTCACGGCGGTACCCAGACCGGATATCCATATCACCCGCAAGCCTCATGTCATCATGATGGTCGGTGTCAACGGCACCGGCAAGACCACTACAATCGCAAAGCTCGCGCACAGGTACGGGGCCGAGGGCAAGTCGGTACTGCTGGCCGCGGCCGATACCTTCAGGGCGGCGGCGATAGAACAGCTCGAGGTATGGGCCGGCCGGCTGGGCGTCAATGTGGTTAAGCACAAGCCGGGTGCGGATGCGGCCTCGGTGGCCTATGACGCATGCGAGGCGGCCAGGGCCCGGGGAGTCGACGTGCTCATCATAGACACGGCCGGCAGGCTACAGACCAAGCGCAACCTCATGGCGGAAGTTCAGAAGATCGTGCGCGTGGTAGGTAAGGTCGTAGACGGAGCGCCACATGAGGTGCTCCTGGTGCTGGACGCGACGACGGGACAGAACGCGCTATCGCAGGCGGGCTCTTTCGCGGAAGCCTGCGGGGTCACCGGTATTGTCATGGCCAAGATAGACGGCACTGCCAAGGGCGGCATAGTGGTCGCCATCGCCAAGGAGCACAATATCCCCATCCTCTATGTCGGGACGGGAGAGAAGCCGGAGGATCTGGCCGATTTCGAGCCCGGGCCCTTCGTCGACGCGCTCATGGGGGTCGAGGCGGACGGAGTAGGGGATTGAGTCGGCGGTCGGAGTCGGCGGTTGGAGGGGATGAGCCCGGTTGAGTTGAATGTGCATTTCAAGACCTGACCCCAATGAGCTTGACCGGGGTCCCGGTTTTTGCTAAATTCCATTCGAAGGAAATAAGAGCCTTCGGGGCGGGGTGAGATTCCCCACCGGCGGTAAAAGCCCGCGAGCGGCGTAAGCCGCAGATCCGGTGGAAATCCGGAGCCGACGGTAGAGTCCGGATGAGAGAAGGTTTTGATATTGTGCTTGTTTGACCCGAAGGCGTGCTTCGGGTTTTTGTTTTTGAGGGTGCGATATGGCGAAAGCCCGGGAAGAGGCGCTGATGGCCGAGGCGCTGCGGCTGGCTGAAAAGGCGCGGGGCCTGACATACCCCAATCCGGCTGTGGGCGCGGTCGTCGTGAAGGGCAACGGCGTGATCGGGCGGGGTTATCACCGGCGCTGGGGCGCGCCTCACGCAGAGGTAGTCGCCCTCAGGCAGGCGGGGAAGCGCGCCAGGGGCGGCGATCTCTTCGTCACGCTGGAGCCCTGCTGCCATTATGGGCGGACCCCGCCGTGCACGGACGCCATACTCGAGAGGGGCATCAGGCGCGTTTACGTGGCGACGCTTGACCCGAATCCTCTTGTTCGCGGGAAGGGGGTCAGGATCCTGAGGCGGGCCGGCATAGAGGTCCGCACGGGGCTCATGGGCCGGGCCGCGAGGAAACTCAACGAGTCCTACATGAAGGTCATGAAGACGGGCAGACCCTTCGTCACCGTAAAGGTGGCGGAGACCCTGGACGGCAGAATAGCCAACGCGGGCGGCGACTCCAAGTGGATCACCTCGGCGGCTTCCCGCGCCGAGGTCAAAGAGATGAGGAAGAGGAGCCAGGCGATTCTGGTCGGTGTGGGCACGGTGCTACGCGACGACCCCACGCTGCTCCCGGCTGCCGGGACCGGGGGCCGCTACATAAGATGCGTGCTGGACACAGGCCTCAGCATACCGCTGGACTCCAGGCTGGTCAGAACCGCCGCGAGCACCAGGACTGTTGTGTACTTCAACCATGATAGGAATAAACGCTTACAACAGCTTGAAAAATATAATGTTATAGGTGTAAAGATTGGGTCCGATTCATCGCGTGCGGTGCGCATCGACCGCGTGCTCGAGCACCTGGGCCGCCTGGGCGTGCAGGACCTCATCGTGGAGGGGGGCGCCCGCGTCTTCACGTCATTCGTGCGTGAGGGCCTTGCGGACAAGCTGGTGATTTTCGTGGCTCCGAGCATAATGGGAGGTGAGGGCACGCTGAGCTCGTTCCTTGACGTGGGCACAAGAGATGTCGGTGGTATCCGGTTCGAAGTCGACGAGGTGTCGCGGATATCGCGCGACGTCGCAATCACTCTCTATCCCGGGCGCAGGGCGAGGAGAGTGTCTGGAAAGGCGAGGTAGGTTTGTTCACTGGTATCGTGGCAGAGGTTGGCAGAGTCAAGTCCGTGGCGAGGACAGGTGGGTACGTGACGCTTACCGTGACCGCACCCGGGGTATCGGGCGAGATGGCGGTGGGGGACAGCGTTTCCGTCAACGGCGTCTGCCAGACCGTAACGGCCCGGCGGGAGGGGGAGTTCTCTTTTGACGCCGTCACCGAGACTCTCTCCAGAACCAATCTCGGCCACCTCCGCCCGGGCTCGGAAGTCAACCTGGAGCTCGCTCTTCGTCTGGGTGACCGGATAGGCGGGCACCTGGTTTCGGGTCACATAGACTCGACGGGCACGATCCGCCGGCGAAGAGTCGTCGGCTCCGGGAACCTGGACTTCGCCGTGCAGCTCAAGGACGGCCTGGAGCGCTATGTTAAGACCAAGGGCTCGGTCTCGCTTGACGGCGTGAGCCTCACGGTGAGAGCCGTGAGTGGAGATGTTGTCGAGGTGACGGTCATTCCGTTTACCATCGAGAATACGATCATAAGAAACTGGCGGGTCGGCACGATTGTCAATGTCGAGGCCGACCAGCTGGCCAAGTATATTTCGCCGTAGGGGCGATATGCCGGGAGGTAGAATGGCGTGAAAGGGTTCGACAAGATAGAGGATGCGATTGAGGACATCCGGAAAGGCAAAATGGTCATCGTCGCCGATGACGAGGACCGGGAGAATGAAGGCGACTTCATAATGGCCGCGGAGAAAGTCACGGCAGAAGACATAAACTTCATGGCGAAATACGGGCGGGGCCTGATATGCGTGCCCGTCGTCGGGAGCCGCCTGGATGAGCTCCAACTCGGCGACATGGTAAGCGACAATACGGCCAAGCACGGGACGCCGTTTACCGTATCCATAGACGGCAAGAACGTGACTACGACGGGGAGCTCGGCGCATGACAGGGCGGAGACCATCAAACTGATCGTCTCCCCGGACGCCACCGCCGAGGATTTCGCGCGACCGGGGCATGTCTTTCCGCTGCGGGCCATGGACGGGGGCGTACTGCGCAGGGCCGGGCACACTGAGGCTACGGTGGACCTGGCCCGGCTGGCCGGGCTCTTCCCGGCCGGCATACTCTGCGAGATCATGGACGAGGACGGCACGATGGCCCGGGTGCCCAGGCTCATGGAGCTGGCAGAGGAATACGACATGAGGATAATCACTATCGCCGATCTCATACAGCACAGGTACGAGCGGGAGAAGCTTGTCAGAATGAAGGTTAAGACCTGCCTTCCGAGCCGATTCGGCGATTTCGACCTATACCTCTACGAAAGCGTGCTCACCGGTGACCACCATATCGCGCTTGTTAAGGGCGATCCGGCGGGCATGGTGGAGCCCCTGGTCAGGGTACACTCCCAGTGCCTGACGGGAGACATTTTCGGTTCGAGGCGCTGCGATTGCGGCGAGCAGCTTGCGAGAGCACTCGAGATAATCGAGGAAGAGGGCGAGGGCGTCTTTCTCTACATGAGGCAGGAAGGGCGCGGCATCGGGCTGGCGAGCAAGATAAAAGCCTATGCCCTGCAGGATCAGGGCAGGGACACCGTGGAGGCCAATGAGGAATTGGGTTTCGCGGCGGACCCGCGCGACTACGGCATCGGCGCCCAGATTCTAGCCGACCTCGGGCTCAACAGGATAAGACTCCTGACCAATAACCCGAGGAAAATAGTCGGCCTTGAGGCCTTCGGTCTTGAGGTCGTAGAGCGCGTTCCCATAGAGGTGGCGCCCAATCCGGACAACGTGAGATACCTATCCACCAAACGTGCCAAGCTCGGACATATTCTACAGGGTTTCTGCGATACGGACAGAGAGGAGGTTGAGAATGCCTAGAGTCATGGAGGGTCTACTCGACGGGAGGAAGAAACGTTTCGGCATAGTGGTGAGCAGGTTCAATGAGGCGGTTTCGGCGCGGCTGCTCGACGGGGCGCTCGATTGCCTTAAGCGCCATAACACGGACGACAAGGCCATCGATGTAGCCTGGGTGCCCGGCTCATTCGAGATACCGTTCGCCGCGAGGAAACTGGCCGCCGGCCGGTATGATGCTGTTATCGCGCTGGGGGCGCTGATTCGAGGAGCGACGCCGCATTTCGATTTCATCGCCGCGGAGGTTTCGAAGGGGGTTGCCAGGGCGTCGGAGCAACATGATGTGCCCGTCATCTTCGGGGTGATCACAGCCGATTCGATGGATCAGGCCATGGAGCGTTCAGGCGGAAAGGGCGGAAACAAGGGCTGGGACGCCGCCATCTCCGCGCTTGAAATGGCGGACCTGGCCGGCAAGTTCAAGGGCGGAAGCCGCAGGTGAGCAAGCGCCAGTCGACAGCCTCGCTCAAGCGCACGGCCCGGGGAGTGGTGGTCAAGGCCCTGTACCAGATGGAGGTGGGCGGCCTCACCGAGGATGAAGTGCGCCAGCAGGTGGCCAGGAAGTGCAGCCGCTCGGGGGAGGTAAAGGACTTCGCCGTTCGCCTGGCCGATGAGACGCTGGCCAACAGGGACGCGGTTGACCGCGTCATCGAGCGTGTCGCCGAGAACTGGGGCCTGTCGAGGATGGCGGCGATAGACAGAAACATTTTGAGGGTGGGGGCGGTTGAGATATTGCTTTTTGACGACATTCCTGACAAAGTGACTATGAACGAGGCAATAGAGATAGCCAAGAGGTTCTCTACGGAGTCGTCCGGCCGTTTCGTGAACGGATTGCTGGACAAGATAGCAAGGATGAAGAGTGAACTGCGTAATAATCTCTGACGTGCATGGCAACCTGGAGGCTCTGCTCGCGGTCAAGAAGAAGATAGAGGAAATCGCCCCCGACGAGGTCATGTTCCTGGGCGACGCCGTAGGCTATGGGGCCGCGCCCAACGAGTGCATAGAAGCGCTCAGGGATTTGACCGGGATCATGATCGCGGGGAATCACGATTTCGGTGCGGTCAACCTGACCGATACACGGCTCTTTAACCCCATCGCCCGGGAGGCCATTGACTGGACTTCCGAGGCGCTCACGGCGGCGAACAGGGATTTCCTCAAGAACCTGCCCCTGAGCCACGTGGAGGGCGCCGATATGAGGGCCGTGCACGCCACGCCGTTCGAGCCGGAGAGCTGGCACTACATACTTTCCCCGAACCACGCGCTCGCCGAGTTCGAGCATTTTGAAGAGACGCTGTGCTTCATAGGGCATTCCCACCAGCCCGTGATCTTCGAGCTCAAGGACTCCGAGACAATCGTCACCAGGACCGACGCCATGAGGATCGAGCGCGGCCGGAGGTACATCGTGAACGTGGGAAGCGTGGGGCAGCCTCGGGACCACGACCCGCGGGCATGTCTCTGCGTCTGCAATCTCGAGAGTGGGGACCTCCACATAGAGAGAGTCGAGTACGACATCGACGCCGCCAAGAAGCGCATACTGGACGCAGGTCTCCCGCCTGTGCTGGCGAACCGCCTTTCATGGGGCGAGTAGGAATGCTCAATATCCTTGTCGTCAACTGGAGAGACATCAGGAATCCCGAGGCCGGCGGGGCGGAGGTCCACCTTCACGAAATCTTCAAGCGCATAGCCGGCATGGGCCATCGGGTCACGCTGCTCGCGTCGGGCTTCGACGGTTCGGTTCCGGAGGAAACCGTCGACGGGATCAGGGTTGTCCGCCGCGGCGGCAAATTCGGCTTCAATTTCCATGTCCCGGGGGCACTGGGCGCCTTGATGAAAGAACGCGACTTCGACGTGGTGGTAGACGACATAAACAAAATACCGTTCTACACGCCGGTCTACGTCAGAAAGCCGGTGCTGGCCCTGGCGCATCATCTGTTCGCGGAGACCATATTCCTCGAGACCTTTTTCCCTCTTGCGACCTATGTCTATCTGAGCGAGTGGCTCATACCGGTCTTTTACCGGAACACCAGATTCGTTGTCGTGTCTCAGAGTACGAGGGATGAATTCGTGAAGAGGGGGCTTGACGCGAAGAATATAGGCATAGTCCACAACGCGGTGGACCATGAAGTCTACAGGCCCGACTTTGGGGCCAAGTCAGGCGAGCCCACGATCGGCTATGTCGGGCGCATCAAGAAATACAAGTGCATCGAGCATCTGCTGGAAGCATGCGCGATCGTGTTCGAGAAGCTCCCGGACGCGAAGCTGGTGGTGGCGGGCTCGGGGGACCACCTCGACGCACTCGTGAAGACCGCGGCCTCGATCGGCATCGCCGGGCGGACGGACTTCATCGGGCACGTGGGCGAGAAGGAAAAGGTGGACATGCTTCAGAAGGTGCATGTGGTCGCGAATCCATCCAGCAAGGAAGGATGGGGCGTCACCGTGATCGAGTCGAACGCCTGCGGCACGCCGGTGGTGGCGAGCAATGTTCCCGGACTTCGGGACGCCGTGGTCGATGGTGAAACGGGCTTCCTGGTGCCTCACGGCGATATCGAAGCGCTGGCCGGGAAGATGCTGGAGGTGCTTGAGGACGATGTGCTTCGCCGCAGCATGAGCGAGAAGGCCGTGGAATGGTCGCAGAGATTCGACTGGGAAGAATCCGCCAGGGCCATAGTAGGCGAAATCGAGGAGCTCATCGGGCAATAGCCGGCGAAGGGCTTCGACGCCGGGCGCCATTTGACGGAGGCTCATACTGGACGTGAAAGGGCTGCTTCAGAGCCTGAGCAGAGTGGTGAGGCAGAGGTACTTCCGCATATGCGTGAGCCTTGCCCTTATCGCGGTGCTTCTGGTCAGGATGGATCTGGCCCGGACCGCCGGAATACTGGGCTCTGTGCGGGCCGACTACTTCGGGCTCGCGCTCATCACCTTTGCCGCCTCGCTTGTCCTGGGCAGCGTCCAGTGGAGAAAGCTGCTGGCGGTGCAGGACATACGACTATCGCTGGGCAAAGCCGTATCATTCTATTATGTCGGGGCCTTCTTCAATGTAATCCTGCCGTCCAATATCGGCGGTGACGTCGTGAGGGTCTATGACGTCTACAAGGATTCCGGCAAGTCCGACGAGACCATAGCCGCCACGGTCACCGACAGGATGCTCGGCCTCGTCGGGCTAGGCCTGCTCGCCATGCCCGCGGGCGTCTATATCGCCTCGTCCAGGGGGACGCTGGGCCCTGAGAACGGTTTCGGCACGACGAGCATACTGATGGTGCTGGCTTTCGTCATGCTGCTCGTATTCGCCTTTCTGGTTCTCATGAACCGCGGTCTCGCGCGCAATATGGCCAGGCTCCTGAGGCCCCTGTTCATAGGGGGGACACGCGAGCGCGCAAGGAGCATATACGAGTCGTTTTACCAGTACAGGAACAACATGGGAGCCCTCATGGGCGCGCTCGGAATAGCCATGGTCGTCCAGGTTCTGAGGGTGCTCGTCCATTACGAGGTGTCCCTTGCGCTGGGGCTGGAAATCCCGCCAATCTACTTCTTTCTTTTCATCCCCGTAATTGCTATTTTCATTGCACTGCCCATATCCATAGGGGGACTCGGCATAAGAGAGGGGCTGGGCGTCGTTCTCTTCTGCGGGGTCGTTAAGGGGCTTACCCGGGAGCAGGCCTTCTCGATGGAGCTGCTCGCGGGAATAGTGGGAGTGCTTGTAAGCCTCATCGGAGGTGTGATATACCTGAGACGGGGCTTTGCGCCCTATCGCGTCGACCGGGATCTGACAGACGGGAGGCTGGCTGATGCAAATGGTGATTAAATCGGACAGGCTGAACGCTTATATGGCTGCGGCCGTGTTCCTTCTCATACTGATAATCTATCTCATCACCATTTCCCCTACTGTGTCCTTCTGGGACAGCGGGGAGTTCATAGCCACTTCTCACATACTCGGCGTTCCGCATCCTCCCGGTACCCCTTTCTATGTAATACTGGGCCGCCTCTTCGCCATGTTCCCCGGCGTGGAATCCGCCCTGATGGTCAACTTCATGTCGGCCCTTACGGGGGCCCTGGCATGTATGCTGCTCTATCTCATCACCGTCAAGATACTGGTGCTCTGGAGGGGAAAGCCCGAGACGGTGCTGGAGAAGGCGACTATATATGTCTCGGCCGCCTGCGCCGCCATCGCCGCCGGCTTCGCGGGGAGCTACTGGACAAACTCCATAGAAGCGGAGGTGTATTCGCCTGCGGCCTTCATAATGGCATTCACGGTGTGGCTCATGTTCAAGTGGAGCGAGACCTACCGCCAACCGGGGAGCAGAAACTACCTGTTGCTCATCTGTTACCTGCTCGCGCTAAGCGTGGGTCTTCATCTCGGCACCGTGCTCGTGCTGCCGGCCTTCATACTGTTCGCCCTTCTCATAGACCACCGCATCTTCCTGGACGTCAAGTTCATCACGCTGGTTGTCTTCGTGGGGCTGCTGGGGCTGAGCAACCACCTCTTTCTGCCGATTCGTTCGTCGCTCAATCCCGCCATCGATGAGGCCAATCCCGAACGCTGGATCGCGTTCAAGAACTGCCTGCTGAGGAAGCAGTACAAACCCATGAATCCCTTTCTCAGGCAGGCGCCCTGGTCCTTCCAGTTCGGGATGTTCTGGCGCTATTTCAAAGAGCAGTGGACTTTCGGGGGCATGACGTGGGGCGCCCTGCTGGTAGCGCTGGGCGGGCTGGGCGCGTTCGTCCACTTCCTGAAGCACAGAAGGACTTTTGTGCTCGTCGGCACGCTGTTTTTGATAATGAGTCTCGGCCTTATCGTCTATATGAACTTCACAGACCATGAGGTGAGGGAGAGGGACTACTTCTACTCCCACGGTTTCTTCTTCTTCTGTATCTGGATAGGCGTGGCTTACGCCTTCCTGATAGACAAGATCCGCGCGTGGCTGGAGTCGGACCGGTTGACTTATGTGGGCATGGGGGTGCTGGTGGCCCTGGTCATCTCGACCATAGCGGTGAACTTCGATTCCCACGACAGGAGCGGAGATTACAACGCCTACGACTACGCCTACAACCTGCTTTCGACCGTGGACCGGGAGGGCATGATTTTCACGAACGGCGACAATGACACTTTTCCCCTCTGGTTCATGCAGGAGGTGAAAGGCTACAGGAAGGACGTCCGCGTTCTGAACCTGAGTCTTCTCAATACGCCGTGGTACATCTGGCAGCTCAAACATCTCGAGCCCAAGGTTCCCATGCGCTTCTCGGATCAGACCATAGGGAGCCTCCAGCCATACAGGGACGCGGAGACCGGGAAGATCGTGCTCGTCAAAGACATCGCCTCCAGAGAGATCATAGAGGCCAATAACCAGAGGAAGCCCGTTTACTTCGCAGTTACTGTGGCCGACTACATGGGATATGAGAGGAATCTGCTCCTCGAGGGCCTCGCCTTCCGCATGGTCACCGACCAGGGGAGCAGGCTTATGGACGTGGAGCGGACGCTGCACAACCTCTACAACCTCTATTCCTATCGCGGTCTTCTGATACCCGCCGACGCCGACGGGATCGTACCCCCTCCGGACCTTGCCAACACGGAGATCCGCGGCGACATCGAGCCCATGGACACGCTGCCGAACTATGTTTACAACGACAAGGTGTACAAAGACGTAAACACGCAGCGGCTCATCACGAACTACGCCGCCGCCCATCTCAGACTCTGCATTCATTACCTCGAGAACGCCGAGTATGACCATGCGCTGAGAGAGCTCGAGATGGCTGGCATGATCTCCCCCGATTACGCCGGCTACAGGGACCTGGCCATTGTCACCTACGGCTTCGCCGGCGATATCGCCAAGGCGGAGAGCCTCGCAAACACCTATATAGCAAAGGACCCGGGATCTCAGAACGTCTACATACAGCTCTTCCGCGTTTACCGCAAGCAGGGCCTCGACAACAAGTCGGAGGAGATCCTGATAAGACTGATCAACGCCTTCCCCGATTTCGCGGACGGTTATTCGCTGCTCACGTCTTTCTACCAGGAACGCGGCAGGCCGGAGGAAGCCATGGGTGTCGTAAGTAAGTGGCTCTCCCTGCACCCGAAGGATCAGGCTGCCGCCAGACTGCTCAGGCAGATGGAACAGGAACTCAATGAGGGCACCCAGTGAGCGCCGAAGGAAATCGGCTTGTGGTGCTGGGATTGGACGGCGCCACATTCGATGTCCTGCTCCCGCTGGCCGAGAAGGGCGAGCTTCCAGCCATCAAGAAGCTGATGGACGGGGGAGCCTGGGGAAGGATGCGCACGGTTATCCCGCCCGGGACGGGACCCGCCTGGTCGAGCATAGTGACGGGGCTGGACCCGAGCAATCACGGCATTTTCGATATCATCGTCAGGGCCGAGGAGTCCTACAACCTGGCTTTCCTGAACGGGGCGTCGCTGAGGGCCCCGACCGTATGGGACATCGTCGGCAGGTTCGGCGGCAAGGTTGTCGTCGTCAATGTGCCGATGACCTATCCGCCGCGACAGGTTAACGGCTACCTTGTAACGGGGCTGCTGACGCCCCTGGGGAGCAAGCGGTACACTTACCCCACTGAGCTGGCCGGCGAGATCGAGTCGCTGGCTCCGTCCTACAGCATAGTCCCGCGCAAGGTCTACTCGGCCGGCAGGGCCGGCGACTTCCTCGCGGAACTGCGGGAAGTGCTGGAGAATAAGCGCGTCGTGCTCAGGGAACTTCTCGGCCGCGCCGATTGGAAATTCGCCATGGAGGTCTTCAGCGAGACGGATTTCCTCCAGCATGCCCTCTGGCATGTCATGGACGAGAAGCATCCCCGTCACGATCCCGGGGAGGCCGGCCGCTTCGCCGACGAGGTCACGGGCATTTACCGCCGGCTGGATTCCATAATCGGGGAGGTCGTGGACGGGCTGGACGAGAACGACTCGGTGATGCTGGTCTCCGACCACGGCGCCGGCCCGCTGTACCGCTTCATTCACGCCAATAACTACCTGATCCAGCAGGGGGCCATGAAGGTCAAGGACGGGCTGGCCTCGATGCTCAAGTACAGGCTGTTCAGGGCCGGCCTCACACCCATGAACGTCTATCGCCTTGTCTCCAGGCTGCGCCTCGGCAGGGTGAAGATGGGCCTCCGGTGGACCTCGGGCGGGTATGATCTCCTGAGGAAGTTCTTCTTTTCCTTCTCCGATGTCGACTGGGAGAACACAAGAGCCTATGCGCTGAGCGGCGGGGTTTACGGGGGGCTCTTCGTCAACCTCAAGGGCAGGGAGCCCAGGGGATCAGTCGAGCCCGATGATTATGAGAAGACGCGTGATGAGCTTGCCGCGCTGCTGCGCTCCTTCAAGGACCCTAGAACCGACAGGCCCCTCATCAGCGAAGTGATAAAGCGAGAAGACATTTACAGCGGGAAGTTCCTCGGCGAAGCTCCCGACCTGTACTTCCTGCCGTATGTTCCCACGGTGGGGGTGTTCGGCGACTTCGAGTTCTCATCAAGCAGGCTTATCGAAGAAGTCTCGGATGCCATCTCTGCCCAGCACCGGATGGAAGG
>JASFEA010000007.1:0-44501 GCA_050125095.1 bacterium
CAGGGCGTAAAGCTTCTGCTCGGACGAACGAGACTCTATACGGGCTTCGGTAAGCTCGCTTCTTGCGTCCAGGTACTCCTGCTCGGATGTGATCTCCTTCTCCCAAAGGTTCTTCTCACGCTCGAAGTTGGACTCAGCCAGCGTGAGCCTTTCCCGCGCAGCCAGGTAGTCTACCCTGGCGTCGGCCAGGTCATTGCTCTCGATCACCGCCAGCACATCGCCCCTCTCCACGGCATCGCCCAGGGTCTTCAGGACTTCGGTAACAATCCCGGGGACTCTGGGTACCATGTGGGCGAGGAGGTCCCCGTTGATGCGGACCTCTCCCGGGATCACGATCTCTCGATCAAGCCAGCCCGGCCCCGCTAAGGCCATCGAGACCCCGCACTCCTCGAGCTCCCGCTCGCTGAGGCGAACCAGCGGGCTCCCGCTCTCATGCCCATGGTCCTCATGCCCTTCTTCATACGAAGGAGCGGCCGCACTCGCTTCGGCCGCGCCGTGGTCTTCCTCAGAATGCGCGCCCTCATCTGCATGCGTGTCCTCATCTGCATGCGCGTCCTCATCTGTATGCGGGTCGTGATCGTGATCGCACACCTGGTCTTCGGCCCGGGCGCTCACCTCGGCCTCAGCCTGCCCGCCCCCGCAACCCTGAATGAGGGCAAGGGCGGCCGTGCCTGCGACAATCACGAGAAGCATGGTCAATTGCTTGACTCTCATTGTTCCCCTCCGCTGTTGTTTTCTTCTTCGCCATTGAGCCCTTCTCCGATGATTCGTTCGATCTCCGTCACGGCCTGGTGGTAGGCCTCGAGGGCGTCCAGGTACTGCGCCCTCACGTCGAAGAGCGTGCGCTGGGAGTCCAGCACGTCAAGATAGGTGAACTTGCCCTGCCTGTAGCCCTCGCCGGTAGCTTCAAACGCGCGCTCGGCGCCGGGAAGCACCGTCGCCCCGAGGGACCTGGCCTCTACATACGAGGTCGCCAGCGACTGGTAGGCCTGTGCCATCTCCGCCGCAACGCCTATCTCCGTCGCCCTGCGATCTTCCCTTGCGCGGGCAAGGTTGCACTCGGCCTCCCGGACGCCGCCCTGATTCCTGTCGAACACGGGTATCTCGAAACCCAGAGCAAGGATGTAGGTGTCCAGGCTGGATTCGACATCCCGCGCCACGCCCACGCCCAATTCGAGGTCCGGGATGCGAAGCGACTTCTCCAGGTCAAGCACCGCCTGGTGCATCTCGATTTCCGTGCCCCATCTCGCAAGCTCCGGGCCCCGACCGGCGCGGCTCATGATATCTTTCAGGGCCGGTATCTTCTCGACCTGCGTTAGGTCGCCCCTCACCTCTCCAAACCCGGGCCTCCCGCCGCCCCAGGTCGCAGCCAGGGCCCTCCTCGAGGCCTCGAGGTCGTTCCTCACCCGCTCGACCTCGATTTCCGTGGAAGCGGCCTCGACAGCGGCCCTCGTCTCCTCAAGGGGCGAGACCTTGCCCGCCTTGACCCGCTCCGAGACAACCTCGAGCACGATCTCGGACAGCCGGTGGGACTCTTGGGCAACGATGAGTCTCTCCTGGTTTGCCAGCACGGCGATGAAGGCTGAGGCGGCCCCGGCGAAGACATCCAGGCGTCTTGCTTCGTACTCCCAGCCCTCCAGATCGCGCTCCAGGAGCGCCACCTGCGTGCGCTTGCCGCGCTTGCCTCCTATCTCGAGAACCTGCCCGAGCCTAAGGGTCGCTTCGGCCCCGTCCAGGCCGGCGACCTCGCCGACCCCGCCGAACTGCTCGAGTTCCACCTCGATCCCGGGATTGGGGATCCGACTGGCCTGGAGCGCGCGTGCGTCCGCGGCTCTCACCGCCCAGGAGTAGCCCGCGAGTTCGGGATTGCCCATGAGCGCAAGACCGAGGACTTGCCTGAGCGTGAGGTCACCGGCAGGCTCAGCCACCCGCGGTGCGGCCTCATGTTGCTTTTCCGGTTTTTCGGGAGCCATGTAGACCTCAAGTTCGCTCCCCAGCGGACGCGGCTCGGGAAATCCCGTACCGCCGCCCCGCCCGGCGCACCCGGCGATCGCCAGCACCGCAAGCGTTATTGCAAGTAAGAGATGCTTATCTCGCATACAAACCTCCTGCCTCCACATATGAAGTTAATCCTCGCACCCGGGCCGGGTGCAGAGTCAAACAAGTGGGAACTGATTACCTAGATTACGATCACTACGCTGCGCAGAATCCGCAGCGTGGATCTCGCCAGGTGACTGGCGCCGGTGTAATCGGAGCATCGGACAGGTGAAGAACCGACGTCACTGTCTATGGGCTCGCAGACGCAGCAGGATGCGGTCGGGCTCTTAGAGGAGCCCTGTTCATCAGGAACCTGCTGGGCGTCCGACGATGACGATACGGGAATATCGAGACATGGTCTCGAGCAACCGCGAGGCAGGGTAAGGCAGGAATTCTTCTCATAAGACCCCGACCCGTGATGATGCACGGCGGAGAGTAGGCCGGCACAGTGGCCTCCGGGGACTTCCTTCACCGCCACGCGGCCGTCTTCCCCTACACAGAGGACGACGCCATGGGGGAAGGCGAGGCCGGGAGCGATATAGGCCGCAATAATCGCAAGGGCCGCCACCCTGATAATCTTGTCTGCGGATTTCCTCATGCCTCTCCTCTCTTAATGCCCCTGTCCGGGCCCGCGCCGGGCCGGACCCTGTATTAGATAGTAACATACTTACCTTTTAATGTCAAGCCGGCTCTACGGGGCCCCAGGCCCGTATTCACTCAATCTGAGGCCCCCGGAGGTCGATATATCGGGCATAAGTCACGCCGTGACAAAGGGGAATGTGCATGCTCATTGATTCGGTTCTCGAGGCGCTTGGAAAGACCCCGCTCATACGGCTCACGGCCATGTCATCGGGCAATGTCTTCGCCAAGGCCGAATTCATGAATCCCGGCGGCAGCGTCAAGGACCGCGTGGCCAAGCACATCATCGACATGGCCGAGAAGGAAGGCAAACTCAAGCCCGGGATGACTATTATAGAGGCAACCTCGGGCAACACCGGCATAGGCCTCAGCCTGGTGGGCGTCCAGAAGGGCTATAAAGTCGTCTGCATCATCCCCGAGAACATGAGCGAAGAGCGCAAGAAGATCATACACGCCCTGGGCGGCGAGACCATGTTGACGCCCGCCGAGGAGAGCCTCGACGGCTGCCTCGCCAAGGTGGATGAGCTCGTCAGGGCCGAGCCCGACAAGTATTTCATAGCGGGCCAGTTCGTGAACCCCCACAATCCGGAGATCCACTACCAGCAGACCGGCCCCGAGATATGGGAAGACACGGGGGGCGAGATCGACGTCTTCGTCGCCGGAGTGGGAAGCGGCGGCAGCGTGCAGGGCATCGGCACATTCCTTAAGGAGAAGAACCCGGACGTCAAAATCGTAGCCGTCGAGCCCAAGAACAGCGCCGCCCTGCTGGGGCGCGAGCCCGGGCTCCACCAGATACACGGCATCGGAGACGGCTTCATACCCGCCGTTCTCGACGTTGAGCTCGTGGACATGGTGATGACCGTCTCGGATGAGGAAGCCATACAGACGACCCGCAGGCTATCAAGAGAAGAGGGCCTGCTCGTGGGGACCTCATCGGGCGCAAACGTCTTCGCCGCGCTTCACATGGATAACGGCCACAACAAGGTCGTCACAATACTGCCCGACCGCGCCGAAAGGTACTTCAGCACGGCGCTGCTCTGAGCCCGGAGAGCCGGCATCTCACTGCATCGGGAATTCCCTGATCTCCGCAATAAGCCACCAGTCTTCATCTGCAGGGTCCCGGACTATTTCAATATCGAGAAATGTGAATTCCACCGCGTAGACGCCGGGCTCGCAGGCGAGCCCGTCTGCTGCCACCACCTGTTTGAATTCCGCCCAGGTCACGGGAGTGATGCCCAGCGTCCCGGGCTCTCCCACCTCTATCCGGACATCAGACTCCAGCCTGAAAAGCAGGCCCCCCTCGGTCGCCCAAGGCCCGTTGGTTATGACGATACTCATATCGATGCCGGTAACGCACTCATGCTCGAAGAGCTTCCGGGCTGCCGCCAGGTCATCCTGTCTTGTCAATGAAACAGCAGAATCCTCTTCGCCACCCGTAAGTGAAAGAGAGTGCGTATAGCCGTCGGTCAGACACGATGCATACTTGTCGATGTCCTTGCGCTCATATGCGTCGGCCCAGAACATCATCATTGTCTCAGGTGTGGGCGGCACGGGAACACCGATGGGATCCTTTGTCACTTCATCACCACCGCACCCGGGGAGAAGCGCAGAAAGGGTAAAGGCCAGCACGGCCAGGCATATAACCCCGATGGAGATCCGTCTTTCGCAGCTCCTCGATTTCCCAACCCTCATTTCACAACGCCCCATATATGATTATAACACGCTGCCAATCCCATTGACCAGTTTAACGTTATGCACCTGCCAGAGCAGAGCCACGAGGCTTTCTAATCCCTACCATTGACCCCATCCGGCCATTCGTGATACATCTCTTCTGTATGGAGACCAACACACCGAACCGCAGGACCGGAACCCTCATCCTGATCGTCCTCATTCCCCTGATTCTGGTGGCGGCCGTACTGGTCGCCTCCCCCTCTGACTACATGCTGTATACAGCCATCCGGGGCGCTGCGATGCTGGGCTATATCTATGTCTTCCTGACCTGCCTATCGTCGGCCTTCGTCGTTGAACTCAGTAAGTTCTTCGGCAGGCCCTACATGAAGACCCATCACCTTGTAGCCATCATGGGCCTCACGCTCATTACAATACACGGCGCCACCGTCGCCTGGGACTCCCTGAGCGCCGCAGTGCTGCTTCCGCGCTTCGAATCGCCCGAGGGCTTTCTCATGTGGGGCGGCCCCCCCGCCTACTGGCTCATATGGGTGGCCGTAGTGGCGGCGGGCTTAAGGATGGCGCTCGGAGCGCGCTGGCGAATGCTCCACTGGCTCAATTACATAGCCTTTCTACTGGCGACCGCGCATGCGCTCATGATAGGCGGCGACTTCGAGCGGCCCCTTCTCAGGTGGGGCGCCACCGGCATGGCGCTTGTCGTGATCGCGGTATTCTTAAGAAAGCGTCTGGCCGATGTGAGAAGATAGTCCCGCCTCTGGGTATTGCAGCCCCGGGACACAACAGCAAGGAGTGAAACGATGAAGGTAGTTGCATTCAACGGAAGCGCGAGGAAGGACGGCAACACGGCGGCCATGATAAGGACGGTCTTCACGGAGCTCGAGAAGGAGGGCATCGAGACCGAGCTCTACCAGATGGCCGGCAAGAAGATCCAGGGATGCATCGCGTGCTACAAGTGCTTCGAGAACAAGGACGGCCGCTGCGCCGTGACGGGCGACATCGCCAACGAGTGCATTGAAAGGATGGCCGGGGCCGACGGCATCATACTCGGGACGCCCACGTATTTCGCAAACGCCAGCCCGGAGATCATGGCGCTCGTCTGTCGCGCCGGGTTCGTCGCAATGGCCAATGACTCCATGCTCAGGCGCAAGGTGGGCGCGGCCGTGGTAGCCGTGCGCCGGAGCGGGGCCAACCACGCCTTCAACTCCCTCAATCACTTCTTCTTCATAAGCCAGATGATAGTCCCGGGCTCAAGGTACTGGAACATGGGGGTGGCCCGGGAAGTGGGGGATTTCGAGAAGGACAAGGAAGGCATACGCACCATGGAGGTCCTGGGGCAGAACATGGCCTGGCTTCTTAAGAAACTCTCCTGAAACTTGAACAAACGTGGCCCCTCATTCGTAGTCTATGGTGGAGAAAGGAGTGTGAACCATGGAAAAACACATTACGCTGGTGGCCGCGTTCCATATCGCGTTCGGCCTCATATTCCTCATAGCCGGAATAGCCATCTCCACTATACTGACGGGCATCGGCTTCCTCTCGGGTGAGGCGGAGGCCATGACCGTCCTGGCTACGATTGCGCCCATCATAGGATTTTTCCTCGCCATCATAGGCGTGCCCATGATCATCGGCGGCTGGGGGCTGCTTAAGAGGCGCTCCTGGGCGAGGATACTAATCATCATCGTCTCGATTTTCGCCCTGTTCAAGATCCCCGTGGGAACGGCGATAGGAGTCTACTCTATCTGGGCGATGCTACAGGACGAGACCGTAGAGCTGCTTAACCAGTAGGCTTGCCTATGGAGCCGAGGACCCGGCCCAGGACCGCATGCGCCGCGAAACCTCCTGCGAAGTAGGCAAGCGCCAGGGCCCCGAACACGCCGGCGAGACCGTAGAGGCGGGATCCCAACATGGCAAGCGGGACGTAGACCACGAACATCTGCCCCAGCGCAAGCGCGGACGAGTGAAGCGGGCGGTTAAGAGCATTCAGGGAAGCCGACGCTACCATGAGCACGCCCTGCAGGCCATACGCCAGGGGCACTATTCTGAGGTAGGTGACTATGGTTGCCACTACGTCGGGGTCGGCATTGAAGAGCGTGGCTATGGGCCGGGCGGCTACGGCAAACACCACGAACATGAAAGCCCCCCACGCCAGGGCGAGCACCTCGGCCGATCTTGCGCCAAGGCGCAGGCGCGCGTGATTGCAGGCACCCCAGTTCTGTCCCATGAAGGGCATGAGAACCGAGCCCAGCGCCACCACCACCGTGAAGGCGAAGAACTCGATGCGTGACGACACGCCGTATCCCGCGACGGCCGGCGTGCCGTAGGCCGAGACCACACGGGTGATGTAGCCGATCGCCAGGGGGACGACGATGCGCGTGCCCGCCGTGGGGAGACCTATATAGAGTATGCGCCCCCATGACCGGAGTACGTCCCGGACTCTCGGAATCGTCCTCGTGAGCATCTTGTCCCTATGACCCAGAACGTAAAGAGCTACGGAGAACGTCGTCGCCCTGGATATAACCGTGGCGAGCGCCGCGCCCTCTATCTCAAGCCTCGGGAAGGGCCCTATTCCGAATATGAGAAGCGGGTCGAGACCGGTGTTGACCAGGGCCGCTATCACCATGATGAGCGCCGGGGTCTTGACGTCCCCGGTGGCCCTTATGGCATTGTTGCCGATCATGGGTACGACGACGAACACCACGCCGAAATACCATATGCGCATGTACCTGGCGACCAGGGGGAGCACCTCTTCCGTCGCGCCCAGGAAGCGGAAGATGGGCGCTATGGTGAGGAGGCCTGCGATCACGAAGCAGAGCACCGTGAGCAGGGCGAGGACAAGGCTGTCCGTCGTGAGCCTTCTTACCTGGTCGGCGTTTCCCTCCCCTATCGCCCGCGATATTACGGCCGATGCCCCGACACCCAGACCCAGCGCCACGCTCTGCACGACGAGGATGACCGGAAGCGTGAAACTCAGTGCCGCGAGTTCATTTGTCCCGAGCTTCCCGACGAAATACGTGTCGACGAGATTGAAGGCGACGATGCCTATCATGCCGAAGGTCATGGGAAGAGTAAGGCGTATGAGCGTCGTCGTTATCGGCCCTGCGGTGAAGACGGCTCCGTCGCGTTTCGGCATCTGACCTCCCCGGCGACCATATTAAACAAAAAGCGCCGGGATTTCCACCCGGCGCTTTACGCAATACAATGGAGGTGAGGTAATGCTATCTGAACATGGCCTTGACGCCGCCCCAGGTCATGGGCTGAACGGCGACGCCGCCGCCCGGGGGACCCTCATAGGGATCGACATTAAGGCCCGCATTGAAGATGCTCTCGGGTTCGGAAGTCTGGAAGGCGCAGTTGGAGGTTTTGAGCAAGTGCTGAGTTATCTCCACCTCTCCGTCGGATACGGGCGCAAGCCATGTCCAGGCTACGGGCCAGTACCGGGGCCTGGCGTCGCTTCTCTGGCAGGTCTGCCAGGTAATGGACATGCCGTCGCCCGGATCGCTGATGCTGCCGATGGAGAGGTCCGCGCAATGATAGGTGAAGGCGCTCCCCCAGTCCTGGGGCCACCTGAGCCCGAACTCGACGCCTGTTAACGAATCGTAGGAGAAGATGACGAAGAAGACATCCACGTCCGTGTATGTGTCCCAGACGCGTTTGAAATCGGCCCTGTCCGATATCGAAGGCATGTTCTTGCTGCACGTTCTCGTCTCATGCGCTTCGACATGGAGGACGACTTTGAGATTCTGGTTGTCGGGGGCCGTCGACCCATAAGCCACCGGCGCCGGGGCCAGAATAACCGCGAGCGCGATCAGCATTCCTGCCTTCATCAGGTTCTCCTTATCACCGCGGGACCGGCCTACAGGTCCGGTCTTCCTTACAACCATTTTTCGGCAGGCTTTGCCGATTCTGGAGGTTTTTCGGGGAAATCAGATGTAGGCATATTTCCAGCTTCCGCGTGAAACTGGTCCCGGTCGAGCGGACGTCCTCTCTAGCGGTAAAGGGCCTTCACATTACCCCATGTGCTCACTTCGATGGCGCTTACTCCGGTCTCGCAACTGGGCAGCGGTCCCGTCAGCGTCCCGTATTCGGACTCGCCCGAGAATTTGATGGCCAGATAATCCACCCAGGTCCCGTAGACCGGGGCAGCTACCGAGTAGTAACACAGATACGCCGTTCCCTCCGTGCTGGGCTCGCAACCACCCTCATACGGCTCGAACTTGATCAGGGGGCCATAGATGGGTATCGACGGGTCCCCCTCGCACTCGAAATAGCCGTAATAGAGGACCGTGCAGGGGTCCTCCCCATAGACACCGGGCCCGGTTCCGACAGTGTCCTCGAATACGAAATAGCCTGGAGTGCACAGGCACGGGCAGTCTTCGAGCATTGTGAGCAGGAAATCGAGATGACTTACACCGTGGGGTAAGTTGGACCAGGTCACCTCATAGCAGTACTTCCAGTATCCCTCATGACCGGGTTCGGTGGCCAGCCAGGCCGAGCCCGAGGCGGATAGGTCAGGGGACCCATAGGCCGAGGATACCAGCAGGACAGCCACAATACCGCAGAAAGTAAGATAATTAGCAATTCTGGTCATGGCTCTGCCTCCTAGGCGGGCACTGGCTCTGCGCCCGCTCGTCTAAGACGATCATATCACAATTATATGCACATGGTCAAGCTCCTTATCCAGGCCCGACCGGATTGGCGTCACCGGGTTTCTGCATTCGTCATGGGCGGCACAATCGCCGTCACCCTCCTTGCCCTCATGGTCCTGCCCCTTCCTGTAGATCGCACTATCAGCATGTGGTGGAAGCAATCCGGCCGCTACTGAGTTTGAACTGAGGGCTGCCTTGCAGAGAAGTTCAATGCTGCACCGGGACAGCAGCATCATTGATCAGTCTTCCCAATTCCTCGAGTTTCTCCCTTGCGTTTGAATTCTCGGGATTGAGCTCCAGTGATTTCTCATAATTGGCAATGGCGATTCCATATTGCCCGTCTTCCATATACGCTTCACCCAGGCTGTCATAGGCGTTATACGCTTCCGGGTAAGCTCTTACATTAAGCTCGAATAGAGCGATGGCCTCCTTGACCTCCCCCCTATACAGATATTCGTACCCAAGCGCGTTCATCTGGCTCTCCGTGAACATGATTGTATGGGGATTGGCCTCCCTGCATTCATCATAATAGCGAATTGCCGCCGGCGCGCCATCCGCCTGTAATACCTCCATAAACCCGGGATCGACGTTCCTCAGCACGACCCAGTAACCGGCGAGGTCGTATTTGGGCTGTCTGCACAGATGAATGGGACTGTTGTTTTCATAAGGCATGCAATAAGGGTGTGTATAGGTGCCGCGCGGGATTACCACTTCGAACACCTCGAGCAGCCTATTCCGAGGCGGCCCGAAGGAGACATAGCTGTCTTTGAACTCTCTATTCCTGAGCGCCTCAAAATAGAACCAGCCGTCCGCACTTGTGGGCTGGGGCAGACCGTATTTCTGTCCCAATAAATGAACTGCGCCGGCCTGGCCGTAATTGCCTGTTAGGACACCGATTTCCTCATTCGACTCCGATGCGGCACTGTCATAGACAGCGGCGATTTGATCAACCATCTCCTCCCAGCCAAAACGATCAGCCATGTGTTGCGGGAGCTGACCCAGATCCGTGTTTTCATGGCGAACCCCTGCATGAACTCCCAAAACCGCGGCGTATTCCACGAATGTCTCGACGGGGAGAATCGGTACGATCATAGGCAACAACGGCAGACTCAATACGACGTAGACGATGGGAAGTGCAGTCCGGCAGGATCTTGCCCCGGGCCTTCGGATAGCGCGTTCACTGAAATAACCCTCGATCTTCACCGCACCCACAGCCAGCAGTATTGAGTACATTGGAATCATAAAATAGAACTTCACGCCGAGGAAGTATGCCAGGAGAAATATGATGACGTACATGAGCCCGAATAAGCGATATCGTCTCCAATGATTAGAGAGGAGCAGCAAGCCCAGCCCTGTCACCCAGATTGGAAACGCAAAAATGTTGTTGGGTAAGACCTGGCTCCACAGGAATTCGGGGAACGACGCTCTGTAGGCAATGCCGCCGGAGTAGCCGGCCGCGAAATCCAGGAAGTACCAGCCATGCCTGAATTGCCATAACACAAAAGGAATGGAGAATACGAGGGCGACCAGGCCGCCAATCCAGATCCACTTGCTTTTGAAATACGCTCTCTGCGGCACAAGCCACAGGGATACGAATACGGCCAGACTGAAAATCAATATGCTCATCTTGTTGAGAAGCCCGAGCCCCAGCACCAAACCGAAGAGTAAAAACAATCTGGGATTATCATCTTTGATTATTCTCACCAGCAGATATATGGCCAGTGTCTGAATCAAAAAGTCCATACTGTCATAAGTGAACAGTGCCCCGAATATCATGAAACCGGAAAAGAACACCAGCAGGCCCGTGAGCAGGATGGCGTATCTCTTTCCGCCCAGCTGCCTGGCTATCAAGCAGGCAAGGACCATAGAAAGGGCGCCGCAGAGGGAGGAAGCCAAATGAACCGACTTAATGGAATAACCGAATACCGCAGTAATCAGTTTTAGGAAAAGCGGCGTCAGCGGCAATATGTCCAGATTCGCAAGGCTGTAATGGTCGCTGATTGCTATATAGTACAATTCGTCCCTGAAGTAGCCATACTCGGGGTGAACCAGGTGAAACAGAACCTTGGCGAGAGCTAAATAGACGATTATGGCGTTTTCACTGAAAAGAGAGCTGCTGCTTAGTCTCTGCTTCATTGAACAGATTTCAGGGGAAGATATGTTTGTCGCTGCCCTACCGCCGGTATTCGCAAATCATCAATCCGGTGTACTTGCGAAGCCTGCTACACCGAAATCCGCAACCGGTTTCACCAGCCTGCCGTAATGTACACAGTCTAGCCCGGTACTGTCAATCCTCGCGTTCAAGACCGCCGTTTACGCGCACTGTGCGGCCGAAATCCCGGCCTCCTCGAGGTCTTCGGAAGACCAGCCGCCCCTTCCTGGGTCGCGGATTCAAGCTCATTGCCGCCTGCCGACATCGATAAGGGGCCTAACCCAGGGGCCTGTACTGGATGGCCTCGGCCAGGTGCCGGGCCTCGATTTTCCCGCTGCAGTCAAGGTCCGCTATAGTGCGCGCGACTCTAAGGACCTTGGTGTATGAGCGCGCGCTGAGTCCCAGCCTCTTGGAGGCGGCGCTCAGAAGGTCGTCCCCCCTGCCGTCCACACGGCAATGGGCCTTGAGGTGCCGCACCGACATCTGGGAGTTGGTAAAGACCCTGCGCGACCTCGCGAACCGCTTCGCCTGCACCTCCCGGGCTCTCCCGACGCGCTCCCTAATAACTGCCGAACCTTCCCCTTCTTCCCCGCTCGCCATATCGCGGTACAGGGCGGGAGGCACTTCGATATGGATATCTATGCGGTCGAGAATGGGCTGGGAGATGCGCTGACGGTAGCGCGCGACATCCCGCGAAGTGCACCTGCACTCTTTCCCGGGGTCGGTGAGGTTGCCGCAGGGGCAGGGGTTCATGGCGGCAACCAGCATGAAGTTGGCCGGGAAGGTGACGGTGGCGCGCGACCGGGATATGGTGACCACCCTGTCCTCGAGGGGTTGCCTCAGCACCTCAAGCGAAGTACGCCTGAATTCGGTGAACTCGTCCAGAAACAGGACGCCGTGATTGGCGAGGCTTACCTCTCCCGGCCTGGGGACGAGCCCGCCGCCCACCAGAGCGGGTTCGCTCACCGTATGATGGGGGGCCCGGAACGGCCGTGACGCCAAGAGGCCGTCATCGGCGAGCTTGCCGGCAACAGAGTGGATCTTGGTGGTCTCGATGGCCTCGGCGGTTGTCATGGGCGGCAGTATCGTGGGCACTCTTCTCGCCATCATGGTCTTGCCGCTACCCGGAGGTCCAACCATCAGGAGGTTGTGGGCGCCCGCGGCAGCGACCTCGACGGCGCGTCTGGCGTGCTGCTGGCCGCGTACCTCGGCGAAGTCCACGCCATCGGGGTCAAGCGCAGCGCCAGCCGGCGCGCGTGGTTCGACTCTCCTGGGCTCCCTGTCCCCGGTGAGCACACCGACGACATCTAGCAGGCCATCGACTCCGTATACGGGCCTGTCGGTGCAGAAGCTCGCTTCGACGGCGTTTCCGGCGGGGAGTATGGCGGCGGCAAAATCCTTGAGCGGAAGGGCGCCCATCATGCAAAGGGCCCCGCTCACGCGCTTGAGGCAGCCGTCTAGCGAGAGTTCACCCACGATGAGATACCTGTCTGCCTCGGAAGACCTGGCCTGGCCACTTGCCAGAATTATCCCCACGGCTATGGGAAGGTCGAAGCTGGCCCCTGTCTTCCTCAGGGTCGCAGGGGCGAGATTCACAACGATCCTCCTGGCGGGATATTCGAAACCGCTGTTCGTCAGCGCCGCCCGGATGCGGTCGCGGCTCTCGCGTATCTCCTCACCGGGAAGGCCCACAATATGGAAGGTCGGGAGCCCGCCTGAGATGTCGACCTCCACCTCAACGAGCACACCGTCGATGCCGATGACGCTTGAAGTGTAGATGCGAGCGAGCAAAGCAGAACCTCCATTGGACACACCAATAGAGGTTTGAAGGGTAATGAGATTCTAGCAGCGGCCGCGACCGGCGTCAAGTGCTGCCGTTCAGAAGATGGATAGCCATGCTGCGCGACTACCGGGTCTTCTTGCCCTTTGCCTTCTCCGCCAGTCGGGCAAATACCTGCGCGGATTCCACCTCCACCACTCTGACCCGAGCCATTTCCCTGTGACTCGGATTGATAAGAAAGTCGACCTCATGTGGGCTCGCGGCTGAAGGCACACGCAGTAACAGCGTCTTCCCTTCACTTACCCACTTTTCACCGACCTCCTTTAGCTCGTCAGGCCCAGGGGTATCCGACCACCCTTTTGGCAGATCTCTCTCGCTCACCGATATCAGGCCAGCCTTGTCCGGCACCTCAATCGTGATCAAGCACATATCCCGGGGCATGGTAGCCAGGTTGACGTGGACAATCTTCTCAAGAATAGCAAGAGAAGGGCTCGAAGCAGTATAGAGCACCTTGGTTGAACCCTGGCGATTCCACCTTCCTCCATAAAGGAAGGCTCCGAGTCCCGATAGGTCTGCTGCTCGCTTCGGCTTGGCGATACGGTACACTTTCATCTGGAGACTGCTCCTAAGAGAATACTCCGTATTCTATCCGGCCAAGCTCGTTGCGTACCATCTCCACGCCGAATCTCGTGTCCAGTAGATTGACCGGAGCCTTGCCGCCGAGCGCCTTAATGGGCTCATTCAGCCAGCGAAGAAACTGCTCCTGGTTATCGAATACTTCCAGACCGTAAGCCGCCAGTTCGGCGAGTTCCAGAATCTGCTCTGAAACATAGGGCTTAAAATACTGCTTCGGCCTGTATCGCTGTATCGTGCGTTCCGTAACCGGCAGAAACTCTGCCATATGGGCGGTGGTAAACCCGAGCGTCTTTGCTAGGTGCGAGAGCGCACTCTTCGGCACTCCCCTCTTGCTCAGCTCTACGATATCCATAGCGTTCTTGACCTTCCATCCCAACACCTTTTCACCACCCAATACCTCCACAATGCCCGTGCCTAGCATTCTTTCACCTTGCCTTCCCGCCCACCCGAAAACCCCGGGTGGGCGATGTGCGGCTATCATGCCGCAACTGTGTCTATCATAACGACATATGTCGAGAATGTCAAGACAAATGTCTATACATCTCTTCGGCTTGAGATACGCCGGCCTTAGGCTTGTCTGATCAGGTGCCGGCATACCGGCCACGGCGGAGTAACAGCCAGGGGGTCAACGTGAGGCGAATACTCTGGAAAGGTCAGTCAAGTCCCGCTGCTCGCTCGGCCCAGGGGGGCGTCAGCGCCGGCCCCGCTTGATCAGATCCTGCTGCCGGTCAGACGCTACCACCGTTGTACTTCACGAGCCGCCGGTAGAGCTTCAGGGTCTCGCCATCATCCTGGTAGATGTCCTGGATGGCCTCCTCGAGCGTATCATAGCCAGACATCTCGCAGTCGATGAGCTCGAACCACTCCTGACAATCCTTGAGAACGCGGCGGCGGTCTGCACCGGTCGCGGACTTCGTGAGCGCCTCGCCGATGTCGTGATATAGATCCGTGGTATAGCCGTCATCCTGGTAGATGTCGGCGAGGGCCTCCTCCAGGCTGGCATATCCGGAGGCCTCATAGTCGGTGGCCTCGAACCAGGCCTTCATCTCCGTAAGAAGCTGGGTACTCTCATCTGCGGATGTGGATTCACCTTTCTGGCAGCCCGCGAGAAGCGCTGAGGCCAGGAGAACGGCGGCCGCGGTCATCATCCACGGCGCCCAATGCCGGTTCCTCACGGGGATCACCATAGGGATCACCTCCCGAGTGTTCACCACTTCCTCTGGACCATATTGATGAAGTCTATGACCTTGCGCGTGACGGCGTCGAAGTATTTGCGGCAGCTCTCCTCATCGAAGTTGAGCGACCAGTCGCCGTCCGAGTACGTGATGATAGAGCCCGGATAGGGATAGGCCGAGAAGAAGCCCGTCTTCTTGGTGATCATGTCCTCGTCGAAGAGGTCCTTTCTGACCAGCGACGGGTCAATGGCCACGATTGGCGCCGTCTCGTCCGAGGCCGCATGGCCCCCCTCGCGCCCCAGGTACTTCTTGCGCTCCTCTTCGGTGTCGACCCACCAGTTGATGAGCAGCGTCTTGACGCCGATTTCACGGTTGGCCCTGTAGAGTGCATCCTTAAGCTCGCTTATCTGGCCGCCGTGGCCGTTAAGCACTATCACCTTATCAAAGCCCGAGTTGGCCAGCGACCTGACCACATCGTAAACATATGCCTCAAAGACCTCGTTGGTGATGGTCACGCTGCCCGGATGGCCGTACAGCGAGTGGGTTATGCCGTAGGGAATGGTCGGCGCGACCAGGAGGTCGACCTCCTCTGCAATTCGCTCGGCCATGGCCTCCGGGATCAATATGTCCGTCCCTACGGGTATGACACCGTGCGCCTCCACCGTTCCCACGGGAATGAGCACGGTGTCATACGTCTCGGGTACGAGCTTTCCCAGCTCTATATGATTGAGATACTTAATCCGCTTTTCCATAGGTCGCTTCCGCTGTCTCCTTGATGTTCTCGGGCGCGGGCGTTATCACCACCGTCGCCGAGTTGGTGAAGTACTTGTTGGCGACGCGCCTCAGGTCCTCCTTGGTGACCGCCCTCACCTTTTCCCTTATGCTATCGCGGTAATCGTAGCCCAGGCCCCTCACCTCATACTGCCCCGAAATATCGGCCTGGGAGGCCGTAGTCTGGGTGTAATAGAGATCCTCCATTACGATGCACGAGCGCTTGCCCATTTCGAGCTCCTCGTCGGTAACGAGCTCGTTCCTGGCCTTCTCGATCTTCTCATTGATGATGCCCAGGGCGCTGTCGGCGTGCTCGGGCGTCGTGGCCGCCATCACGCATATATAACCCTTGCCCCTCAGGGCCGCGTTCCAGAGATGGACTATATAGACAAGCCGCTGCCCTCTCAGCGTTTCATGCAGCCAGCCGCCCGGATAGCCCACGCCCGACATTACGCCGTCCAGGACGCGCATGGCGTACCAGTCCGGGTTGTCGAGCGTCATCGAGGGGATGCCCATGTATATCACGGCCTGTTCCTTGTCGGTGGGCTCGACGAGGAGAACGTCTTCATCGATGCCCTCCCACTCGGGAGGCGGCGGGACGCTCGCCGGCCCGCGATTGAACCGGCTGAAGGCCTTGTTCACTGCCGCGACGACATCGTCGGTCTTGACATCACCGTAGACGAGAAGCACCTGGTTATCCGGCGTGCAGTAATCCTGATAGAGCCCCTTGACGTAGTCGGCCGTCATGGCGCTTACCGACTCCTCTTCCCCGACCGGGCTCAGGCCGTAGGGATGGTCGCCGTAGAGAAGCTTCCTCATCCTGGTCTCGCCGTCTTCCTGCCAGTCGTCGTCGCGCGCGACGATCTGGGCGAGCACGGCTTCGCGCTCTCTCTCGAACTCGGCCTCACTGAAGGCCGAGTTCACGATGGCGTCCGCGTAAAGCGCGAGGCCCTTGTCGAAGTTCTCGCTGATAACGTCCATGTGGCAGAAAAAATAGTCTTCGTTGCAGCCCGACCACATGCTGCCACCCATCTCGTCCACCTTCTCGGCCATCATCTCGGAGGAATACTTACGCGTTCCCCTGCGCATCATTCGCGCCATGAGATTCATGCCGCCGTTGGTCTTCTCGGTCTCGAGATACGAGCCTCCCGCGAAAAAGGAGCGCATGAAGACGAGCGGCGTGGTGTGGTCTTCCTTGACAAGAAGCGTGATGCCGCTGTCGAGCTCCATTCTCGATACGGTCGAGGCGCCCGCAAGCGTCTTCCTGGTCTCCTCTTCCGGCAGCACCGAGCCGGTGGGCTTCAAGACGGCCACCGTCATGGCGTCGTCATAGAAGTAGGTGTTGGCGACGCGCATGATGTCGTCCCGTGTGACGGCCCTCACCTGGTCGAGGAAGTAACCGCCGCTGTATGTGGGACTTCCAGTCCTTATGAGGTCGGTGCCGATCGTGGCTGCCTGGTCCATCACGTCCTGGAAGCCGCTGGCGTAGTCGCTCACCAGTTGCGTCTTGGCCTTCTTGAGCTCATCCCGCGCGACCGGCATCGTCTTAAGGTCATTGATGACTTCCCTTATCGCCTCTATGGCAGCCGGCGTATTCTCGTAGTCCAGGGACGCATGCACCGTGAAGTCGGGGGCGTCGTACTCGGGCGTATAGGAGCTGGCGTTGATCGTGTGAACCAGGCCCATCTCCTCCTTTACCTTCTTATAGAGGCGCGAGCTTCTGCCCTCTCCCAGTATGGAAGCCAATACGCGCAGGGGAAATGCGTCCTCATTCGTGACCATGACCGTCTTAAAACCGATGGTCATGTACGTAAGGCCTATGTCCATCTCGTCTTCCACGTATCTCATTCCCATCTGCCTGGGGTCGGACGGGAGGTATACGATGGGCCTTGGTTCGAACGGGTAGATCGAGAACGCGGCCTCGAGCTTGCCCAGCATCTCCTCGGCGTCGAAGTCGCCGACGGCCACGACATAAGTGTTCGAGGGCACGTACATGCGCTCGTAGTACTCGATGAGGTCATCACGGCTTATGGTGTTGAAGAGCTCGAGATAGCCGATTGTCGGGAAGTGCTCGGGGTGCACCACGAACATGGTGCCGTTATAGAGCTTGCCAATGCGCCTTCCGGGTTCGTCCTGCCCCATTGCGATCTCGCGCTGAATCACGCCCCGTTCGCGAGTGTACTCCTCTTCGGTGATGGCGCAGTTCATTGTCCAGTCCGAGAGAAGGTCAATGACGCTGTCGGCGTACTCGGCCGAGGTCGAGATGTAGTAGCAAGTGTGCCCGCTCGTGGTGTAGGCGTTGGCTGCCCCGCCTATGGAGCGGACAATGGCCTGCGCGTCCGCCTCCGGGCGCTTGTGGGTGGTGCCTCCCGCCACGAGGTGCTCGCAGAAGTGGGAGATGCCCTTGCCCAGGAACTCCTCTTCATAGACGCTGCCGGCGCGTATATAGACGCGCATGGTGAAGACGGGAGCGTTGTGGTTCTCGAGTACGTAGACATTGAGGCCGTTATCCAGGAGCCTGTGCTTGATATCCAGGTCCCCGGCCGCCGCTAGCGCGGCCGACAGAACGACGACTGCGGCCAAAACAACACAGATACCCCTACTCAAACGCATGACAACTTCCTCCTCTTTTAAGGGGATTATTCCAGAATGAATTCCTTCGACGCTATGACGGTGGTGTCGCCATGGACGACCTCGACCCGCCATGTGCCCTTCCAGTCGGGAGCCATTCTCTTGGTGCTCCACGTCCGCCAGGACGCCGACCTTACGCTGAGGTCGACTCTGCCCATCTCCCGCTCGCCGTAGTACCACACATGCTGAACGGAAGTGGTGTCCTGAGCCCCCACTATCCTGGTGAAGCAGTATACCTGGGCGATATCGGAAGGGAACGACTCGGCCGCCCCCACGGGCGTCCGGTCCCTCACGGCGGCACACAATTCAATCTCGGCCACCTTGACCCCCTCCTCGCTTCCGGCGCAGGCGCCTGCTAGAATGAACGCCGCCAGGACAGGTACGAAGAAAACGAATGCCACTCTCATATCGCGCCCCCTTGTGTCTCCTCAAGCAAACTCTAAAGGCTCTAAGCCATAATGTCAATCGATGTTAGGCCCCCGGCGAGCCTCGTCTTGACGCCGGGGCGCGACTCACATATACTTCCACGGAGGAGGTCGGCAACTTGCTAAGTCTAAAGAACTTAACCAAGAACTACGACGACTTCGCTGCCGTCAGCAACCTCTCGCTCGAAGTGAGGGCGGGCGAACTCTTCGGCTTCTTAGGCCCCAACGGCGCGGGCAAGACCACCACCATCAAGATGATAAGCGGACTCCTCCGCCCGACCGAGGGTACGGTCGAGATCGGCGGGCACGATATTCTCACCGATCCCCTGGGCGCCAAGGCCGTGCTGGGGCTCGTGCCCGACTCCCCGGTTCTGTATAAGAAGCTCTCCGGGCGCGAGTTCGTGAGGTTCGTCGCCGAGCTCTACTCGGTGGACAAGCAAACGACCGAAAAGCGCATCAAGGACCTTCTCGACCTTCTCGGTATGGCCGAGAATGCCGACGACCTCATTGAGACTTACTCGCATGGTATGAGACAGAAGACGGCCATAATGGCCGCTCTCGTCCACGACCCCGGCGTCGTGGTTCTCGACGAGCCCACGGTGGGGCTCGACCCCAGGAGCGCCCGGGTGGCCAAGGACGTCTTAAGGGCGCTCTGCGACCGCGGCAAGACCGTCTTCATGTCAACCCACATCCTCGAGATAGCCGAGAGGATGTGCGACCGCGTCGGCATCATCAACAAGGGCGAGCTCGTGGCGGTCGGCGCCATAGCCGACCTCAGGGCCGGCGATGAGGGCGGCAAGACCAGCCTGGAGGACATATTCCTGGAGCTCACCGGCGGGCCCGAGCAAGAGGAGATTATCAAGTTCCTCGACTCATAGGACGACCATGTCGCTATACAGGCTCATAGCGTACAAGCTCAAGATCTTCTTCTCGCGCATATTCCGTGTCAAGGAACGCAAGCTAGTCTTCCGCATAGCGAGCATAGCCGGCCTCTCGGTCCTCTTCGGCCTTTTCATAGCCGGGACGTCCGGGTTCTTCGCCGCCCTCAGGCTGATCACGCCCGGGGGCGAGCTCCTGGCCGGCCTCGTGGTGGCAATAACATTCCACGCTCTTCTCGTGCTGGCCTTCGTGCTGGACATCGCGACCACCACCAACATATTCTTCTTATCGAGCGACCTCCCGCTTCTCATGGCGGCTCCCATCAGGACATCCAGGGTATTCGCGCTCAAGTATCTCGAGGCGCTCGCCACGGGCTCCCTGGTCTCGATATTCATCGCGATTCCCATACTCTTAGGCTACGGCATCGCCTTCAGGGCGCCGTTTTACTTCTATGTCGGGATGATCGTGCTGCTCCCCGTGTTCCTCTCCATACCCGTCTCAATCGGCACGATAGCGGGCTTTGTGATCGCGCGCTTCGTGCGCGCATCCAGGGTAAAGGAGATACTCGGCCTTCTGGGCGGGGCCATGGGTCTCGCTTTCTGGATCGGCTTTCAGGTCATGCGGCCCTCACTGGAGGACCCCGGCCAGATAAGCGATTTCACGGGCCGCCTGCAGGCTTACGCCGCCGGCTCGGGCGGCGCCATGAGCTTGCTTCCGAGTTCCCACCTGGCTTCAGCTCTCTCCGCGCTCCGGGGGGCAAGGCCACTGGACGCTGTGGGGCCGGTGCTCATTCTCCTCGCGACATCGCTTGTGCTCTTCGGCATCTCGGTCGTCACCGCGCGCAGGATGTACCTTGCCGGCTGGGCGCGCGTGGTGCCCGGCGGCAAGAAGCGCAAAGTCCGCCGGGGACGATCTCCCATAGACGCCGCACTCTTCTGGGCGCCCAAGGCCGAGCGCGCAATCATGGGAGCGACGGCCAGGCTTTTCCTTAGAGACCCCCAGCAGATGATGCCGGTTGCGACCATAAGCATCATGATGGCCGTCTTTCCGTTTCTAACCGCCAGGCGGCACGGCGCCGAGGGATTCCTTGCTCCTGTTCTCTTCCTGGCCGTCGCGGGCCTTGCCTTCGTGGGCTCCATGAATCTCGGCATGAACGGCGTCGCCATCGACGGCAGCTCTTTCTGGCGGATTCTCTGCGCGCCGGTCACCGTCAAGCGCAAACTCGCCGCCAAGTTCATGCTGCCCGTTACGGTATTCATACCCATCGGCTGGGCGCTCACGCTCGTCTTCAAGGGCGCGGGCCTGGTCTCCTGGGCTTTCGTGTCCTACGCCGTGTGGATAGTCCCCGGCATGTCCGTGGTGGGCTCAAGCGTTGGAGTCGTCATAGGCATGTACTTCGCCAACTGGGACTGGGACATCCCCAAGCGCATGATCACCGTCACGGGAAGGCTCGTCATGGCAGGCGTCCTCGGCGGCTTCTTCGCGGGGACGGCCATCCTCATGGGCGCAATCTCCAGCAGGGGACCCGAGTCCGTGCTGGGGGGAGTAATGAGCGGCCCGCTGCTGGTGGGAGCCGCGATAGGCATACTGATTGCGCTCCTGGTGGCCTACATCTTCATAACGCTCGCAGCGAGAAGACTCAGCCGCATGGAGTGGAAGAACTAGGGAGCGGTACCGCCCAGCCCGGCCCGGTTCAGTCCTGTGTGGCGGCCCGCTCCAGGTTGACCTCGACCACCTCGCGCAGGTCGGCGCTTGGATTGCGCGCGAGGATCTCTTCCCACACGGAAATGGCGTCGAGGCGGCGGCCGGCAAGCATGTAGGCCGACGCGAGGTCATTGCGGTAGAAAAGGTTCAAGGAGTCGAGCGCGACAGCTTCGGAAAGGTATTCGACCGCGAGGTCTGAGTCGCCCTTCAATATTGCGGCTTTCCCCGCTATGAAGGGAAGGTCCGGATTGTCGGGGAATACTTCCCGGGCGGAGATAAACGCGTCGATCCCCTTCTGATATTGCTTCTCGCCGATGTACACGCTTCCGAGACCGATGTATGCCTGCAAGAGGCTACGGTCGTATTTTACGGCCTTCTCATAAGCGCCGACTGCGTTCTCGGGGGAGCCCGCGCCCATATAGGCCTCGGCGAGCCCCAGGTGGGCTATGGAATATGTCGAATCCACCGCGAGGGCATTGCTGTATTCCTCGATAGCCTGCTTGAAGTTCCCCATGCCCGCATAGGCTCTTCCAAGATTGTAATAGCCCTCGATAAAGTCCTTCTTGAGGGCCACCGCAATCGAGAAGTGCTCCAGCGCGCGCGGCAGGTTCCCGGTCGCCGACAGGGCCGCGCCAAGCGAGTTGTGAGCCTCGTAGCTCTCGGGGTAGACCTCCACTGCTTTCTCAAAATGGAGAACGGCCTGCTGGAAATCGCCGTCGCGGACGGCTTCGTTTCCCATCTCGATATAGTAATGGACGTCCTTGCTGCAGCCCCCCGCGGCCACCAGCACTATGGCAACCGTCAGAGAGATCAAGAGCATCTTCATCGCATCTGTTCCTCTAACTGCACTTCAACTGTATTCGGATTCGTCTTCATGCGGGGGGGGCTCATGCCGGCTCCCGCGGCGCTGGGCGAACCAGTCACTTATCATCATGACGCCCAGCATGGCTATGGCGAATACATTGAGGCCCAGTATGCCTACCAGTATCCACCAGTACCAGGTCATCGCAGTGATATCCTCATTACGTCAGGCTTCGAATGCGTTCGCTATATGCTCAAATTGAGCATCCCGATTATCGTCAAGAGTTACACAAATCACGTCGAATCTGCAAGGCCTATTCGTCATCCTGCGCCGCGCGAGATAGGACTCGGCGGCCCTGATTATATGCCGCATCTTCTCCCTCGTCACGGACTCCCCGGGCAGGCCGAAGTCCATGCTGGTTCTCCCCTTGACCTCAACGAATACAACGGTCTCGCCGTCCATGGCGATGATGTCAATCTCCTTGTGGCCGAAGCGGAAGTTGCGCTCGATGACCTTAAGGCCCTTGCGCTTGAGATAACTGCGCGCGAGCGATTCGAAGCGCGAGCCCCGGGCCGAGGTGCTATCCATCACTGACCCCGAGCGAGCGTTCGACGGGCTCGTAGGAGTAGCGGTGGATGCGGGTGGGCCCGTATGTCCTCAGGGCCTCGAGGTGGGCGCTGGTCCCGTAGCCCTTGTTCTGGCTGAAGCAATAGGAAGGATAAATGGAGTCCATGGCTTCCATAATTCTGTCGCGTATGACCTTGGCCACAATTGAGGCCGCCGCCACGGAAGCGCAGCGCGAGTCACCGCGCACGACCGCCAGTGCCGGAACGTCCACTTCGGGCACCTGTCTGCCGTCGACTATAATGCAGTCGGCCCTGACATCCAGGCTCTCCAAGGCCCGGCGCATGGCGATGAGGCTCGCCTGGAGTATGTTGACGCGGTCTATGGTATCCGGAGACGCCAGGCCCACTCCGATGGACACGGCCTCCCGGGCTATTCTATCGAAAGCGCGCGCACGCGCGTCAGCCGTCAGTTTCTTGGAGTCATCCAGGCCCGTGGGAATGTTCTCGGGCGAGAGCACGACTGCTGCTGCGACGACGGGCCCGGCAAGGGGGCCGCGCCCGGCTTCATCGACCCCGGCCACATACCTGAACCCGCCCTTCCAGAGCTTGGCTTCCAGAAAGACGAGGTCGGTCTCCGGAGCAGGCTTACCTTCTGTCTTCTTTGACCTGCGCGGCTTTCCCTTTCTTGTCCCTGAGGTAGTAGAGCTTCGCACGCCTGGTCTTACCCTTTCTGACCACCTCTACCTTGGCCACGCCCGGAGAGTGATAAGGAAATATCCTCTCGACGCCTATTCCGCCGCTTACTTTTCTCACCGTGAAGGTCTTTCCGGTTCCGCTGCCGCGTATCTGGAGCACCGTGCCCTGGAAAATCTGTATTCTCTCCTTCTGCCCCTCCACCACGCGCGTATGCACCTTCACCGTGTCTCCCGGCCTGAATTCCGGGAATTCGTTGTTCTGATGTTCTTTCGCGATCGCTTCAACCAGATCCATCATCGATTCCTCCGATTACAGTCAACCTAAGAAATATGGCGATTTTTCCTTATTTCCTCAAGCATTCTTTTATCTTCGTCCGTAAGTTCCGCTTTTTCAAGGAGGTCAGGCCTCCTCTCCAAGGTCTTGCGCAGCGAGTCCCGTCGCTGCCAGCGTCTTATGGCCTCGTGGTTTCCTCCGACGAGCACCTCGGGCACGTCATGCCCCTTAAACGACCGGGGCCTCGTGTAATTGCCCCCTTCTATAAGCCCCTCGTAGAAGGAGTCGGTCTCGGCCGACGCCAGGTCGCCCAGTACGCCGGGCAAGAGCCTGGTCACCGCGTCCACGATCACCATGGCCGCGAGCTCCCCGCCTGTCATAACGTAGTCGCCGATGGAGATCTCATCGTCAATCAGGTGATTTCTGATACGCTCGTCCACGCCCTTATAGTGGCCGCAGATTAGCGTGATTTCCTCCTTCTCCGCGAGCTCGCGCGCGACCGTCTGGTCGAACACCCGCCCCTGCGGAGAGAGAAGCACCGTGGTCAACTCATCCCTCTCGCGGCCGCCGAGGACGGCCTCGAGCGCGAGGTAGACCGGCTCGCATTTCATTATCATACCCGAACCGCCCCCGAAAGGGTAGTCGTCCACGGTCCGGTGCTTGTCGTTTGCGAAGTCCCGGATGTCCACTATGGAGATCTCCAGGGCCCCCGTCTCCACGGCGCTCTTGAGCATGCTCGCGCCGAACGGACCCTCGAACATCTCCGGGAATATGGTCAATATGTTGAATTTCATGTTGCACATCCGGCCGGAGAGGGCCGGTCAGCGTCAGTCCAGGAGCCCCGGGATGCGCTCTATGGTAATGACCCCCTCATCAAGGCTGACGTCCTTTACGACTTGCTTCACGGTGGGGACCAGCATCTCGCGGCTGCCGTCACTGACGACCAGCACATCGTTGGCGGGCATCCGGAGGACATCCTTCACGACACCCACCCCCTCTCCCTTTTCGTCCACCACCCTTAAGCCAATGAGATCGAAGTGGTAGTACTCGTCTTCGCCCGTGGGGGCCACCTGGCCGCGGCGCACGCCGAGAAGCGAGCCGTTGAGCCTGGCCGCCTGGTCTCTATCGTCAACACCCTTAAGCTTAAAGAGCGCGATCCTGCCTTTCCATCTTACAGATTCTATTTCATGCTTGCGGGGGTCGCTTCCCTTCTCCGCCAGGAGCACTTCCTTCAGAGCATCGAACCGCTGAGGGAAATCCGTGACCGGCTCGACGCTGATCTCGCCTCGCGTCCCGTGAGCACGTCCCACCCGACCTATCACGACGAAGTCGGAGTCATGGGTCACTCAAGAATCTCCAGAACCGCGCGTTTTCCCGCCTTCGTCGCTGCCGCGTTCAGGATCGTCCTTATTGAGCGCGCCGTGCGGCCGCGCTTCCCGATGACCTTGCCGAGGTCGCCGGGGCCGACCCTGAGCTCGTAAACCGTTGTCTTCTCGCCTTCGACTTCCTTGACCTCCACATGGTCCGGATTGTCAACGAGCGATTTCGCGATGTACTCGACCAGTTCTCTCATCCTTAAGTCCCTCCCCCGGCGCATGACTGCGCGCCGGCCGGGCCGTGCTAACCTCACGGCTGGCGAAGCGTACGGGACGGTGTGCCCGGCACGCTATCGCCGGGCTCCTATTCCTCCCGGGTGTCGGCCGCCTCCTCGCCGGCCTCCACACCGGCCTCCTCGGGCAACGCGGCTTCCGCCGGTGCCGCGGCCGGGGGGCCGCCCTTCCGGGCTTCCCATTTGTTCAGAACGCCGGCCTTACTGAGAATGCTCCTGGCGCCGTCTGAAAGCTGCGCGCCCTCTCCCAGCCACTTGAAGACCTTCTCCTCATCTATCTCGATTGCATGCGGTTCTGCTATGGGGTTATAGTGCCCCAGCGAATCAAGATAGGCGCCGTCGCGCCTGTTTCGGGAGTCCATGACCACGAATCTGTAGAAGGGCTTCCTCTTTCCGCCCATTCTCTGCAACCGGATCTTTACTGCCATTCAGTTTCACCTCCGCATTGGGTCTAAGGTCTATCCGGTCAGAAAAGACCTCATGAGACCGCTCATTTTTCCCTTTTTCATATTCTTAAAGAGCTTCCTCACCTGCTGGAAGTCCTTGAGTAATCTGTTGACGTCCTGAACCCTGGTCCCGCTCCCCGCGGCGATACGCTTCCGCCTGCTCCCGTCGATGATATCGGGGTTCAGTCTCTCCTGTCTCGTCATGGAGCTTATTATAGCTTCTACCCTGCCCATGGCCCCTTCGTCAAGGTTAATCCCCTTCATCTTGGACATGCCCGGTATGAGTCCCATGATGTCCTCCAGGGGGCCCATCTTCTTGACCTGCTTGATCTGGTCCAGGAAGTCCTCCAGGCTGAAGGTCTCCTTGAGGATCTTCTTCTGAAGCTTCTCGGCCTCTTTCTCGTCGATGGCGTCCTGCGCCTTCTCGACGAGCGTAAGTACGTCTCCCATCCCGAGTATGCGCGATGCCATGCGCTCGGGATGGAACACCTCCAGGGCGTCGATCTTCTCGCCCACGCCTATATAGCGAATGGGCGCGCCCGAGACCGACTTGATGGAGAGCGCCGCGCCGCCGCGCTCGTCGCCGTCCATCTTTGTGAGGATGACGCCGTCTATCCCCAGGGCCGACGAGAACTCCGACGCCATGGTCACGGCGTCCTGGCCGGTCATGCCGTCGGCTACCAGCATTGTCTCATGGGGCCTCACGGCCTCTTTTATGGCCCTGACCTCGGCCATCATCTCTTCGTCGACGTGAAGCCTTCCCGCCGTGTCCACGATGGCGAAGTCCAGCGACAGCCGGCGCACACGCTCAATGCCGCGCCTGACTATGAGGGCGGCGTCCTTCTCCTCTTTGTCATAGAAGACATCCACCGGCACCGCGCGCGCCAGCGTCTCGAGCTGCTCTATTGCCGCCGGTCTGTAGATATCGGCCGCAATCAGCATGCCCTTCTTGCCCCTGGCCACCAGGCGCCTCGCCAGCTTGGCGGCCGCCGTCGTCTTGCCCGAGCCCTGAAGCCCGGCCAGCACAATGACCGTCGGCGGCTCCGGCGACAGGGCTATCTCCCTGGCGCCCGTGCCCATGATCCCGGCGAGCTCGTCATACACTATTTTAACGAACTGCTGGCCCGGCGTAATGCTCGTCAGCACCTCTTCGCCCAGGGCCTTGGCCTTTACGTCCTCGGTGAAGCGCTTCACGACCTTGTAGTTGACGTCGGCCTCGAGCAGGGCCAGCCGCACGTCCTTCAGGGCCTCGGTCACGTTCCTCTCGGAGATCTTGCCGTGGCCCCGCATTTTCTTCAGGGCAAGGTCCAGCTTTTCACTCAGCTCGGAGAACATAGTTAACCCCAGGCGTGCGAATAGTCTAAAACCGCTCTAAGCGGCTTCAGATAAAGCGATAGAGACATTTCAGGATTTTATGTTAACAGGATCAGGCGGGTGGCGCAAGCGGAAATGCCGTCCTGTCGGCCCGCTTTGAAAGGCCCCTCCGGCCCGCGCGCTCTATGTCGCGAACGGCCTGCCGGGGGTCGGGGCTCTTGAAGACGGCCGCTCCAGCGACCAGGATGTCGCCGCCGGCCCAGGCCGCCACCTCGGCGGTCTCGATATTGACGCCGCCGTCGACTTCGATCTCGAACTCCCAGCCCTTCTCGGCCCGGAGGTCGTAAAGGGCGCGGATCTTGGGAACCACCTCCGAAATGAAGGTCTGGCCCCCGAAACCCGGGTTGACGGTCATCATGACGACGAGATCCGAGGCCGCCAGCACTTCGTCCAGGCCCGTGAGTTCGGTAGCCGGATTCAGGGCTATGCCCGGCATGGCGCCGAGTTTCCGGGCCTCCTCAATGAGGGGCCCGGCCTGGCTTATGGCCTCTATATGGAAGGTCACGTAGTCGGAGCCGGCCTTTATGAACTTCTCCAGGTAGCGCGCCGGCTCGGAAATCATGAGATGCACGTCGAGCTGGCTCGCCGCGAGCCGCCTGATTACGTCCACGATCATGGGACCGAAAGTGATGTTGGGGACGAAGTGGCCGTCCATCACATCAACGTGCAGGAGATCCACCCCGACGGCCTCGACCATCTCGATCTCGGCCGCCAGATCCGCGAAATCGGCCGATAGAAGCGACGGGGCGACTCTGATCCTCGACTGGTCCAACGGTCTTATCTCCTTCTGGATCCCCTTCTGGATCTCCTTCTGACTCCCTTTCCGACTCCGCCTCCCACTTCGCTTCTACCTCTCCTGCTCACTCTCCTTCACCCTCGATGATACGAAAAGGGTGATGGTATCGCCTCTTGCGACGACCGCTCCCCGCGGGGGCTTGTGGAGCACGACATACGCCCTGAGGGGATTGAAATCCTCGTCGAGTGAGGATTGTTTCACATAGAGCCCCAGTCGCTCAAGGCCTAACTTGACCGATACCGAGGACTTGCGCCTGAGGTCGGGCAGAAGCACCTTAGTCGGCGCGGCTCCCTTGCTCACTAGCAGGTTCACCCGGCTCCCCTTCACGATCGGGACGCCCGGCAGGGGCTCGCTGGCGATTACCTCGTCCGGATAGGACCTGACGTCGTAGACCCTGGTTACCGCCCCCACCTCCAGTCCCGCCCGCTCGAGTATGATGCGGGCGGCGCGGGCTGTCTTGCCCAGGCAATAGGGAACGTCCATATACTCCCCGCCCAGGCTCATCGTTACCCAGACCTTCCTGCCGCGCTTCACCACTTTGCCGGGCAGCGGGTCCTGCTCGGCCACGGTGCTCTCGGGATATTCGATGGAATAGGCGTCCATGCGGAACTCGTAGCGCAGGTCCTCCTTCTCGAGCACCTCCCTGGCCCCCGCCTCGGTGAGCCCCCTCACATCGGGAACCGCGACCTCTCTGCCGCCGACCACGAGCAACATGCCGAAGTTGACGGCCACCGCGGCGCCCGCGATAACAGCCGCCGCTATGAGAATGAATTTGATGAACTTCCTCATTTATCTCTTCCTCAGCCTTGCGCCGAAGAGCCCGTCCACCCCGTGCACATGGGGCAGGGTCTGCATCATTCCACCTTTATAGACGACCCCGGCCGGCACAAACCCGCTAATATCTTCGAGGTCGAGGCCGCCCGTCCCGGCGAGCAAGGCCTCCACCACCCGCTCATTCTCCTCCGGCTCTATGCTACACGTACTGTACACCAGAACGCCACCACTTTTGACCGCCGTGATGGCGCCTGAAAGCAGGTTCTTCTGATATGCCGCCATCCGCTCGATGTCCCGCTCGCGCTTGGTCCACCTCAAGTCCCACTTGCGCGCCAGGACGCCCAGGCCCGTGCACGGGGCGTCGAGTAGCACGGCGTCGGCGTCCCTCACAGGGGGCCTGGCGGCATCGGCGACGGCTATGCGAATGCCCTCATGCCCGAGCCTCGCGGCATTCTCCCTCACTTTGAGAAGCCTCTCGCCGACCAGGTCCGATGCGAGGAAGCGCCCCCTCCCGCCGGCGAGCTCGTAAAGATGCGTGATCTTGCCGCCCGGCGCGCTGCAGAGGCCGGCCACCGTCTGGCCGGGCTCCGGCGCCACCAGGTGGCCTATAAGCGTGGACGCGGCGTCCTGCACCTGGAAGAAGCCCCTCGTATACGCCTCGCTCGAGCCTATGGCGGCGGCCCCCCTCATGTAGAGATGTTGCGGCGCCAGCCTCTCCCGCTCGACGACGTCCGCGCCGTCCCGCGTGAGCAGGTCCTCAACCTCCTCGAGGTTCGACTTCAGCGTATTCACCCTGAGGCCAGTGAGGGGCACCCGGTTATTGGCCATGGCCAGAGCAATTGTATCGTCCGGGCCGTAGCGGCCGAGCCAGCGCCTGATGAGCCACGGCGGGTGGGAGTACATAACCGAGATGTGCTTTTCGGGGTCTCGCTCCAGGTCGGGATAGGTTACACCGCCTGCCTCACGGAGGTAGGTTCTCAATATGGCGTTGACGTAACGCGCCTGGAAGGCGTCGCCCTCGGCCTTGGCTATACGCACGGCCTCATCGGTGACGCTGTAGGCGGGCACCTTGTCGAGAAACATGAGCTGGTATATCGACATCCTGAGGATGTTCAGGATAACGGGTGAGACCACGCGCTTCTTGCGCGAGAAGTGCTTGACTACATGGTCGAGCCTGAGACGCCACTTGATGGTGCCGCTCACGAGCTGCGTCGCAAGCGCCCGGTCCCTGCGACCGGGCCTGTGTCTCTTAAGCAGCCGGTCAAGCAGCTCGTCGGGCTTGTGCTGTCCCGGGTATTCTACGAGCACCTGGAGGGCGATCTCACGTGCGGACTTTCCTGGCATTCTCACTCTCGTTGGCTGTCTTCCCCTCGCGCGCGTCCCCGCCTCCCTCAACCGGCGCCGGACTCCCGTGGCCGCTGCTCTTCAGAAACACCGTCACCGCCTCTTCCACTCTGCCAAGGTCAACGGTGGTGTTACGGCACGGGCCGAACGGCCGCTCGTTCAAGACCCCCATCACGGGAATGGGATAAGCGTCCTGGATGCCGCTCGTCAGATCCCGCTCGCACGCCACGCCCACTATGGCCCTCGGCCTGGTCTCGACGATGACTCTTCGCGCGAGCGTGCCGCCGGTGGCTATGGACATCTTGATGCCGTACTTATCGCACAGCTCGATAAGCCCGCTTATCTCGCACTTGCCGCAGAGCCTGCAGTTCCTCACCTCCGAGGTCACCCGGTGGGGGCAATCGAAACTCTGCAGGCAATGGGGCAAGAGGAGAAGAAGGCGGTCGCCGGGTATGAGCCGGGCCGACGCCCTGACGAGGGCGTTATTCATGGCTATGAAGGAGCCGCGCACGGCGTCGGGGCTTATCCTGACGAGCCTCCCGATGGCAAGCGCCAGCGGAAAGAGTATCTTAACCGTGAGCTTCTTGCCCGAGAGAAGGTCGCGCTGCGCGTAAGACGACACCACAATGAGGAGAAACGCGGTCGCGACGGCCAGATAAAACCCCAGGAGCCCGAGCCCGACTATGAGCGGCAGGCTGGAGTGAAGCGCGTCCAGTCTGGGCTGCGTGAGGTACCAGAATCCGGTCAGGGCCAGGCCGAGCACCACAATGCCGGCCAGTGAGAGCCAGATGAAGAGGTTCTTGTCCCGGGAAGCGACACCATGGCTTTCAGGCAAAGTGCTCACCTCGCTTGAGTCGCGCGCCCCTCGAGAATGCGGCCCCGCCGGCCGGTTTCCTGCCGGCCGCCTGCACCGTGAGGAGCCAGACGCAGCCGTCGCCGCATGCCAGGAGAATACCATTTTCATCCTGTATGTCTAATATGGTTCCCGGCTCCGGGCCGCCCCCGGCGCCACCGCCCCCGGCCATACCGGGTATCGCCAGGGGTCCCAGCCTGGACTCGAGTATCTTGACTGTGCCGCCCCTGAAGCGCGTAAAAGCTCCCGGCCAGGGGTTCACGCCCCTTATATGGTTATGTACCGTGCGCGCCGGCCTGTCCCAGGCTATCTCGGCGTCATCCCTGGTCAGCTTCGGCGCATAGGTGGCGAGCGAGTCGTCCTGGCTGAGTCGCGGCGCTTCGCCCCGCGCGATGAGGTCGCAAGTCTCGACGACCGCGCCGGCCCCGAGGTCGGCAAGCCTTTCGTAAAGCTCGCCTGCGGTCTCGTTCTCGCCGATTGCGGTCTTCTTCTGCACTATCATCTCGCCCGTATCAACGCCCTTTTCCATGAAGAAAGTGGTGACGCCCGTTTGGGTTTCGCCGTTGATTACGGCCCAGTTAATGGGAGCGACGCCCCGGTACCTGGGGAGAAGCGAGGCATGAAGGTTGACGCATCCCCTCGACGGGAGCCCGAGGCTCCTCGATTTGAAGATCCTGCCGTAGGCGGCGGTGATGATGAGGTCCGGCCCCAGGCTTTCGAGCTCGTCTAAGAACTCGCGCCTGTTGAATTTGGGGGGCTGGTAGATCTTCAGGCCGTTCGCCTCGGCGAACTTCTTGACCGGAGGCGACCTGAGCGAAAGGCCTCTACCGGCGGGACGGTCGGGCTGGGTTATGACGCAGACCACCTCGTGGCCGGAATCGAGAAGAGCCCGCAAGCTGGGGACGGCAAAAGCGGGAGTTCCGGCGAATGCAATCCTCATCGCAGAGATTTCAGGAGCTCCTTGGCTTGCTTCCTGATGGCGCCCAGTTTGCCCTTGAGAAGACCTTTCTTCACCATGCCGAGCTTGTCTACGAACAAGACGCCGTTGAGGTGATCGATCTCATGGCAGAACGCCCTGGCGATCATGCCGCTGGCCTCGACGGTGATCTTCTCACCGGCCTCGTTGAGACCGGTCACCACGACGCTCTGGGGGCGCTTGATCTTCTCATATATCCCGGGGATGCTGAGACAGCCCTCTTCGGCCATCTCCTCCCCGCATGCCGATACAATCTCAGGATTGACCAGGGCGAGGTACCTGGCCCTCTCACCCGGCTCTTCCATGACGACTATGACTCTCCTCGCGACGCCGATCTGCGGGGCCGCCAGGCCCAGGCCCTCCGCCTTGACCACAGAGTCGATGAGGTTTGCTATCAGTTCCCGGACATCTTCGTCCATACCGGCCACCGGGGCGCACTCCTCCCTCAGGACGGGGTCTCCGTATAGCCTTATCGGCTGTGGTGCCATAGCGCTTTCCCTAGCCCTTGGTGATGATGCCCGATATGGAAGACTTGGCGAACTCCGCCTTGACGTCATCGGCTATCTTGAGGACGACGACGTTCTCCTTGACGCCGACGACGGTGCCGTAAAGCCCTCCCGAGGTCACCACGCGGTCTCCCTTACTGATACGGTCCAGCATATTCTGATGCTCCTTCTGACGCTTCTGCTGCGGCCTTATTAGCAGGAAGTAGAATATCACGAATATGAGTATTATGGGCAGAAACGTCAGAATCGGGTTGCCGCCCCCACCACCGCCCTGGGCCAGAATGCTCGCAGCCGCGTTGAGAATCAGGAACATATGCGCACCTCCCGCTACTCTCCTTGTCTGTGGTCCTCAAGGCGCCGGAGGAAGGTCTCCTCAAATGAGGCGTACCGGTCCTCCATAATGGCTTTCCTTGCCTCTCTCATTACCCTCTGAAAGTAAGTTACACTATGCAGCGTCGCAAGTCGAGGGGCAAGTATCTCCCCCGCCTGGAAAAGGTGCCGGATATAGGCCCGCGTGAAATTGCGGCAGGTGTAGCAGTCGCACTCGGGGTCTAAGGGCCGGAAGTCCTCGGCATAGGCGGCGTTCTTGACCACGAGCTTGCCCTCCGAAGTGAAAACCGTCCCGTTCCTGGCGTTCCGCGTGGGCATGACGCAGTCGAACATGTCCACGCCCATATCGACGCATCTGACTATATCCTCCGGGAATCCCACACCCATGAGGTAACGCGGCCTGTCCTCCGGCATCACACCCGTGCACAGGTCCACCATCTCGAACATCGCCGACTTGGGCTCTCCGACCGAAAGGCCGCCTATGGCATAGCCCTCGAAGCCTATTTCCATGAGCTCCTCTGCGCATCTCAGCCTCAGGTTCTCATAGGTGCTGCCCTGTATGATGCCGAAGAGCGCCTGGCCCTGGCCCCGGCCCCGCCCCGTGAACTCGTCGCGGCATCTACGGGCCCAGCCCAGGGTGAGCTCGGCGGACTTCCGGGCCCGGTCGAAGGTCACCGGGTATGGCGTGCACTCATCGAGCACCATGATTATGTCGGCGCCGATCTTGCCCTGTATACGAATGATGTCCTCGGGGCTCAGGAAGTGCTCGGACCCGTCCAGATGCGAACGGAAAGTCACCCCCTCGGGCTTGATTCGCGTGAGATCGGCCATGCTGAATATCTGGAACCCACCTGAGTCGGTTAACGTAATCCCGTCCCAGGCCATGAAACGCGCCAGCCCGCCGGCGCGGGCCACGAGGTCGGGACCAGGCCTCAGGTAGAGATGATAGGTGTTGGAGAGCACTATCTCGACGCCTGCGCTCTCAAGGTCTGAAGGCGAGAGCGTCTTTACGGTGCCCTGGGTGCCGACGGTCATGAAGGCCGGAGTGCGGGCCGTACCGTGCGGAGTGTGGAGGAGCCCGGCCCTCGCGCCCGTGTCCCTGTCCACATGCTGTAATTCGAATTTCATAATCACCTATGTAATCAGCATGGCGTCGCCATATGAATAGAAACGGTACTTTTCCCTGATCGCCTCTTCGTAAGCATTTAACACAAACTCGCGGCCCGCGAAAGCGCAAACCAGCATCAAGAGCGTGGAGCGCGGCAGGTGGAAGTTGGTGATGAGCGCGTTCACCAGCCGGAACTCATAAGGCGGGTATATGAACTTATATGTCCACCCCGAGGCGGCCTCTAACGCCGCCACGCCCCTCTCGCCCGGCGCGAAACGGTCGGCGAGCGTCTCCAGTACGCGCACCGACGTCGTGCCCACGGCGAATATGCGCCTTCCCTCCCGCCGCGCCGCGCTGATGGCCGCGGCGGTCTGAGCGCCCACTTCGAAGTACTCGGGCTCGAGGGCATGCTCCCCGGGCGTCTCGGTCTTTACGGGTATGAATGTCCCCATGCCCACATGCAGGGTTATGCCTGCCACTTTGACGCCGCCTGCCTCGAGCTCGGCGATGAGAGCCGGCGTGAAATGGAGGCCCGCCGTGGGGGCGGCAACCGACCCCTCCTCCCGGGCGTACACGGTCTGGTACCTCTCTTCATCCTGGGGCACCGGGGCGCGCTTTATGTAGGGGGGAAGCGGCACCTCGCCGCGTTCTCTTAAGAATGCGCGCATGTCGGGCACGTTGACGCGCACGAGCCGCATGGACCCTGTGAGCCGCCGTACCACCTCGGCCGACTCGCCCGTCTCGAAGTCGAGCTCGGTGCCCTCATGCACCCTCCTCGAAGGAGACACAAGCGCCTGCCACAGGCCGTCCTCGGTCTCCCTCAGGAAAAGAAGCTCCACCTTCCCGCCTGTGCCCCGCTTCCGCGCGTCAAGGCGCGCCTTGATTACGCGGGTGTCGTTGACCACCAGAAGGTCGCCCTCCCCCAGGTAGCCCGTGACTTCATGGAAGACGCGGTGGGAGATCCCGCCGGTGGCGCGGTCGAGCACGAGGAGCCTGGATTCCTCCCGCCTGGCGGACGGGTGGTAGGCTATGTAGCCCTCCGGGAGCAGGTAGTCGAAATCGCCGGTGGTGAGATCTGTCATGGCTCAGGAGCCGAAGAGGGTCTGTTCGTCGCCTCCGCGGCCGATGCCGAAGTGCTTCTGCGCCAGCTCGGTGGCGACCCTGCCGCGGGGTGTCCTCTCGATGAAGCCCTCCTGCACGAGGTAGGGCTCGTAAATCTCCTCTATTGTCTCGCCCTCTTCCCCGACTGCGGTGGCCAGCGTGCCGATGCCCACCGGGCCGCCGCCGAATTTGCCTATGATGGTCGTGAGTATGCGCTTGTCCATGTCATCGAGCCCCCGCTCATCGACCTCCAGGGCGTCGAGGGCCAGGGTAACCACCGGCTTGGTTATCCTTCCGTCGGCCTTGATCTGGGCGAAATCGCGGACCCGCCTTAAGAGCCTGTTGGCGATCCTGGGAGTACCCCTCGAGCGGCGCGCGATCTCATAGGCTCCGTCCTCCTCTATCTCGACCTCCAGAATACCCGCAGAGCGTTTGACGATGGTCTTGAGGTCCTCCGCGGGGTAGAAGTCTATTCTCGCGACGACGCCGAAGCGCGCCCGCATGGGCGATGTGATCATGCCGGCGCGGGTCGTCGCGCCTATGAGCGTGAACTTGTCCAGATTGAGTTTGATAGACCTCGCGCTGGGGCCCCGGTCCAGCATGATGTCCAGAGTGTAGTCTTCCATCGCAGGGTAGAGGTATTCCTCGACGATATGATTCAGCCGGTGCACTTCGTCTATGAAGAGCACGCTGCGCTCCTTAAGATTGGTGAGCACCCCGGCGAGGTCGCCCGCCTTCTCAATCACAGGGCCCGAAGTGGCAGTCAGGGCAACGCCCATCTCATAGGCGCAGATATTGGCGAGCGTGGTCTTGCCCAGGCCCGGGGGGCCGTAGAAGAGCACGTGGTCCAGGGCCTCGCCGCGCTTCCTGGCGGCCTCTATGAATATCTTGAGATTGTCCTTGAGCTTCTCATGACCGATGAACTCGTCGAAGTTCCTTGGCCTTAAGGTCTTATCGAGCTCGCGCTCGTCTTCATAGGGCTCCGGGCTGGTGACGCCCCGCGGCTCTTTGAACTCCGGGACGCGCGGCCTCCGCTGTCTTCTAGGTATGTCTGAGGGCACTTCTCACCAACTCCTCCACGCAGGGTTTGCCGTCACATTCGCCCGCCGCCTTCTCAACCGCCTTCTTGGATGTCGACCGCGTGAAGCCGAGGGCCATCAGGGCCTCTATGGCTTCGCGCGTGCCGGTATCGGCGGCCGCAACGCCGCCGCCAACCGCTACGAGCACTTCCTCATCCGCAATTCTGCCTTTTAGCTCCACTATGAGACGCTGGGCGGTCTTCTTGCCTATACCCGGAATGATCGTGAGCTCTTCGACCTGCTCGCGCACTATGGCGTCGCAGAAACCGTCGACGTTCGCGCCCGACAGTATGCCCAGCGCGAGGCGCGGGCCCACCCCGGAGACCGAGATGAGCATCTTGAATACCTGCCGCTCCCTTTCGCTGGCGAAACCGTAGAGCTGCTGCGCGTCCTCTCTGACGTGATGATGCGTATGTATCATGACATCGTCCCCGACCCGGGGCAGCGAGTCGAAGCTCGACAGCGGGATCATGATCTCGTAGCCGACGCCGGCCGCCTCTATGACGATCCTGGCCGGCGACTTCTCAGCGAGAATACCTCTTATGTAGGATATCAACAGGCGACCCCTCTTCTGCCATCCTGTGTATGTGGGTTATGGCCACTGCCAGCGCGTCCGACTCGTCCTCCGACACGTCCTCGGCAAGCCCGAGCAGCGCCGCCACCATGAACTTCACCTGGTCCTTTGACGCGTTTCCGTTCCCGACCACCGCCCGCTTGATCTCGCGCGGGGCGTACTCGGCGACGCCTATGCCGCTGAGCGCGCCCGCGAGAAGCGCAACGCCTCTGACATGGCCCAGCTTGAGCGCTACGCGCGGGTTGGCCTTCACGAAAACGTCTTCAACCGCAATCTCATCGGGGCCGTACTCGGCGACCACGCGCCGCAGCCCCTCGTATATGAACTTGAGCTTCTCGTGGAACGGGATTCCAGGGGGCGGACAAAGGGCGCCAGAATGCACGAAGAAGACCCGGTCACCCCGTCCCTCGACGACCGCGTAGCCTGTTCTCCTGGTGCCGGGATCGACTCCGATAACGATCATCGGCCTACTCTTCGCTTAGTTCCTCCATGACTTCATCGGGCACGTCGAAGTTGGCAAAGACCTTCTGGATGTCGTCATGGTCCTCAAGCAGGTCCATTATCCTTAAGATCTGCCCCGCCTGCTTTCCTTCCACCTTGACCGTGGTCTGGGGATTGCGCGTGAGCTCGGCGCTCGAGTACGCTATGCCCTTTTCGTCGAATGCCTTCTTTACCTTGTCGAAATCCTTGGGAGCGGTCACGACTTCGAAGTATTCCGTCTCCGCAATAACGTCCTCGGCGCCCGCCTCGAGAGCAGCGGCCATGACCTCGTCCTCGCCCGCCTTGTCCCTGTCCACTATGATGGAGCCCTGCTGGTTGAACATCCATGAAACGCAGCCGACCTCGCCCAGGTGGCCGCCGTGCTTGGTTAGGATATGGCGGATCTCCGAGGTCGTGCGGTTCTTGTTGTCCGTCAGGGTCTCCACCATGATGGCCACCCCCGCCGGCCCGTACCCTTCGTAGGAATGCTCCTCATAGTTCACGCCGGGAAGCTCGCCCGTTCCCCTCTTGATGGCCTTCTCGACATTGGCCGTCGGCATATTGGCGGCTTTGGCCGAATCGATGGCGGTCCTCAACCTCGGGTTCGCCGACGGGTCGCCGCCTCCGTCCTTCGCGGCCACCGTGATTTCGCGAATGATCTTGGTAAAGATCCTCCCGCGCTGGGCGTCGGCCTTGCCCTTCTTACGCTTGATGGTACTCCACTTTGAATGTCCGGACATACTTTTTCACCTCATCTCCCGGACAATAGATACCATAATTGCACGCCCTAAGTCAATATAACTGGTGGGGTCAGGTCTTGAAATGCACAATTGCCGGGGTCAAACTGCAGGGTCAGACTGCAGGGGTTAGGCCTCAGAATGCACAACACGCTCATCGCGGACGTGGAGGCGTCCCGCCCAGGCTTCGTGTTGCAAAGAAGCCAATGGCGGAATGCCAAGCAAGCCGCATGAGACTGGCCACTGTGCATTTCAAGACCTGACCCCCAAAATGCACAGCCCCGGGCCCCAATCGGAGGGTGATCCGGGCCCGGAGCCTTAAGATTCTGACTGGTGGCGGCCCACGGCCTCTTCAAGAGCGATCCGGCGGTAGACCCTGGTGTAAACGCCGCCGCGCCCCATGAGGTCGGCGTGCTTCCCCCGTTCCACGATCCTGCCCTCATCGAGAACGATGATGTCGTCCACCAGCTCCAGGGTGGCCGGGCGATGCGTGATTATGAAGCACGTGAGCTCGGGCATCACCTCATGCAGCCTGTCCCAGAGGGCGGCTTCCGTCCTCGCGTCCAGGGCGGACGTGCAGTCGTCCAGGATGAGGATCTTGGGCCTGCCGGCGAGCGCCCTCGCCAGCGCGAGCCTCTGTTTCTGGCCGCCCGATATGGACATCCCCCTTACACCGATCTCGGTATCAAGGCCCCTGGGGAAGGAATCCACCTCCTCCTTGAGCTGGGAGACCTCCACGGCCCAGGCGATGGTCTCGTCGTCCACTCCCTCGCGCCCGAACCGGATATTGTTCTCCACCGTATCCGAGAACAGAATCGGCTCCTGCGGAACGTACCCGATGGAGTCTCTCACCGATCCGATGTCGTAGTCCCTCAGGTCCACGCCGTCCACCCTGACGCTTCCCTCCATTGGATCGACAAGCCGCGGGATCAGCCGGACCGCCCAGCTCTTTCCCGACCCCACGCGGCCCACCAGCGAGACGCGCTCCCCGGGCACCACCTTGAAGGAGATGTCGCTTAAGATGTCCCTCTCATGGCCGGGGAAGCGGAACGTCACGCCCTCGAACTCGACCTCGCCGCGCGGAACGTCCTTTTCCCCCTCCCTCGCCTCGGCGGGGTCGATCATGGGGCTATGATCCTCAAGCTCTTCGAGCCTGCGAACAGAAACAGCCGCCCTGCGCCCCTTGACGAGGAAGTTGCCCACATCGAACATGGGGTAAATAAGAAACATGACGTACGATTCGAAAGCGATGAACTCGCCTATTGACAGCGTCCCCCTGATGACATAATAGCCGCCGGCAAGAAGCACTATCACGATGCCGAGCTGCCAGACGTACATCCACAGCGACTCGATAATGGTATGAGTCCTAACCGCGGCCACCTCGGCGGCGCGGCGCTTCTCCGCCGCGTCGGCGAAGCGTCGCTTCTGGTCCTCCTCGCGCACATATGCCTTGATGACGCGTATCCCGGAGAAACACGCCTCCATGGCGTCATTCACGGCGGATATCTGCTTCTGCAGGAAATCGAACCGCCTGTCCAGGAGCGACGAGCTTCTCATGTAGATGAACACCAGCACGGGAAGCGGCCCGGCCGTCCAGAGAGTCAGCATCGGGTTTATCGAGAGCATCATCACAAGGCTGAACAGTATGAGCGTCAACGATTCGTAGCAGCGGAAGATCCCGCTGCAGGCGAACCATGCCAGCTTCCCCTCCGAAACGTCGTCGGTGAGCCTGGTCACCAGATCGCCGGTCTTGAACTTGTTGAAGAAGTCCGGCCCCTTGGTGGTGATGTCGCTGAACGCGCGCTGCCTGAACTCCCACTCGAGCGTGATGTTCATGTACGCGCGGTGTCCCACGAGGACCGAGCGCACCACGAATCCCCCCAGCCCGAAGAGAATCAGCATAACGACGTAATTCGCCACCCGTCCCTGGCCCAGATACTCGATGGACTCGCTCAGGAAAGCGAGGCTGGTGGGCTTGGTCTCACCTGACTCCAGAATATCGAATATGTTCTTTAAGAGGATGGGCCGCACCACCAAAAATCCGCTCGATACGAACGAAAGCGTCAGCAGCGTCGTAAGCGCGCGCTTGTGATGCCTGTAGTAGCGCCAGAACCATCTCAGGTATTTCATCATGGCTTATCCACCTCCAGCCCGTTGCCGGCCGTGAACTGGAGTTTCACGAGATCCGAGTAATACCCCTCCTGTTTGACGAGTTCCTCGTGTCTTCCTCTCTCTATTATCTCCCCTTCGCGAATGACCAGGATCTTATCCACGTTGCGTATGGTCGAGAGCCGGTGCGCTATCACTATCGATGTGCGGCCGCGCATCAGCGTCTCGAGGCCGTCCTGTATCAGCCTCTCGGTCTCCGGGTCCACCGAGCTCGTCGCCTCATCCAGCACCAGCACCTCCGGATCGAAAGCCAGGGCGCGGGCGAAGGACAGAAGCTGGCGCTCTCCCCGGCTCAGGTTCGCCCCGCGCTCCGAAAGCTCCGACTCGTACCTGTCCGGCATGGACTCGATGAAACGGTCGGCGGAGACCATGCGGCATGCCTCCATGACCCGCTCCCGGCTGTCGCCGTTTCCGGAGAGCGACACGTTGCTCGCGACATCGCCCGGGAAGAGGAAGATGTCCTGCAGCACCAGCCCGAACTTGCGCCTGAGCTCTGGAAGCCTCACGTTCCTGATGTCCACTCCGTCAACAAGGATTCTTCCCCTCTGAGGGTCGTAGAACCTGAAGAGGAGGTTGATCACGGTGGATTTGCCGCCGCCCGTGACGCCGGCCAGAGCGAAGCGCCCGCCCTTCGGGATGGTGAACGATACGTCCCTGAGCGCGTAGTTGTCATCGCCCGTATATGAGAACCAAACGTTCTCGAACACGATCTCCGAGTCCAGCCCCGGCCACTTTACCGGGTTCACCGGGTCGGGCACTATCTCTTCATTGTCCAGGAGCCCGAATATGCGCTTGGCGCCGGCCACGGCCTTCTGCACCACCGCCAGTTCCTCTGCCGCCATGAAAACCGGCTCGAAGAACATGCGCACATAGGTTATGAACATCACGAGCGTGCCTATGGTGAGGCCCGTCACGCCGGCCCAGCGCGAGCCGAAGTAGAGCACTATCGCGATGATCAACGTCTCCACGAAGAAGAGGAAGTTGAACATCACCACCACGATGAGCTCCGCCGTGACCTGCGGCTTGTACTTGGCGCGGTTCACATCATTCATCTTCCGCTTCACGTCGTCGGTGCGGTCGAATATCTGAATCACCTGCATACCCTGCAGGAACTCCGTCAGGGTCGCGGTGACGTCGGCCATGCGCTTCCTTATGACGAGCCACATGGGCGTCGTCGTCTTAAGGTAGAAATAGAGCGCCACCGTGACTATGGGGAACACGAGCAACACCACAAGCGTCAGCTTGGGCGCTATTATGAACATCCAGACGAACATCCCCGCGACGAGCAGCACCGATCCCACCATGGCCACGACCGTGTTGGTGAACATCATACGAAGCGCTTCTGTATCGGACTCGACGCGCGCCATCAACCGGCCCGGAGGGTTCTGGTCGAAGAAGGATATCGAGAGCCTGAGGATGTGGTTGAAAAGCCGCTTCCTCAGGACGATCATCACCTTCTGCCCGATAATCTCCATCCTGAGGCGGAAGAGGTAATTCGTCACAAGGAACAGAGCCTGCAGGACGACGTAGACCGCCACCGTGCCCAGGAGACCCCTGTAATCCCTGCCCGCTATGTCAATGTCGATGGCGTGCCTGATGAGATTCGGTCCCGCCAGGTACACGACCTTCGAGATCGCAAGCAGGAGGAAGCAACCCGCCAGCCACCGGCGATGGGGCTTGAGGAACGGCAGAAGCCTTCCCAGTGCCCTTCTCGAGCTTATGCCGTCATGTTTTTCGTCTTCGTAATATGCCGATTCCATCTCAGAGCTCCGCGGAGGACACGGCCTCCGCCATCTAATCAAAAAGCCCGCCGGACCTTCCGCTTGGTCCGGCGGGCTTGTTAGCGCCTTTATGTCGCGTTAGGTAGGCCGTTTAAGGTGACCTCCGCAGCCCGCGGACCACTCAGGAAGGATTCCAATACCGTTAAAATTCGGTATGAGAATGTGAGTGCCTTTAACCAATGTACACCTCCATAGCACATTCTCCCTTCCGGTGCCGGTCGGCTACTACTGAATCATTCGTCCCGTCAGCCTGTTATAAGTCCTTTGCTATTCCTTATCGTCCCCTCACAGCCCAGAATTAGTGCTAATCCATAGAATTGTACATCAATTCCGGATTTTGTCAAGCTCTAAGAAGCCGGGCCCCGGGATTCGGGGATATTGCGCCACTCGCCGCATTCGGGTCGCGCGGCCCCCGCATGGCGCCGGGCGATCGCATCCGGATGGCAATTCGAGCGGCCTCAGCCGCCCCGGCGGCCGGCGACCTCCTCCAATATGATCTTCACAATCCAGTTTGAGACCTTGTTCTTGACGAGCCCTAAGAAACCCGGCCTGAAGTGATAGTGGGTCTGGGCCCAGAAGAAACATGCGTGGGGAAACTCGCGGTAAACGTCCCTCAAGACCGCCTCAGCGACTTCCCTCCTGTTGGTCCTGTACTTGCCCACATGCTTGATGCCCGGGCAGTTCCTGAGGAGCACATCGCACATTTCACCACCGTGCAAGCATTTGTCATAATCGCTGTATTCGTAACAGTTCCGGCCGTCGGGCAGGTACACGAGAAGCAGCGCCAGGTTGACGGTCCTCCTGCCGGCCTCGATGTCCCTCATAAAGACCTGGCCCGCGAGCATCTGCCAGGTCCTGACATGCGGCTCATATTCCGCAAGGCCCGTCTCAATCAGGTCGGCCAGGAAAGGGTGCCTCGGTTCGAAATTAAGGAGCGGGTCCATCCTGAACCGGAAAGGGATGTGGTTGTAACGCTCTTTATTCGGCCCATCACGCAGCTCGCCCGGCACCAGCTTCGTGTCCACTTTCTCGAAGGAGTGGGGATCATACGTGCGGGACAGCACGTTCCTCATCGCTGGAATCTCCCTTATGCATATGTTGTCTATGTCCACATAGGTCCCTCCCCACCTGTACACGCAGGAGAGCCGGAAGAAGTCCGAAAACAAGCCCCAGCCCAGGTCCTCCCTGTGCTCGTCCGACACACTCCCCTCAAACGGCGTGTCCATGACGACGTCGGCCGGCGACCACCTGACTATGTTTACGGTATTAGTACCGGGCTCGACATGCTCGATCATGCTGGACGTAAGCGTATTGGAGAACACGTATACGCATTTGCCCTCATTGAAGAAGCATATGGTCCTCAGGCTGCAGTCGAGCCTGAGGCGCGCTTCCCGGTCCTTCTCCGCATACTCCCATAAGAGGTATATGTTATCGACCGAGGCATTGATGTCATCCGGAGTCACTTTATTCTGCTGCCATTTTGAATGCCTGAATCATGAAGCAAGTCTAGCCGACCCGCCCCGGCGATGTCACGGTGTATTCGATACGCGTGAGCAATGTGAATGGGCCCGGGCTGCTGGAGAGAGCCTGGGGTGTTCGCGGTGCCTCCGGACTGCCCGACACGGGTTGTGCAGGAAGTGCTGAAGAACAACTCCATGGGATTGTCGTCAAGAACACACGGGAAGACGGCCTTATCGCGGTCCCCGCACCGTCGGAAACTCATACCCCTGGAACGCCGACCGCGCCACGAGATAGGCCATGACCAGGCCGGCCACGCTCAGCACCCACAAGAGCGCAACGCCACCGGGAACGGCCGTGGCCGCCTTTCTGACCAGGATCCCGATCGCCGCCGAGACTTTGTATTCCTTTGTGACCCCGTTGCTCGACGCCCAGATCATCAGTATCAACGAACCAGCCGCGATGAACGTGATGACGAGATGGCCCCGGAGCAGCGATCTGCCGGGCGTCAAAGAGCGAAGCGGTCCCATTGCCATAATCAAATACAGAAACCACGGCAAGCCGACGCACATATAGACTACCGGAAGCGACAGCAGCCAGCCCCTGGCCCTGAGCTGTGGGTAGTCATCGAGGAGATTCATAGTCTCCACCTTGAGGGCCGTACCGCCTTCCGGGGTTCTCTTGAAGTACTTCCTGACGAGTTCGGCCGGAGGCACCTCTGTCCCGAAGACATCCGCGATGGCCCGGCTCAGCTGTTGCGCCACGAACTCTGGCGGGCTTCCCGGAGGAGTGTGGTAGGGCGAGAAGAGCACTAGATCCGTTCCCTTCACAAGCTCCGTGCTCCAGGTTGCATGGGCTTCGTCGCAGCAACCCTCCACTGGAGCGGGACTGCCGTTTGCACTGATCTCCCAGTACTCGAGTGGAACGCGCACGTCGTAGCTGTGGTCATAGTATTTGGTGCCGTACGTGACGACTTCCTGGCCCGTGAAGAGACCCTTCGCCCGCACAGTTCCCACAGTGTAGCTGCCCAATGCAACCACGAGACCGGGAATGACAAGATACGCGAAAATCTTCCCCCTCGATATGGGCAGAGCGTCGACCATGTGGAGCCTGGGCAGCGCATAAGAGAGGAGGCCGCTCAGGGCCAGCAGGGCCCACAGAATCATAGCCGTGTTGGAAAGGCCTCCCAGGCCGTAACCCCCGTTCCTTAGACCCACGAAGGCCAGCCAGGTGAAGAGGAGCGCCGCAAGCCACGGATTATAGAGGATTCTGATGAGTACGCCACGCTGATTCACTTCGTCCGGCCCGGGCCCCCCGCGGGCGGCGCGGCCATATGGAGCGGCCGAATCCTCCCACCCGGTCTCAACCTGCTCCGCCTCCTCCGAATATCTGCTTGAGTCATGGGGCACCGCGTCGCTCGGCACTATTGCCAGGGCCCGGGGAAGCGACCGGTGGATGTGTACAAGAAGCGCGCCGGCAAGCGCGAGCGGGGCCAGCGCCAGATA
>JASFEA010000008.1:0-43604 GCA_050125095.1 bacterium
ATAAACGGGGACGGGTTCTTCCGCATCACGCTGGCCGACGGCTCGTACGCCTACACAAGGGACGGCGCGTTCAAGCTCTCGGGCGACGGGAGGATAGTGAATACCGACGGCGAGCCCATGGATCCGGAGATAAGCATACCGGAGGGATCGACCGGCATCGTCATCGCCAGAGACGGCACGGTTAGCGTGACCATCGGCAACGAGATCGACCCTCAGGAAGTCGGAACCCTGGAGATCGTCAGGTTCATCAATCCGGCCGGCCTCAAGGCCATCGGCCGCAATCTCCTGGTGGAGACTCCGGCTTCCGGCAACCCCATACCGGGTACGGCGGGACTCGACGGCTACGGCGAGATCTACCAGGGCTATCTGGAGACATCCAATGTCGAGATCGTGGAGGAGATGGTCAACATGATCGTCGCCCAGCGGGCGTATGAGATCAACTCCAAGGCGATCAAGACATCGGACGAGATGCTCGCGCAAGTCAACAATCTGGGAAGGTAGGAAATGAGAGCTAAGACCAAAGGATTGGCAACCGGTTTCGCCCTGGCCATCGCCCTGTCTTCAGTGGCGCCGGCATTCACCGGCGCCGCGGCGGCGACGGGCCTCGCCGACAGGATAGCAGAGGAGACTGCGGAGTTCGTGACCCGGCGCGTGACGCTGCCCTATGACTCGATCAGTGTCGACGTCAGCGTGCCGGCCATAGCCGCCCGCGCGGCGGATGTCGCCCACTTCAGCGTGGATCTCTACGGTACACCCAGGGCCGTCGTGGGGACCGTGCCGGTAAAGGTCACGGTCACGCTGCATGACGGCCAGAGCATTCCGTATGCGGCGACCGCCCGGGTCAGGATCTGGAGCGACGCGGCGGTCTCGGCCAGGAGGCTCAAGCGTCATGAGACGCTGGACGAGGACGACGTGCGCATGGAAAGAAGGGAAGTCACCAATGCGATTGACGGGTACTTCGCCCGGGCCGAAGAGGTTACGGGAATGCGCACGACGAGGGTCATTTCCCCCGGCGGGCTTCTGATGGTGTCCAGTATTGAGCCTGTTCCGCTCATATGCAGGGGCTCAGCCGTGAGCGTTACAGTCGTCATCGGGGCCGTCGCCATCACTTCGAGGGGCAAGGCCCTCGAGGACGGCGATCTCGGCAGTCTCATAGAGGTGAGAGATTGCGCCACGGGCAAGCGGATGACCGGGGAGGTGGCCGGCGAAAACGCCGTCGTTCTAAACGTATCCAGACTCTGAGGGAGGCCAAATTGGACAGGAAAACACTTGTGGCGACGTTCGCGGCGCTTCTCGGTTTCTGCGTGATTGCGGGTTCCTGGACCGAGTGCCTCGCGGTCAAGTCGTTCTACACGGACGTAAAGGCCCGCGAAATAGGGGATGTCGTAACCGTGATGATCGTCGAGAAGACGCTTGCGTCCAACTCGTCGTCCATAGTCACGGAAAAGGAAACATCGATCGGAACCGAGGGCGGGGGAACCGGGGCCCTGGACTTCATACCGTCCTTCGGCTTTGAGGGAACCGTGACCAAGGACCACGAGGGGCTCGGAACGACATCCAGGCGGGGAAGCATAGTCGGCCAGATGGCTGCCGTCGTTGTAGACGTTACCGACAGCGGCAACCTCATAATCCAGGGCGAAAAGCAGATCGTCGTGAACGACGAGACCGAGATCCTCGTTCTCAAGGGAATCGTACGGCCTCAGGACGTCAGCGGCGACAATGTGGTCATATCTACCGATATTGCGAGCACTGAAATAACCTACAAGGGCAAGGGTATGGTCTCAAACTACTCCAAGCCAAGCATCATTACCAGACTCCTAACCTTATTCTTTTAAACGGGTGAGCCAATGCGAAAAAGAAAGCTCATAACAGGACTTCTGATTCTGTTCTTCATTGTCGTCGGGCCCGCGGCGCCCAACGCGGCTCCGCGGATCAAAGACATCTGCAGAATAGGCGGGGCCGAGAGCACCCAGCTGATCGGCTATGGCCTGGTTGTCGGGCTCGACGGATCGGGTGACAGCAAAGGGACCCAGTTCACCGTGCATTCAGTGGTGAACATGCTCACCCGTATGGGCATAACCGTTCCAGAGAATAAAGTGCGTACAAAGAACGTCGCCGCCGTGATGGTGTCGGCTTCTCTCCCTTCGACTGCCAGGGAGGGCATGAAGGTGGATGTAACCGTATCGTCCCTGGGTGACGCCAAGAGCATCCAGGGAGGGGTTTTGCTCATGTCGCCTCTCGCAGACCCCGACGGGAATTTCCGCGCGCTGGCGCAGGGGCCGGTGTCGGTAGGAGGTTTCAAAATAGGCGGAGAGGGCGGCGACGCAGTCGGCCAGAACTTCACGCTGGTCGGCCGCGTCCCGAACGGGGCGACGGTTGAGAACACCGAGAACCTTCCCGCCGCAGCCCTGGACTTCATAGACATTGCGCTTTACACGCCCGACTACACGACGGCTTCGCGCGTCTGCGAAGCCATCAGGGAGCGGCACGCCGACGCCGACATCGAGTGCGTCGATGCCGGGCTGGTCAGGGTCGCGGTGCCGGCGGAAGTGAAGGAGACGGGCGATGTTGTGACTTTCATAGCCGGCATCGAGAACGCGACGGTGAATCCCGACGCGCCGGCCATCGTCGTCATAAACGAGCGTACCGGAACGATCGTCGCCGGCGGCAACGTGACCATCGGCGAAGTGGCGATAGCCCACGGCAACCTGAGCGTGGAGATAAGCGCGAGGCCGCTCATATCGCAGCCGTCGGCCTTTTCGCGCAGGGGCGACACTGTAGTGGTCCCGGACAGTGAGGTCAGCGTAAACGTCGACTACCACCAGCTATATGCGATGGATGAGGCGGCCAGTGTGGCGGATGTGGCACGGGGTCTCAATGCGCTTGGCGTGAGCCCGAGGGACACGATCGCCATTTTCCAGGCCCTCAAGGAAGCAGGCGCCCTCAGGGCCAAGATCAGGATTCTCTAGGCAAGAGGCGGAACACAAATGGCTTTAACTGGCATAGTCAACGGCGTCGAGAAGGCACTGACGGCCTCCCGCGCCGGGCTCGCGGACCGGGCGGCGAAAGGGTCGCCCTCGAAGGCCGTGAGGAAGATCACGGATGAACATGAGATAGCCAAAGCCAGGAAGGCCTGCCAGGATTTCGAAGCCATATTCATACACAAGATGCTCGAGTCGATGCGGGCGGCTTTCGAATCGCAAAATGAAGAGGACGAGGACTTCGGCGGAGACCTTTTCAAGTCGATGATGGACGAGCAGCTGGGAGTGGCTCTTGCGAGGGCCGGGGGCATTGGCCTTGCGGATATTCTCGGAGAGAGCCTGGGCGTCGAGGATGACGAGGCGCGGTCAGCCGCCGGCTCGCCCCTCGCCTTCCCCACCGAGGTGGGATTGAGGGCCTATGAGGAGAGCAGGACCCTGGAGGGCGTCGACTATTACGGGCCGGCCATCAGGGCGGCGGCGAGCGATTCGGGCGTCAGCGAGAACCTGATCAAGGCGGTCATCCTCCAGGAGTCGGGCGGCGACCCGAGAGCCATCTCGAGCAGGGGGGCCAAGGGCCTGATGCAGCTCATGGACGCCACGGCTGAGGAACTCGGGGTCAGGAATTCCTTCAATCCCGTGGAGAACATAAGCGCGGGCGCCAGGTACCTGGGCGATCTGCTCAGGGAGTTCAAGGGCGACCTCGAGCTCGCGCTGGCCTCATATAATGCCGGGATCGGGGCCGTAAGAAAGTTCGGGGGCGTTCCACCCTACAGAGAAACTCAAGACTACGTGAAGAGCGTGATGGCCAGGCTCGACAAGCTGAACAGGGCATCGGGAGGATAAATTGCATTCTCAAGATTTGTCTAATCTTGTCGATATTATAAGTGGCGAAGTTGACCTTTTACGCAAACTGCATTCTGCGCTCAAAGATGAACAAGACGCTCTGGTACGGGGAGACGCCGAGGGCATCAGGGAACGGGTGGAGGTGCAGATAGGGGCCATAAAGGACCTCATAGCGCTCGAGGAAGAGCGGAAGGCAGCGTTTCGGGCGCTGTGCCCCGAAGAGGCGTCTGATTCTGAAGTCAAACTGGATACCATAATCGGCCTGGCCGGAGGGGAGCAGGCCGAGCACCTGACGAGCATGAAGGCCTCGATGCGCGAGGTGCTCAAGTCGCTGGGCGAGGTCAACCGGCAGAACGACGTATTGATACGGCAGTCAATGTCATATGTCGACCGCATGCTCCGTGCGCTGGCCGGCGAGAATGCCGGTTCGCAAGTCTATAACGCCAGCGGCGCGGTCAAAGGCGCCACCGGGCAGATCGCAGTCGACAGGGAAGCGTGAGCGGGACAAAGCAAGAGGCGGTAATATGATCGGACTTACAGCAGGGCTCGAAGTAGCGCGCAAGGCGCTGTCATCGTACCAGCTTGCCCTTACGGTGTACGGAAACAATATCGCCAACGTCGATACGCCGGGATACTCGAGGCGAACTCTGCTCCTGAGCGAAGGCGAAGGCCACAGGGTCCCGGCGGGACGCATCGGCCTCGGGGTGGACGCCGTCACCATACGCAGGATGCGCGATTCCTTTTTGGATGACGCCTATCGCCGCGAAAGCACATCGCTTGGGATGTATGAGTCCCTCGAGCAGACCCTTGCCGAGATAGAGATGGTCTTCGGCGAACCCGGCGAATCCGGCCTCAGCACTACGCTCAACGAGTTCTGGGATTCATGGCAGGAACTCGCCAACCAGCCGGAGAGCCAGACCGTAAGGACCCTGGTCAGGGACAAGGCCCGGGCGCTGGCGCGCGTGCTCCATCAGATGGACAGGAGTCTCGTAAACCAGGTGCAGGCGCTCGACACCCAGGTGGACGCCTACGTGAATGAAATCAACGGCATAGCCGAGGCGATAGCCGGCTATAACGCCAGGATCGTATCGAGTGAGGCATCGGGCCATGAGGCCACCGACCTCAGGGACCAGCGCGACCTCCTGGTCGACCGGCTCTCTTCGCTGGTCGACGTTCAGGTGTACGGGCGGGACGACGGTTCCATTTCGGTGATGATGGGATCCGAGGCGCTTGTGGAGCGCGCGGACTTTGTGCGGCTCTCGACGGCGTCGGTATCCCGCGGCGGAATCGCGGTAAGGGAAGTCCGTCTGGGCGACATCGCGCGTACCATAGTCCCAGCCGGGGGCGAACTCGGCGGGGCTATCCGGAGCCGCGACGAGATTCTGCCGGAGTACAGGGACGATCTCAACGAGATCGCCCGGGCGGTGGTCGAGTCGGTCAACGCCTCGCATAGAAGCGGGTACGCGCTGGACGGCACCACCGGCCGCGACTTCTTCGACCCGGCGGGCGTCACTGCCGAGACAATAGACGTCTCGGCGATCATACTGGGTGATGTCAGCCTGATTGCCGCGTCATCCGACGGTTCGGTCGGCAACGGCGACAACGCTCTGGCCATCGCAGGCCTGAGGTACGCCCAAATCACGGCAGACGGTTCGACTCTGGACGATTACTACGCATCGGTAGTGGGCTCGCTCGGTATAGCGTCGGAGAGCGCTTCGACCAGCTACGAGCGCGCTGAACTGCTGGTTCTGGAAATAGAAACACGGCGCGAAAGCGTAAAAGGCGTATCCATCGACGAGGAGATGACCAACCTGATCGCGGCACAGCATGCCTATGAGGCTTCGGCCAAGGTCATCAGCATCGTCGACGAGATGATGGACACAGTTCTCTCAATGTTGTGATCGCGTTAGGAGGGTGTGTATGCGTGTTACGGCAGCAATGGTGAGGTCGCGGATTCTGCACAACATGAGTTCCACCCTGGACGTGCTTCAGACCACGCAGACCCAGCTCGCCACGGGTAAAAGGGTGCTAAAGCCATCGGACGACCCGGTGGCCACCGCGAAGGCTCTGAATCTGCGCACCGTACTCAGGGACAACAATCAGTTCATGGAAAACATAGACGACGCATCGGGGTGGATGACAGCCACCGAGGCGGCGGTCAACGATATGGTTCTGCTTCTGACCGAACTCAAGGAGGCGGCGGTGTCGGGCGCCAACGACACCAAGGGCGAAGACGAACGCGCGGCTATCGCCGAACAGGTCGAGCATTTGCTCGAGAGCCTGATCGACATGGCCAATACCAGGTATGGAGACCGCTACGTCTTCGCTGGGACGCATACGCTGACGAAGCCTTACTCGGCCGACCACTCGGTTCCGGCCGAGGGCTTCACCTTCATCGACGACCAGTGGCTGGATCTCGGGAACACGAGGCTGGTATCGGGCAGCGTGGTCGTGTCGGACGGGGTCGGAGGCACTTTTACCGAAGGCGTCGACTATGAGATAGACTACGCCGACGGGAGAATAAGAAGGCTCCCGGCGGGTTCCATGTCAATCGGCACCGCCTATACGGTATCTTACACGTCCGAGGACATCACGGGCGTGAACCTGGACGCCCCGGACACGACGGGCCTGGTGAACCGGGAAATCGCACCCGGAGTGCTCGAGGCCATAAATGTCGGAGGCGAGGAAGTCCTGGATTCCGGGATAGACATCTTCGGACTCCTCGTGGATGTCAGGAACGCCCTCTATCGCAACGACGGGGCGTCTGTAAATGCCAGCCTGGACACAATTGAGGGCGCCATGGATCAGGTCAACACGGCCCTGGGCAAGGTGGGAGCGCTCCAGAGGTCTTTCGAACTGACGCGCGGAAGGCTGGAAACCGAGAATACGAATCTCAAGGCCATGATTTCCGAACTCGAGGATGCTGACATGGCCGAGGTCGCCATGAAGCTTCAGAACAAGCAGCTGGCCTATGAAGCGGCGCTCGCCACGGCGGCGTCGATAATGAATACGACCCTGTTGAACTATCTTCAATAGACGTTCATGAAAGCAGTGGTTGAAAGGGGAAGGCAACATGAACATCAAGACATCACGGTTCGGTGAAGTCGCCATAGACGACGACGCGGTGATCTCCATGCCCGAGGGCATGCTGGGCTTCAGCGAGATCACCAGGTACGTGCTGATCCAGCACCGCGACGGCTCCCCATTCCTCTGGTACCAGGCCGTTGACGAGCCGAACCTCGCGTTCGTGGTCGTGGACGCCTTTACGTTCTTCCCGGATTACGAAATCGTAATGTCCACAGATGACGTGGAGGTGCTCGACTGCAAGAAGCCGGGGGACCTGGCCGTTTTCCTGGTCGTGGTCATTCCGGACAATCCGGAGGAGATGACGGCCAATCTCAGGGGACCTCTTGTAATTAACGTCTCCAACAAGGTCGCCAGGCAAGTGGTGCTAACGGATGACAAGTATTCGCCGCATCACTCGATCATGGAGGAGATGAGGAAGCGCCTGCCGGCAGAGGAGCTCCCCAGCACAAAGTAAAAGGGGCTGACATGCTCGTTCTCAAGAGAAAAGAAGGCCAGTCAATAGACGTTGGCGATAACGTCAGGATCGTCCTCAGAGAGATTCGCGGGGGACATGCCAAGATCGGCATCGTAGCGCCGAAGGGAATAAGGGTCAAGAGGACTGAGATTGAGGAAAGCGTGGCCCGGGAGAACATCAAGGCTGTTGAATCAAGCGGCGACGTCAATACCAGGCTCACCGAGATAGTCCAGCAGCTGGACTCGAAGAAGCTGCTTAAGGAGGAATAGCGTTGGAGCTTCGTAGGGAGTGCAGGCATTTTCCGGGTGACCGGCCCTGCCGGTTTCATAAGGAAACAGGTGTCATATGCCCGGAATGCTCCCATTTCTCTGAACGCGGCACGAGCGTACTCATAATAAAGCTCGAGGCGCTGGGGGACGTGCTTCGTACGACCTCGGTCCTGCGGGCGCTACACAGGCGGTATGAGCCCTGCTCCGTGACCTGGGTTACGTCGAGGGCCGCTACCGCCCTTTTCGCGGGGAATGATCTCGTCGATGAAGTTCTCGCCGCGTCCGATGCCGCGATTCCAATGCTGCAGGCCAGGGAGTTTGATCTGGTCATCAATCCAGATGCATCTCCCATGTCATGCGCCCTGGCAAGTATGGCTAGGGGCAGGAGGAAGCAGGGTTTCACTTTGAGTCCCGAGGGCCATGTCGAGCCCCTGGGCGCTGCGGCGGAAGAGTGGTTGCGCCTGGGTTCCTTCGATCACCTCAAGAAAGAAAACCGGAAAACCTATCAGCGGATACTTCACGATATGTGCGAGCTCGACCCGGCCGGCCAGCATATCGTCCTCAACCTTACCGAGAACGAAAGCAGCAATGCCGCCAGCATGAAGCGGCTGCTGGAGCCGGGGTGCCGGGGCCCCATAGTCGGCGTCAACACAGGAGCCGGAGCGCGCTGGACGCATAAGAAGTGGAGAGTGGACGGGTTCATTGAACTTATCGGCATGCTCCTCGATGAGACCGACGCCGGCGTCATGCTGCTGGGCGGCACGGCGGAGCGCGAACGGAATGCGAGGATCAAATCCCATTTCGGGTCGAGAGTGGCCGACGCTTGCCAGGAGAATCTGCGTGACTTCATAAGGGAAGTGGGGCTGTGCGACGTGGTTGTGACGGGCGACACGCTGGCTCTCCATGCGGCGCTGGGCCTCAAGAAGCGCGTGGTCGCGCTCTTCGGCCCCACCTCGCCGTGGGAAGTGGATGTCTATGACCTGGGCCAGAAGATAGTCGCGGGCCTTGACTGCGTCTGCTGCTACAAAGCCGATTGCGACAATAAGCCCAACTGCATGGACATGATAGACGCACGGGAAGTGTTCCGGGCCCTGATCGAGGAGCTGGAGCATGTGCGAAGAGAGGTAATTACTGAGAAGATAATGGTTGGCGAGCCAGGTCGCTGACATGAGACGCGTGGTCGACGCACGCTGACTCCAACGTGAACCTAAGACTCGCCAACCTTCTGATTAAGCCGACTTGCCGAAGCCCCAGATTCCGAAGACGCCGGGGCTGCGGAGGAACCGCAGAAGGAGACCCCAGGGATGGAGTTTACAGGAGAGAGGCTGGTACCCGGCGTCGATGGCCTCGAGGAGCTCTACACCGAGCACATGAGCCGCTATCTGCTGGCGTCCGCGCTTTCCGAGGGAAAGCGGGTTCTGGACGTCGGCTGCGGCTGCGGCTACGGCACGCATCTCCTGGCCAGGGCCGGGGCGGCCGAAGTCCTGGGCGTCGACATCTCCCCCGAAGCCGTCGACTTCGCCGGCGGCCGCTATTCCCGCGAGGGCCTGTCTTACCGTGTCATGGATGCGAGGCGGCTCGATCTGGAATGCTGCTTCGACCTCGTCACCTGCTTCGAGCTCATCGAGCATGTCGCCGAGGACGAGGCCGTGGTTCGGTCGATATCAGGTCTGCTCGCCGAGGGCGGCATATGTCTCATCTCCACCCCGAATGCCGAGACCTACGTGGCCGGCGGTGAGGGAGGAAGCAATCCGTACCACTGCCGCGAGTACAGTTCAGACGAGTTCGAGGCCCTCCTGAAAACCGCGTTCGGCGGCGTCACAATGCTGGAACAGCGCTGGACCGACGGCATCTTGATGAGCCCCCGGTCCGCGGCGCAGGGCCCGCGGAAGGGGCCTGGAATAGCCGCGCTTCTTCCCGATGAAACGGGAGCCGAACCGGGGCAGGGGTCATTCGGGCCTCCCCCGTTTTTCATTGCCGTATGCGCAAAGAGTGAGGCCACGGTGGTTCCGGAGATCCTGACGCGGCCTTTCGGGGCAATAACGGCGGGCAGCCGCTACCGGAAACTCAAGGAGGAGTTTGACAGGCGCGGCCGCTGGGCGACATCGCTTGATGAGGAGGTGCGCTCCAGAGATGCCCTGGTCAGCCGGTTACGCGACGAGAAAGCCAAGCTGGAGGCGGAATTCGACGAACGCGGCCGCTGGGCCCAGGGCCTCGACCGCAAGGTGCGGGAAAAGGATGAACTGATAAGCAAATTGATGGCCGAGAACGAACGCCTCAAAAGGGCGGCCGTGATGGCCGAGAGGTAGAACATCACGAGGGGTGGCATGGACAGGAAATCCGTAATATCGATTCTTGCGCTCAACAACCTCGACCTGACCAGGCAGTGCATAGAGAGCATATTCGAGAACACAGAGGGTGACTACAGGATCTGCGTCTTCAACCAGGGGTCGGATGACGGGACGGAGGAGTACCTGGACGGGCTCGGGGACAGGATAGACTGCATACACAGCCCGGAGAACGTCGGCTTCATCACTGGAAACAACAAGATCATGGAGAAGTATCCCGACGACGATATCGTTCTCCTGAACAACGACACCCTGGTCAAGAAGGGCTGGCTCAAGTCCCTGAAGGAATGCGCCTACAGTGACCCCGCAATCGGCATTGTCGGCGCCAAGCTCGTGTATCCAAACGGCCTGCTTCAGGAAGCCGGAGGCGAGATCTTCCGTGACGGCTCGGGCCGCAATATAGGCAAATTCGATGACCCTGACCGGTATATATATAATATAAGAAGAGACGTTGATTACTGCTCCGGGGCCTGCCTTTATCTCAAGCGGGACGCCCTGAGCCAGATCGGGTATCTTGACGAGGTCTTCAGCCCGGCCTACTGGGAGGATACAGATATCTGCTTCCGGGCGCGGGCCGCAGGGTTCCGCGTGGTCTACGAGCCTGCCGCCGCCGTTGTCCATCTGGAGGGCGCCACGGCGGGTTCGCCTGAGAAGCGGACGCTGTCCGGCCGGCTGCAGGCCAAGAACAAGCCCCTCTTCATGGAGAGGTGGGCGAAGGAGCTCGAGCGGCATCGCGAAAACGTCTTCGAGGTAAAGGGGAGTCCGGGCAGGGAGAAGATCCTCATTATTCAGCCCTTCCTGCCCATGTACGACAGGGCAGCCGGGGAGAAACGCTGGTTTCACACCCTCAAGATCCTGGCGAAGCACTACGATGTCGTCCTCCTTGCGAGAAACGGGACGGGTCAGCTCAAGTACATAAACGAAGTCGAGAAGATGGGCGTGACGGTTTTCCACACCGACCAGTCCAGGCTTCAGAACATGGGCTGCGATCTCAAGGGGCCCATCTGGATTGATTTCCCGCTGCTACTCAAGTCGAATGACTTCAAGGCCGTTATCGTAGGCTTCTATCATGTAGCGCACCAGTACTGGAGGGACATCAGGCAGCACTCGCCTCACAGCGTCTTCATCATAGACTCATTCGATGTCTGCTATGTGCGACAGAAGAGAAAGGCGCTACTGACCGGCGATCCTGCGAAGCTCTGGGAAGCCGAGGAGACCAAGCGGCTGGAACTGGCGATGTACCGCCGGGCGGATATGGTCCTGACCGTCACCGGGAGAGACCGTGCGACGCTCCTCGAAGAGGCACCTGATCTCAATGTCGGCATCTCGACCGACATTCATCCGGTTACAGAGGATGAGGGGGAAGCCGAACGGCGCGATATAGTCTTTGTCGGCAACTTCAACCACGATCCCAATGAAGACGCAGTCGTCTACTTCATGGATGAGATCTGGCCGCTGGTCAAGCAACGTGTCCCGGATCTCAAGTTTTACATAGTGGGGAACGCCCCTACCGATAGAGTCGAGGCCTATGCCTCGGATGACGTTGTCGTTACAGGCTTCGTCCCCGAAGTGATTCCCTACCTCCTCAGGGCCAAGGCTTTTGTGGTACCGCTTCGTTATGGCGCCGGTCTTAAAGGCAAGATAGGAGAGGCTCTGTCCTGCGGCATTCCTGTTGTAACGACATCGATCGGCGCGGAGGGTATGGACCTGGTTCACCGGAGGAGCGCTTTGATCGCCGACGAGCCGGATGCTTTCGCGGACATGGTCGCGGAAGTGTGCTCGGACAATGACCTCTGGAATACCCTGTCAAGCGAGGGCAGGGCACTGGCCCGCAGGAACTACTCCTATGAAACGGTGGAGCGCTATTGGAAAGAGGTGTTCGATTTCATCGCCGCCGGCGTTCCCGAAAAGCGCCATATAGGGGCCGGGAGCGTGGAAGGCGGCTACACCAGGCCGCGTCCGGTGCCCGAGATCTGTCCCGATGTCGGCATAGTCATTCCGGTGCACAACCACCTGGGGGCGACTCGCAACTGCTGGTTGAGCATCAAGAAGAATACCAGCCGGCCTTACCAGATTGTGATTGTGGACAATGGTTCCGCCGAACAGGTCGCCTATGAAGCCGATCAGAACAACATCGAAGTCATACGTAACGAGAGCAACACTGGTTTTGCGCATGCATGCAACCAGGGCATAAGGGCGACTCATGGCGAGTACGTAGTAATTCTGAACAACGACACGATCTTGCCGCCCGGCTGGCTCGACAGGCTTATGTGGCATATGGAGAATGATGAAAGTGTCGGAATAGTCGGTCCGTCTACGAGCTTCGCCTCCACGGTTCAGCAGATTCCTGTTGCTTATAAGAACGAGCGCGGCCTGTACGAGTTCAACGAGGAAGTCTACGAGAAGAACCGGCATAAGAGCATGGAAGTGGACAAGGTCGTCGGGGTTTGTATGCTCGTCAGGAGAGAGATGCTCGACGAGATCGGCCTGTTCGACACCCGATTCGGCATCGGCAACTTCGAAGACGATGATATCTGTTTGAGGGCGAGACTAGCGGGCTACAAGGTCCTGTGGGCCAGAGACGCGTTCGTTCACCATGAGGGAAGCAAGACCTTCCGCACCATCGATGTCGACTACGGCAAGCTCATGGAGGAGAACAGAGAGAAGTTCTCGGCAAAGTGGGGGCAGGTTGCAGGCGCCGCCGGATTATGCCCGGGAGCCGCATCCTCTGCGGCCCCTGAGAGCCGGACCGGGGAGGTAACGCAGCCCGCGCCGCCGATTTCGGGGCCGCCGGTCGTACTGCTGGCCCGCGGTGACGGCAAGGCGCTTGATGAGACCATATATAGCCTGAAGCACGCTTCCCCGGGACCGATTCACATCGCAGGCAATCCGGCAGAGACGCGGGACGGCGTCAGCATAATCGAGAATGTCGACGGCGGGTCGACGGCGGCGGCGGTCATTGAGTTCGCCCGCAAGTGCGAAGATGACCTGATCTTCTTCGTCTCGGAGGGGGCGGTCGTCACGCCGGACTGGGCGACTCCCCTCGAGAGCCTGATGAAGCTGGATGACGTCGGTTGCGCGGTGTCGGCCACAAACGCCGGCTGGGGCCTCCAGCAGATGAGCCCGGCATACGGCAAGGTCGGCAAGCCGCTCGTGAAGTTCGCCAGGCGCAACTCGCTTGAGCACCGGGGACGGGTCGAGAATCTGGAGGCGGCTCATCCCGCGGCATTTGCAATAGAGAAGAGGGTACTGCTCGAGGCCGGTCTGGCCGATGAGTTCGATTCGGATGCCCTGTTCGTGGACCTCCAGAGGAGAGTCAGGGATCTCGGTCTGCGCCTCGTCTGCGCCAGGGACTCCTATGTTCACTTCGAGAGGGCCGATGATGCCGCGGCGGAAGCCGAGCGAGGCGCCGCAGTCAAGCTCCTGAGCGCCGGGTCGCAGGCCGCGGGCGGCAACATCGACTCGGCTATGTCCGATGTCGACGGCGCCATCGCACTCAAGCCCGATTATGCGGAGGCGCATTACCAGAGAGGCCTGCTGCTCGTTCTCTCAGGAAGGGCTGACGAAGCCCGGGCCGAATTCGAGCAAGTCGCGAATATCAATCCACGGGACTCAAGGGCCCATAACAACCTCGGCTGCATTCTGTTCGAGGCGGGGATGGCAGAGGACGCCGAGAGAGCATTCTCGAGAGCCGTGGACGTTGATCCCGGCAACTGGGAGGCCAAGAAGAACCTGGCCGACCTCTACCTGTCGAGGGGCATGGCGGAGGATGGTATGAATCTCTACCACCAGCTCCTCAAGGAGCACAATGACCGTCCCGAGATCCATACATCGGTCGCGCAGGTGTTCGCGTCCCTGGGCGATACCAAAACGGCCGCCGCGCTGCTCAGGTCGGCACAGAGGCTCGCTCCGGGGGACGAGACGATAAGGACGGCGCTGGAAGCGGTCGAAGCCGCGGCCGGAGCCGGGGAGGACAACCAGGTTGAATACTGATGCGAAGCGGCTCACCGTCTGCATGATAGTGAAGAATGAGGAAGCGAACCTGCCCAGGGCGCTCGATAGCGTGAAGGGTGTGGCCGATGAGATCGTAGTCGTCGATACGGGGTCAAGCGACGGCACGAAGGCCCTGGCGGAGTCAATGGGGGCCTCTGTGTTCGAGCACCCCTGGAAAAACGACTTCGCCGATGCCAAGAACGCCGCTCTGGAGAGGGCGACGGGCCGGTGGATTCTCTTTCTGGACGCCGACGAGTACGTCTGCCCCGAGTCCCGGGACAGAATCCTGTCGGCGATCTCCGGCGAGGCCGACGCCTACTTCGTCAGAATAGAGAGCGAAGTGAAGTCGGGCGCCGGCCGGACTTTCGTCAGTCTCCACCAGCGTCTCTTCAGGAACAACCTGGGAATACGATACGAGGGCGCGGTTCACGAACAGGTGGACTCGTCGCTGAAGCGGACAGGCGCGCATGTCAGGAACTCGGAGATCGTCCTCAAGCATACGGGCTACGGCCTCGACGCGGCGGGGATGAAGCCGAAGTTGGAGCGCAACCTCCATATCCTCAGACAGGTGCTGCTTGAGAATCCCGACGATGCGGTGTCGCTCTTTCATCTGGGGGAGACGCTTTCGCTTCTGGGGACATACGACGCGGCAGTCGACGCCTACGAAAGGGCGCTTGAGGTGGGGGGGCTTCCAGACGGGATAAAACCCGTGGCGATTCAGAATATGGCGTCCTCGATGATAAAGATGCGGAGGTATGATGAGGCAATGCGGCACATCAGGAGGGCGCAGGAGCTCGATCCATCGATGCTCAGCGCGCACCTCCTCATGGGTTCAGCCCTATTCGGCCAGAGGAAGTTCGAAAGGGCCGAGAAGGAGATACTTACCTATATAACAAGAGCGAACGATTCGCGCAGACGCGCCACACATATCCTGGGATTCGAAGCCGATATTCCGGCCGCCCTCGTGCTTGTCGCCAAGTGCCGGTTGGCGCGCGGGGATCTGGAGGGAGCCGGTCTGGCTCTGAAGGACGCGGTCAGAACGGATGGGGACTATCCCGACAGTCACATACTATTGGGCAGGATCGCCTTCGAGAAGATGGACTTCGCAAGAGCGGTGCCCCACTTCGAGAAGGCGCTCGAGATGCTGCCGCGCGAAGAACTCCTGTACTTCGAGCTCTCCAAGTCCTACATGGCAGCGGGGGCATATGACAGGGCGGAAGAGACACTGGAGCGGGCCCTCGGCGAGGATCTCGAGAGCGCGGGGCTCTTGAGATGCCTCGGCATAGTCCGGGTCAAGCGGCAGAATCTCGAGGGGGCGATTAGGGCTTTCGAACGTGCCCACAGCCTCGACCCGGCCGACCGGGAGGCGCCGAGAATGCTGGCGGGTCTTCACCACAAGCTGGGGGATCCGGAGGCCGCCAAGAAATATCTCATAATCTGCAAATAGAGTCTAATTTAGGCAATATCAACGAGTTGCGTCCCCAGAAAACCGATTTGACCCCTAAAGTTTTCAACTATCTGCTCGATAGGTCTATAGGGAGTTAGAGCGTCGACCACCATGACGGTGGTATGCGTCATGAAAAGAAATGATGATGAAAGGGGGTGCATTTCGGTCACAGGGGTACCTGTATGGTGCCTCTGCTCAGCTATCTGGAACTGCCACAGCATCAGGGTCGACCATGACGGTTTGGCCCGGGTTGGCAAGGAAGCCCCAGCGAGGTCAAGATGATCGTAAGGGGGTTTATGAAATGGCGAATGCTGACCTCTCAAGGATTAATGTAAACATCGCGGCGCTGAACGCCTTGAATGCGCTGCGCGATGTCAACTCCAAGCTGGCTACACACCAGCTTCGTCTGGCCACCGGTCAGAAGATTAACTCTGCGGCCGATGATCCGGCCGGCATGACCTTTGCCAAGAAGCTGAACGGCAGGGCAAGAGGTCTCGCCGTCGCCCGTGACAACATCGGTGACGCCACCAACCTGCTTTCAGTGGCCGAAGGTGGTATTGAGAACATCAGTGAGATTCTCATTACCATGAAGGAGAAGATTCTCCAGGCCGCTAACGATACCCTGGGCACGTCCGAGAGGGCGGCCGTGGAATCGCAGCTCGATGAACTGGCCGCCGAAATCGACCAGATCGTCGGCGCGACCACCTGGGGCGGCACCGTGCTGCTCGACGGCAACTACACCGGCAAGCAGTTCCAGGTTGGCGAGCAGGCTACGGACACGATGAGCTTCGGGATCTCGCAGAGCCACAATGCGGCCGATCTCAGCGTTGCCGACGGCGACCTCGACGTGACCACCACCAGCGCGGCTTCGTCCGCCCTGGCGAACGTCAACGCCGCCATCAGCACAATCAACACGAGCCTGCAGTCGATAGGTTCGACTTCTGCAAGAATGGGCATCAAGGAAGCCAACATCTCGGTTGCTATCACCAACGTGTGGGCTTCTTACAACAGGATTTACAATGCCGACATGGCGTCGGAGCAGATGGAGGCAACCAAGTACCTTGTGTTGCAGCAGACTGCTACCGCTATGCTTGCACAGGCGAACCTGGCTCCGCAGACTATTCTGAGTCTGATTAGAGGCTAACCAGCCTTTAGCTGTCGGGTGCTCCCCCGCTGGGGGAGCACCCACTCTGACTAAGACTGGAAGGCGCGCGGGGAGGGCGATCTACGCGGGCCGAACGAGCCGTCTCGAGAGAGAAGGGAGCGGGCGAGATGAAGTATGACGGAGTTGATGCCTATAAGCAGAGCCAGGTTACGGGGGCGTCCCCGGGCCAGCTCGTGCTTATGCTCTATGACCACGTTTTGAAATGCCTCAAAGAATCAGACCAGCGCGGTGCATGCAAAGGAATCGTGGAGTTGATGGGAGCCCTTGACGTCGACTACCAGGAGATTTCAGGGAGGCTGTTCAGCCTCTACGAGTTCTGTCTCGAACAGGTCAAGAAAGGAAACACCGAAGAGGCTTGTAAGATGCTCACCGAAATGCGGGATATGTGGGCGACAGCAATCAACAAGATGACCGCGGAGAGCATGTCGGACAAGCCGGAGGGCGATACCGCCAAGGAGACCACGGATGTCATCGTCTAGCATACCGTCTATTTCGCTTAACGACTATCTGAGCGCTTACCTTACTTATCTGCAGGCGCCGATTACCACGCTCGAGACGAAGAAGTCCGACCTCGAGGTGAAACTGGCGATCTTCTCGGATCTCAAGGAGAAGCTCGAAGACCTTGAGGACCTGGCCGAGGACCTGGCGGGTACGGGGAGTTCGTCCAGTTTTCTCACCAAGAGCGTCACGTCAAGCAATGCGAGCGTGCTCACCGCGACAGCGAGTACAACCGCCGCGTCGGGGGCCCACACCATTTTCGTAACGCAGCTGGCCCGATCTCATACGGTCGCCTCGTCCCGGTACGACCAGGATGGGACCACGCTTGGGACCGCACATGCCGGGACAAGGGCTTTTTCCATCACCATAGGCGACGACACGTATGACGTCAGCGTTGAGATAGCGAGCGACGACACCGACCAGGCGGTGCTCGGCGCCATAGCCGCGGCGATCAATGACTCGAGCAGCGGAGCAGTCTCCGCCTCGGTGGTGCTGGATACCCCGACCACCGCGAGGTTGACGATAGCCAGCGGCACGACGGGCACGGTCGGTACCATGTCCTTCACCGATACGGACGGCCTGCTTGCGGCCGTCGGGGTCACCAATGGGACGGCCGCGACGGACACGGTGGGGGGCTATATATACGCGGACCTGGGTGCGAATGAACTGGACGCGCTCTTGACTGTTGACGGTCTGAATGTCATAAGCAGCAGCAACCAGGTCGAGAACATGATCACGGGGCTGTCGATCGACCTCTTGGCCGAGCAGGAGGTCGGGGATACGGCGATAACGCTTACAGTCGATCTCGATGTGGAAGCCATCAAGACGAAGATCGAAGAATTCCTTACGGGATACAACGATGCCTATGAGTATCTCTATGCCAAGACCGCGGTGGACGGCGATACCTACACGCGCGGCGTTCTCGCCGGCGAGTTCAGCTATATCTCGCTGAGGTCGAGCATGCGGGGCGCAATGGTCGGGTATATCTCGGGCACGGATTCTTCCTACCGGGCTTTGAGCCAGATAGGCATCACTTCAACGAGAACCGGCACTTTCAGCATCTCCGATTCGACCAAGCTCGAGGAGGCGCTGGAGAACGATCTCGAAGGCGTGGCGGCGCTGTTCAACTCCGAGAACGGGATAGCGTCGGCGCTGGAATCGCTGATTTCGCAGTATGTTTCGGTTGAGGGCACTATAGCCACCAGCCGGGAGGCAGTCAACGACAGAATAGACAGGATTGAGGACAGCATAGAGCGCCAGGAGAAGACGCTGAGCATCCGTGAAAAGGCGCTGAAGGACCAGTATTACGCTCTCCAGGAAATGCTCTATGCCCTGAATTCCTCAAACCAGATTGCTACGAGTCTTGCAGCACTATACGGACTATAGACAGATAATCGGTCAGGGGGCGTGACTGTTTTGAGAATACCGGGTGACGTCGGAATAGTGCCTCCCGTCGGTCCCGACGGAAAGCCGCGCGGGAGTGACCGCACCGGGAAGGACAATACGCGCGGAAGTCCCGACATCATCGAGTTTTCATCAAGCGGCAAGAGGCTCGGCGCCGACTTCGCATCCGAGAGTGCCGGGGTGGCCGGGAGAAGTGGCACATTCGATACGGATGCGCGCGCGACGGTCGAGCAGCGCATGGCGAGCGGGTACTACGAGAGAAAAGAGGTTCTCGAAGCGATCGCCGACATCGTGCTCGAGCAGTTCGGAATATAGACCGGCGGCACAGCCCCTCCGGTATTAAGTAAAAGGAGCTACTTGAATTGATAGCCCTGACTCAACTTAACGGCGCTTGCGTCTACGTCAACTCCAGCCTGATAGAGACGTTTGAGCGCACTCCTGACACCGTCATAACCCTGACTACCGGCAGGAAGCTCATCGTCAGGGAGTCACCCGAAGAAGTCATCGACAAGGTGATGGAGTTTGCCGCCAAGGTATCTGAGTCCTCGGTCTGCGCACGAGAGGGAGTCGCCTGATGGATGTCACCACCATTGCCGGGATTGTGGCAGGCGCGGGCATTCTCTTTCTCGCGATCTTCCAGGGCGGGGGGATCGGCATCTTCATCAACATACCCTCACTCATGATTACCGCCGGTGGAACGCTGGCGGCGACGCTCATCAACTACCCGCTCGGCGATATCTTCAGGGTCATGATGGTCACCAAGAGCGCTTTCCTTCACAAGATGGACTCTCCCGAGAACACCATCAAGACCATCGTCACCTTTGCTGAAAAGGCGAGGCGCGAAGGCCTGCTGGCCCTCGAGAAGGACCTCCACGACGTGGACGACGACTTTCTCAAGGGAGGCCTGGAGCTTGCAATCGACGGGATCGATCCTGATCTCGTCGCCTCCATGCTGAGGATGGAGCTCGACTTTCTCATGGAAAGGCATAAACGCGGGCAGGGTATGTTCAAGGCGATGGGCAAGTTCGCCCCCGCTTTCGGTATGCTCGGGACCCTGATTGGACTTATTCAGATGCTCAGGTCGATTGAGGACCCTTCGAGCATCGGTCCGGGTATGGCCGTCGCGCTGATCACGACTTTCTATGGAACCCTCATCGCCAACCTCATTTGTATTCCTCTTGCGGGCAAGCTGGAGATGATCTCGGAGCACGAGGTCATGGTTAAGGAGATCGTCATAGAGGGCATACGATCCATTCAGTCGGGCGACAGCCCCAGGGTGGTCGAGCGCAAGCTCAAGTCCTTCCTGGCCCCCAAGATGAGAGAGGCCCTTACTGCGGGGAAGGCGGGAGGTGAGTAGTGCCTCCACGAAAGCAGCAACAGGAAGAGGGCGCGAGCTGGCTCACGACCTTCGGTGACATGGTAACGCTGCTGTTCACTTTCTTCGTTCTCGTCTACTCGTTCTCATCATTCGAGCCCGGAAACTGGGAAACCGCAATCGGCGCCGTAAGGGGCGCGCTGTCGGTGGTCCCCGGGAACATGGGAAACCGCGTGGTGCCCGGCGGCGGGACGGGGCCCTTCACGGGACACACGGGCGTCTTCCCGCTCTTCGTCACCGACCTCTCGGGCAGAGAGGCGAGGCTTATGGCGGTCAGAGAGAAGCTCGCCGAGCTCGGTGTGGCGGACAGCGCCGGCGCGGTCGAGGGCGTGCAGGGCGTCGAGCTGGTCGAGACCAAGTCAGGCTTCAAGTTCCGGATATCGACGAGCCTCCTTTTCGAGAGAGGCAGCGCGGAGGTTAAGAAGTCGGCATACGGTCTTCTCGAGGCCATCGCAGAGGCCTCGACCAAAGGGCAGGCCACGGTCACGGTTGCGGGCCACACATGCGATATACCGATAGAGACGCCCGAATTCCCGTCCAACTGGGAGCTCTCCGCGAGGAGGTCCACCAACGTACTGAGAATAATAAGAGACAATGCAGGGCCCGGCACCCAATTCATAGCTCTGGCCAGGGCCGAATACAGCCCGATCTGCGACAACGATACCGAAGAGAACCGCGCCAGGAACCGGCGCGTCGAAGTGCTTTTCGATCTGGAGGGAGGGTCACCGCTTGGGTACTGATGGGCCCGTGCGCAAGAAGAAGCAGGATGATGACGACGACGCTTTCATGATGTCCTATACCGCCCTTATGATCCTCCTTCTCACGTTCATGATCGTCATGGTCACCATGTCGACCTTCAAGGAGCCGAGGTTCAGGAGCGCGATAGGGTCTGTGCGGGGAGCGCTGTCGTTCCTGCCGTTTGCCGGCGCCGAAGACATGGCTATGACCGGCCATGCGGGCATTCTCCCCGAGGAGTCTCTGGCGAAAGCGCTGCGCGAGGAGAGCCTTGCGGAGAAGGAATACAGGGAGGCAGTCCAGGACGTCAAGGATAGAGCCGGCATGCCCGAGTTCGAGAGCCTCGAGGTGATCGAAACCCGCGACGGTCTGCATGTCAGGATATGGGACGCGCTCATATTCCCCAGCGGGAACGCCGTGATACATCCGGAGGTGCTTCCCGTACTGGACGTGATAGCGAAGATCGCGGAGCTCCGCCCCGGCAAGGTGTCAGTGGTCGGGCACACATGCGACCTTCCCATATCGACGGCGGAGTTCCCTTCGAACTGGGACCTGTCGATGGCCCGGGCCATAAGCGTGGTGAAGTATCTCGGCACGAAGGGCGTGCCGCCGGACTCGCTTTATGCATATGGTGTCGCCGATACCAGGCCCCTCATGCCGAACACTTCCCGGGAGTCTCGGCAGAAGAACAGGCGCGTCGAGATATACATAAGCAACGCTCTCAGAAGAAGAGAGAGAGAAGCCGCGGCGACGGAGGAGCAGTCGTGAGCGCAATCATAATATCGTCAATCACTGAAGCTGGAATGCGGGTGTGCGGGGAACGGGAGTCTACAAGCTTATACATAACGCTCAAAGGGCTGGGAGTTCCGAAATGAAGACATTGCATACGGGAAACCGGATCAACATTCTGGAGACTCTGTTCGATCCGGTTTACAGGGCAAAGTTTGTCGATCTTATGAAAAGCCGGCTTCACAGGTACGGGGCCGAACTCAAGGGCGACTCGCACACAATAGAGACCGAGGACACCAAGAACCTAGTCAGGATTGTCCTGAACGACATAGCTGTGGCCATACAGGAGGGGCTGTCGGCCGAGCAGGTTCTCGTTGCCCTGTTCACGGAAGCAGATAGTGAGTCCTACGTGACGGGTACGGCCGGGATGTCGTCCGATCAGGATGAGCGGGTGCTACTCATGGCAATCGACTCGGCCATGGAGGAGACCATCCCGGCGGATTTCAGCGTGGCCGCCGTCGAGTACAGGACTGAGGGCGACGGCTCCGGCGTCGCCACGCAGGCGCCGGTTGCCGTGGTCGTGCCGATTATCGTGGGCGACAGAGTGAGCGGAGTCATCGCGGCGGCCCACGGCGGCGATCCCGAATTCGCGACGCGCGAAGACGGGAGGATCCAGGTGCTCGGGCACGTTGTAGGCGGGGTCATCCATGAAATCGGCAACCAGTTTGCAAACGAGGAACGGCTGCGATCGCTGGCCTATGGCCTGTCCGCAGCGCTTGACGCGAGGGACCCCAAGACACGCGGCCACTCCGACAGGGTCGCCATGATAGCGATGGCAATCATCAATGAGATGGAGAAGACCGACGACTCTCCCGTCTACCAGGAACTCAGGAGCTGCATGAGGCTTGCCGGCCTGCTTCACGACATCGGCAAGGTGGGCATTCCCGACAGCATACTCCTCAAGGCAGGCGAGCTCACAAAGGAAGAATACAATTTCATCAAGAGGCATCCGCTGATAGGAGCCGAAATCGTGAACGCCTGCACCGGCCTCAAGGAGCTGGTGCCGGGAGTGCTCTACCATCATGAGCACTATGACGGCTCGGGATACCCCTTCGGCCTCAAGGGCGAAGACATACCGCTTCTCGCGAGAGTGATTGCTCTTGCCGACTCCTTCGATGCCATTACATCGGACCGCCCGTTCCGGGCCGCTTCCTCGCATGAGGAAGCCATCTCCATATTGACCGGTTATCCGTCCAAGAACTTCGACCAGAAGGTCCTAAAGGCGCTTGTGAGCGCGCACGAGAATGGGACGTTGACATTTGTGAGAATCCCCGCCAGGTCGGGCTCGGTCGGCGAGCCGGACAGCGAAATCGATGATACGTACAGCGACGCCCTCAAGTCGCTGCCCACACTGCCGCCGGTGCTCACCGTCGTGAACAAGATGCTGGCCGACGAGGACGCGCCGCTCAGGGAAGTGGCCCAGGCGCTGTCGTCGGACGAGGGCCTTACGAGCCGAGTGCTCAGGCTGGTTAACTCGGCGTATTACGGTCTTCCCCGGCGCATATCGACGGTGCCTCTTGCGATAACGATACTCGGGGCGAAAGCCGTGAAGAACCAGGTCGTGAACATAGCTTTCGCCGACCTCATGAACTCGCTGGGCGGCGGGCGCAAGGAATACGCCCTGCTCTGGCGACATGCAATCAGGACGGGGGCCTGGGCCAAGGCCATAGCCGCCAAGTTCGGGAGCGCAGACGAGGAAGAGGCGTTTACCGCCGGCCTGGTTCATGACATAGGTAAGGCCCTGGCTCTCCGCCTCAAGCCCGCCGATTACGGCAAGCTGGTTCTCGAGAGCGCCCGCAGCGGCAAGGACCTTAGAGGAGTTGAAGAACAGGTGCTCGGATTCGACCATGCCAGGATCGGCGCCTGGGCTGCCGAGAAGTGGAAACTGCCCCAGACGCTCGTCGGGTCCATAAGATGGCATCACGAGCCCGAGGGCGTGCGCGACGAGGAAGAGATCATCAGGAAGCTCGTTGAAACGGTCCATCTGGCGGACATACTCGCCAAGGCCTCGGAGCAGGATCCCCCTGACCACTCCGGAACCCTGATCGAAGAGGCGAGCCCCTGGATTCTCGAGGAACTGGGCGAGGCCTTCATGGCCGAGATAGAGCTCATGTCTTCGGACGTCGTAGAGCAGGAGAAGGTGCTCGAGGAGACATTCGAGGAAAGCGGGGTCGGAGTCGTCTAGCCTGCCGGCGGCATCGTGCCGGGGTTACATAACAGGGAAGGACCGAATATGGGAAGCATGGTCAGTTTCGACGTAAGGCCCTCGGTGCCCGCAAGTCTTACCGCGCTTGAGAAGCTCGCTTTCAATCTTCTCTGGTGCTGGGACAGGGATGCCATCGATCTCTTCAGGCGACTGGACGAGGACCTGTGGGACGCCACTTTCCACAATCCCGTGCTCATGCTCGGCAGGATGTCGCAGCAGAGCTTCACCCGCCTTCTCCAAGATGAATCATTCATGGACCATCTCGCACAGGTCACCGAGAGCTTCGAGTCATATCTTGCCAATGAGCGCACATGGTTCAGGCAGTTCCACGACCAGGAACTGCCTTTATTCGCCTATTTCTCGCTGGAGTTCGGGCTCACCGAGTGCCTGAAGATATACTCCGGCGGCCTCGGTATTCTCGCGGGCGACTCACTCAAGTCGGCGAGCGACCTGGGCGTGCCGCTTGTGGGCGTCGGCCTTCTCTATCAGGAGGGCTATTTCCGGCAGTATCTCAACGCGGACGGATGGCAGCAGGAGAAATGCGACGTCAACGATTTCAGCAATCTCCCCGTCAGGCCGATTCTCGACGGGGCCGGTAACCCGGTCACGGTCTCGGTGAGCTTCGATGGCCGCGAAGTCCATATGCGGTGCTGGAGCGTCGAGGTGGGGCGCGTCCCGCTGTTCCTTCTCGACACCAATATCCCGGAGAACGCCCCCCGGGACCAGAAAATCACGTCGAACCTGTACGGCGGCGACCTGGAGATGCGCATCAAGCAGGAGATAGTGCTCGGCGTCGGCGGCGTGCGGATGCTCAAGGCCGTGGGCCTGGACCCCATCGTGTATCACATGAACGAGGGGCACTCGGCCTTCCTGGCGCTGGAGCGCGCGCGCCAGCTCATGTGCGAGCGGGGCGTTGCCTTCGAAGAGGCCATGGAGATCGGAAGATGCAGCAATGTGTTCACCACCCATACGCCCGTCTGCGCCGGCATCGATGAGTTCCCCGTCCACATGATTGAGAAGTACTTCGGCGATTACGTCCGCGAGCTGGGAATCGATACCCGGACGCTGATTTCGCTCGGCAGGGTGGACGGCGCCGGTGAAGACGAGCCTTTCAACATGGCCAGGCTGGCGATAAGGGAGGCCTCGCGCGTGAACGGCGTCAGCAGGCTGCACCGCCAGGTGACGAGGAAGATGTGGTCCGACATGTGGCAGGACGTCCCGTCTGACGAGATCCCGGTTGACTACGTGACCAACGGCATTCACATCCCGTCATGGGTTTCGCATGACATGGCCACGCTGCTGGACCGCTATCTCGGGCCCGGCTGGGTGGAGCGGCCCACTGATGAGACCGTATGGGACGGCGTGTGGAAGATACCCGACTCCGAGCTGTGGAGGACGCATGAGCGGCGCAGGGAGCGCCTGGTGTCTTTCGCGCGTGCCTGCCTGAAAAGGCAGCTCGAGAACAGGGAAGCTTCCAATGCGGAGATCAAGCGGGCCGAAGAGGTGCTGGACCCGAGCGCGCTGACCATAGGTTTCGCAAGACGTTTCGCGACGTATAAACGGGCCACGCTTCTCCTGAAGGACAAGGAGCGCATAAGAAGAATCCTGAAGAACACCGACCGGCCCGTTCAGTTCATTTTCGCCGGCAAAGCCCATCCGCAGGACAGCACGGGGAAGGAGTTCATCCGGCAGATTCTTCACTTCGCCCGCGAAGAGGACGTGCGCAATCACATTGTTTTCCTCGAGGACTACAACATGATAGTCTCTCGATATCTTGTCGAAGGGGTCGACATCTGGCTCAATACCCCGCTCAGGCCCATGGAAGCCAGCGGAACGAGCGGGATGAAGGTCGTCCCCAACGGCGGACTCAATCTGAGCATACTCGACGGCTGGTGGGACGAAGCCCATTCGCCGCATGTCGGCTGGGCAATCGGCAAAGGCGAGTCCTACAGGGACATCGATTACCAGAACAAAGTCGAATCCAACGCGCTCTATGACATACTCGAGCGCGAGGTAATACCACTCTTCTATTCCAGGAGCAGGGACGGTCTGCCGCGGGGCTGGATCAGAACGATGAAGCAGTCCATGCGGTCGCTCTGCCATGTTTTCAACACCGACCGCATGGTCAAGCAGTATGTCAACGACTTCTACCTGCCCGCCGTGGAGGAGTTCAAGCGCCTCACGGACGACGACGCGGCGGAGGCCAGGCGGCTGGCGGACTGGAAGCGGAAAGTCCGCGGGAGCTGGGGCGAAGTCAGGATACTCGACCTCAAGGCGGACATCAACGGCAACGAGAGGGTGGGGGTAATGGTGCCGGTCGAAGCCGCGCTCAATCTCGGCGCGCTGGGCCCAGATGACGTGACAGTAGAGGCGTTCTACGGCCTCCTGGATGAGAAGAGGCGCATAAGGAAAGGGCTCCCCATCGAGCTCCGCCCGGCCCAAAAGAATGAAGACGGCACCCGCGTCTATACCGGCGAGATACGATGCGAGGACAGCGGCAAGTACGGCCTCACCGTTCGCGTGACTCCATCGCGCGCAGTCCTGCGCAATCCCTTCCAGCTCAATCTAATCACCTGGCTCTAGCGCCCGGAAAATAGGGTGTTGCCACGCACCGCTTTTCTGGTAGGATACTGTATTCGGTGTTCCCCTGAAGGCGGAGTATCAATGCGCAAACCGGGCGTTCTGCACTTCATCCTGGTGGTCCTGGCCGGAGTGACGGCCGGGCCGCGCGGCGCGCCTGCCGCCGTACCTGATGCCGCGCAGCCGGCCAGGAGCATATTTGTAAGCCTCTATGTCGCACCGGGCCTGGGGCTGTCCCTGGACGCCAAGTACTGGGAGAGGCTCGGGATCGGCGCGTCATTCACGGCCGGCAAAACCCCCATATACCCGGGCTCCACCGGCAGCGAACGCGAGGATGAGGACATCGTGCTCGAGGCCTATGCCGACATAATGCTGGCGTCGTCTCCGGGCAGTCTCGGACCGCGCAGTTACGGGCTGTCCCTGCTTGGGGGCGTCTGGTTCGACGAGAACGTCAAGCGCCCGCTCCTCGGCCTCTGCGGCACTTACTGGGTCGACGACAGGGTGATAATCCGGGGCAACGCAGTCTACGGGCCCTCGGCCGGAATCGAGTTCGCCTATGTATTGACGCGGAACTTCGAGGCCACGCTCACTGTGCTGAGCGGCAGGGGCATGCTGGGACTCAGGTTCGGGCTGGTGGAACCGCATCAGTTCACCCATGACTTGGACGATTTCGCGGCGGCGCCGTAGCCGCCGTTTGCGGGGTCGCGGGGCGATAGCCGCATCCTGCAGACCCCGGAGGTGATGTTGGAAGAGCCAACAGCAGGACGGGACCTTACAAAGGGAAGCATACTCGGTAATGTCCTCTACATGGGCATACCGTCCATGATAGGTTTCGCCGCCATGACGGTGTACGCCCTTACGGACATGTTCTGGGTGGCGAGGCTGGGCACCGCCCAGGTGGCCGCGATCACGCTGTTCGGTTCTTTCCTCTGGGTGCTGACATCCATCAACTCCCTGGTTGGTTCGGGTTCGGTCGCCGTCATCTCCAGGAGATTCGGAGAGAGAGATTACGACGGCGCCGCCTGCGCCATCGAACAGACCATACTCATGAAGGTCGCCGTGGCTATTCCGATGAGCATAATCGGCTACTTCGCCGTCGGCAATGTCCTCGGCTTCATGACCGATGACGCGGAAGTGGTCGCTTACGGCATGACGTACGGGAGGATCCTCTTCCTGGGACTGCCGTTCATGTTTTCCTCCTACTCGGTTTACACCGCGCTTCGGGGAATGGGCGAGGCGCCGCGGGCCATGTACATAATGCTCTTCTCGACGTCGCTCAATATCGCGCTCGACCCGCTTTTCATATTCCGTTTCAATCTTGGAATCGCCGGTGCGGCCACGGCCACGGTAATCTCGGCCGTGTGCGCGGTGGCCGTCGGGCTCTATACGCTCAGGAGCCCGAGGAGGGTGGCGCGCATAGGCGAGAAGGGCCTCAGGATCGACCTCCGCACCATGAGCCGCATACTCCAGATCGGCTTTCCACCCTTCATTGAGAGCGTGGCGAGGAGTCTGGCCCACTGGGTGTTCGCCATATTCGTCGCGGTGTTCGGGACCTTGATTGTCGCATCTTACGGCATTTGCATGAGAATAATCGAGTTCGGCATCGTATTCGCAGTCGGCCTGGAGCTGGGCGCTTCGGCCATAGTCGGCCAAAACCTGGGGGCCCATAAGCCGGACAGGGCCGAGGCGAGCGCCCGCAACGCGGCTTTCCTGGCGCTGGCCATAGCGGTTACGCTTTCGGTTATCGAGGTGCTCTTCGCCGAGGAGATCATGATGCTCTTCGGCAGGTCGGATGAAGTGAGAGTCATGGGCGCGCATGTCCTCAGGTATTTCGCGGTCGCCCAGCCCCTCATCGCAACCTCCATAGCCCTGTCGTCGGCTTTCTACGGCTCGGGCAAGACCTGGCCGCCGACCATAGGCGAGCTGGTCGCGACCTGGGCTTTTCAGATACCCGTGGCGGCCCTTCTCATATACACTCTCGGCCGGGGAGCGGACTCCATGTGGACGGCGGTCATACTCAGCAAGACGCTGTTCTTCTCCATACTCGTCTTGTGGTACAGAAAGGGAACCTGGAAGGAGGAGAAGGTCTGATGGATGCGTCGGGCGGACGCGCCTTCGATGTCGTGGGCATGGGCCTTAACGCGGTGGATCATCTATGCGTGATCCCCCGCTTCCCCAAGTACGAGGAGAAGCTGCGCATGGAGGAGTTCCGCCGGGCCGGCGGCGGCCAGGTGGCGAGCGCGATGGTGGCATGCGCACGGTGGGGGCTCAGGACAAGGTACATAGGCAAGGTCGGCGGCGGAGACCTGGGCGCGTTTTCGCTCTCGACGTTGAAGGAGGCCGGCGTCGACGTTACGGACGTGGCGGTGGTCGAAGGCGCGCTCAACCAGTTCGCCTTCATCCTCATAGACAAGACCACGGGCGAGCGCACCATAATCTGGACCCGCGACGACCGCCTGAGTATGCTGCCCGAAGAAGTCCCCCTGGGCACCATAGCGATGGCGCGCTTTCTGCACCTGGACGGCCACGACGCCCCGGCTGCGGCCTATGCGGCAGGGAAGGCCCGCGGACTCGGAGTCAAGGTCGTAGTCGATGCCGAAACCGTCAAGGACGGCACGCGCGGCCTCATCGCGTCTGCCGATTATGTCGTGGCATCGAGCGAGTTTCCCGAGCGCTTCACCGGCAGGACGGGCCGGCTGGAGGCGCTCCGCCGGATCATGGACGGCGGCGCCGTATGCGTGGTGTCCACGCTGGGCAAGACGGGATCGATCTGCCTCTTCCAGGACCGCGTCATTGAGACCCCCGGCTTCAGGGTGAATTGCGTCGACTCGACCGGCGCCGGGGACGTATTTCACGCCGCTTTCCTCTACGGCCTCGCCGTTGGCTGGGGCATGGAGAAGATCCTGGAGTTCTCCAACGCCGCGGCCGCCCTCAACTGCACCGAGATCGGCGCGCGAGCGGGCATAAGGCCGCTCGATGAGATTTTCGGCTTGATGAAAGCCGGAGACAGATGGTAAACCCTTAGTGGCGGGGCCGCCGGCTGCGCCGGCCGGCCCCGATTCCGAGTTGACTAAAAAAGAGGCGGTGAACGGGAGGACGAATTATGAAGAGAAGAGAATTCATCAAGGTCACGGCAAAAGGAAGCGCGCTTGCTCTGGCCTCGCCCCTGATCGCGGACCTCATCGGCGCGCGCGCGGCCGGCGCAGCCGAGCTCGCCTGGGACTCGCTGGCAACGGCCGAACGCGAAATCGGCGTCGTGCTGCGCGAAGCCCTCTCAAGGGGCGCCCAGTTCGGGGAGGTCTATCTCGAAGAGGTCATACGCACCGGGATACGGGTGAGCGACAGCAAGATCGAGTCGGTGCAACTCGGCTCGGACAGGGGGGGCGGCGTCAGGGTCATCAGCGACTATAAGACGGGCTACGCTTTCTGCGACTCCTGGGACGTGGACGACCTCAGGCGCGCGGCCGGCATAGCCTCCAGGATAGGCGAGGCCGGAAGTCCGGTGGCGGAAATAAAGGCGTCGGACGTCATGGCGAGCTCTGAGCGGGGCGTGGTGTCATACGTGACCGACCCGGCCGAGGTGCTCGCGGACGCCAAGGTGAAGGTTGTCGAGCTCGCCGACCGGGTGGCGAGGGAATACGACCCCGCGATCGCCCAGGTCCGCATAGACTATCGCGATGAGATAAGACGCATGGTCGTCTTCAACAGCGAGGGAGTCGCGGTCCGCCAGGAGATCCCGCTCATCTGGCTCTCACTGGACACGCTGGCTGTGAGAGGCGACAGGCGGGCGCCCGGTTATGTGCGCAGGAGCAGTAAGTCGGGTTTCGAGTACGCAACCGAAGAGTTCGTGCGGGAGACGGCCACGGAAGGAGCCAGGCAGGCGTTGGTGATGCTCGACGCGGTGGACGCCCCGTCGGGGGAGATGCCGGTCGTTATCGGAACTGGCGGCGGCGTGGTATTCCATGAAGCGGTGGGCCACGGCCTTGAAGCAGACGGCATCGAGAGGGGCACGTCATTCTTTACGGGTAAGGTCGGTGAGCGTGTGGGAAGCGATGTCGTCACGATAGTGGAGGACGGCTCCATCCCTCACCTGAGGGGATCGTTCGACTACGACGATGAGGGAACCCCGTCGCAGCGGAACGTGCTCATAGAAAACGGCATGCTCCGGCGCTATATGTCCGACTGGCTGACCGCCCACAAGCTCGGCATTCCCCTGACGGCCAACGGGCGGCGCGAGTCATACATGCACTACCCGCTGGTCCGGATGACCAACACGCTGGTATTAGGCGGCGAGAGCGATCCCGAGGAGATTGTGAAAGCGACCGACCGCGGCATATTCACATTGAGGTTGGGGGGCGGCGAGGTGGACACCACGACGGGCAATTTCACATTCGGGGTGCGTGAGGCATATCTCATAGAGGGCGGCAAGATCACGGCTCCTGTGAGGGGAGCCACCCTCATCGGGAACGGCCCGGAGATCCTGGGGCGCATAGACATGGTGGCCAACGATACGACTTTCTGGCCGGGAACATGCGGCAAGGGGCAGTGGGTACCGGTGACGTCCGGCGCGCCTACGCTGCGCATTTCCAGTATAACCGTGGGCGGCACGGCTTAGGAGGCAAAGGTGGACTCGATAAGCATAGCCAAGAAACTGCTTGGACTGATAGAGAAAAGCGCCGCCGACGCGGGAGAGGTTTTCTTGAGGACGTCGGAGGGCGTGGATGTCGAGGTGAGGGATCAGGCGGTCGAGAGCGTCAGGAATACGCAGGCCGCGGGTTATGGTCTGAGGCTGGTCGTGGACAGGCGGATGGCATTCGTCTCCAGCTCGGACATGAGAGACCGGTCGCTCGAGACGGCGGTCGCCAAAGCGGCCGATCTTGCCCGCCACTCGACGGCCGACGATTCGAACGTGTTCATCGCTCCGTCCGGAGAGGGTGCGAGCGTGGAGACGTTCGATGAGAGCTTCGACAGCATAACAATCGACCAGAAGGTGAACCTGCTCAAAGACGTAGAGACCCTGTGTTTCGCCTTCGATCCCGTTATCTCCAAGATGGAGGGTATAAACTACAGCGACAGGAAGACGGAGACGGTGATCGCAAACACAGAGGGGCTGCTTTCCAAACGCAGGGCAACGTCCTTCGAGTTCGGCGCCGGCGTCATGGCGGAGAAGGACGGCGAAGTGGAAAATGGTTGGGAAGGCATGGAGGCCAGGTTCTTTGACCGCCTCGATACCCCCTCTGAAATAGCATCGAGCGCCTGCCGTAAGGCCATATCGCGCCTGGGGGCGAAACCCGTCGCCACGCAATCTGTCCCGGTCATTGTAGACAGGGCGGTCGCCTACGCGGTGCTGTCGCATTTCTTCCAGATGGTTAGCGGGGAGAGGATAGCCAACGGCACATCAATGCTGAAGGGCAGGATCGGCGAGAAGATCGGGTCCGACCTCGTTACGATAGTCGATGACCCCACGCTCCCGGGCCTGCCGGGGAGCCGTTCATTCGATGATGAGGGAACGCCGTCGGGGCGCAACGTGCTGCTTGACAGGGGAGTCCTCAAAGGCTTCCTCTACGACGTTTCGAGTGCGAGTAAGACGGGCGCGGAATCTACCGGCAACGCCAGCCGCCGGGGTTTCAGGGACCTCCCCGGAATCGCCACGACCAACTTCTTCATGGCGAGGGGCGGGCTCGATCCCGAGGACATCGTCAAGCGAACCGGGACCGGGCTTCACGTAACCTCACTGGCCGGCTGGTGGACGGGCATCAACCCGACGACGGGCGATTTCTCGAGCGGCGCAAAGGGTTTCTGGATCGAGGACGGCGTGGCGGTTCATCCCGTTAAAAACGTGACCATAGCCTCCAACCTGCTCTCGATGCTGGCCGGGGTGGATGCGTTAGGGAATAACCTCTTCCACAGGTTCGGGACAGTGGGGCCGACATTCAGGATAAGCGAGATGAAGGTCGGGGGTGCCTAGGCTACCTGTACATCGATTTTATCGAGCCCCAGGTCCCGGGTGTGTTCGCAGTGCTGCATTCGAAAACGGTTCTGGTGACCCTGCCCATCATTATGGCGGACTTGTCCGTGGCATACCATCTCAAGACGGCCCGGTTGCTGCCGGATAGCAGTGTGAATCCGGTGAGATCACTTCCCGGCATAATGGGGTTCGTGTCCGTGTAGAACAGAAGCCTCCCCGGCGCCTTCTCAAATGACTGAGGATAGGCCTCGGCCCTCCAGCCGTAAGGCCAGTCGATGGCTTCGATCGGATTGTCGTATAAGCCGGTTATTTCGATTGCATAGACAGGTCTCCAGACCGTCGCGAACGCCTCCACTTTGAATGTGAATACAGCTCCCTTATGGGTATGGCGGCATTCCACAAGCGAGATTGACGCCGCGGGCTCGGGATAGCGATCGAAATCGCCTTCATCGTAGGGGACTACATGCGCGGTGTCGCCTTCAAAGAAGTTCTTGGCCGGGGCCTCTCCGGGTGCTACCATCAGTATGATGAGGCCCAGAGCGACCAGCACATATGTGTGAATCTTGGTACTCAAAGCAAAGCCTCCTCGGGGCCGCAAGCGGCCGATTGACATGCAAACCTCCAGTGCCAGATGGGTCCAGTCTGAGCCGCCCTGCTCCGGGTCCTGGAGGATCTCCGAATATAACTATACTAAATGCTCAGGAGTTTCGCTACAGTATGTCTCAATTTTTAGACGCCGCCGCCCGAAAAAAAGCTCAGGAAATCCGCTCAATCAGGGCGCCTGATTTCGATTTGAGGCTCTCCATGGGATGCGGGCAAGTGTTTGGCTGGGAATGGTATGGGGACTGGTGCATCGGCGTTATGGGCGGGAGCGCGGTGGCGCTCAAGCAGGCGGGCCGCGAGATTCAGTATATCTCAGAGGGCGGAGCCGGTCCGGCGGCCATCAGGGCCTATCTGGGGCTGGATAAGGACTACAGGCGTATAACGCGCTCCATTTCCAGGGACGATTTCATGAAAAGGGCCGTCAGGGCGGGCCGGGGCCTTAGAGTCCTCAGACAGGATCCGTGGCCCTGCCTGGGCTCGTATATTCTATCGTCGAATAACCGGGTCGAGCGGATCCAGTCGCTGGTCATGGAGATATCGTTGCGCATGGGTGAGGCTCATTCGGTGGGCGGCAGACAGGTCTACGCCTTCCCGGAGCCCGGGGTTCTGGCCGCCTGCCGTGAGGGAGACATAAGATCCTGCGGCGCCGGCTTCCGGTCGCCCTATCTCAATGAATCTGCTAGGATGATAGCCGCCGGGGAGGTGGACCTCGACGAACTGGCCGACCTTCCATATGACCAAGCCAAGGAGACCCTCAAGCGTCTGCCCGGAGTGGGGGAGAAGGTCGCCGACTGCGTATTGCTCTTCGCGTTCTCACAGGGCGAAGCTTTCCCCGTGGACGTATGGATAAAGCGGGCGGTCGAGCGGGTCTATTTCAACTCGCGTGATCTCAAGGTCCGGGAGATTCACGAGTTCGCGCGCTCGCACTTCGGGAAATACGCCGGATATGCCCAGGAATATATCTACCATTACGCGCGGGAGGGCGGCCTGGAGCAGACTGCGCGGTGAGCTCCGCCGGTTGCGGCCTTGAGTTATCTACGCGCTGAGCCGGCTCAGCCGGACGAGCAGCGGCCTGTCTCTACCTGAACATGGCCTTGATGGCTCCCCAGGTCACGGGTTCGACGTTCTGCGGCCCCCCGGGACACGGTTCCTCACCCTCGGCCCCGCAGGCTCCGCCGCTGAATGAGTACATCGTCGTATAGCTCCCGTAATGGCACGTGACCACCTTCGGCCCGCCGTTTTCCGGGTGCGCGATAACTTCAATGAGTCCGGGACCCGTGGCGTCTATGCTCGCGTAGCCGGTGAAGATAATATTGTCGGTCCTGCATTCCGACCAGGTCTGCGATATGCCGTCGCCGGGATGCACGAGTGCGCCGATGGTCATGTCGCTGCAGCTCGTGAATGATATCGAGCCCCATTCCTCCGGCCAGGTGAGCCCGTATTCGAAACCCTGGAACTCGTCCAGGCCGAAGAACACGGGGAAAACGTCCACCTCGCAGGCGGCTTCGGTCCAGCATATTTCCTCGCAGAAATCGATCCCGGGGAAGTTCTCGGTGCACGACCTGTTAGCGGCCCTGGGGAGCACATGTACCGCGGGCATGCCCTCACGGCCTGTTCCACAGAGGTAGGTTCGGAGCACGGCGGTTTCCGGTTCGGTCTCGGCGCTCACGATCCGGCATGTGTTCTCGATGCAGTACTGGTGTATATAGTCCTCCTTGACCCTGACGACCGCGCCCACGCTGTCCATGGAGCCGCCGGGCAGCGTGCCCACCTGCCAGGTGATCTTATGGCCGCCCGGGTCATACTCCCCGCTCCCGCCGGCTGATACGAATACCACGGCGGCGTGCAGGTCGTCCGTGAGCACGACATCGTGGAAGTCCTCGGCCTTCAGGTTGTTATACTTGATCGTGTAGGCGATGCTGTCGCCGGGATGGATGCATCCTGTTCCCACGTCGTCCTTTTTCAAGAGCCCTATGGGCCCGATATCGCACAACTGCGTGAGGACGGAAGCCCTTTCCGTATCGGTTTCATCGCTCGATATGTAGCATATGTTCCTTATTACGCCCCCCGGGTTGCAGTCCCATGTGGCGCGCGCGCCTATCTCCACCGACCCCTGCGTATCAGGCGCCAGGGTCCCGAGGTCCCACATGATCCGCCGTTCGTAGGGTTCATACATGTACCCCTCTGTCGCCCATGTGATCTCCAGGCAGGTGGGCAGCGTGTCTATGATTACCACGTTGTGAATATCGGCCAGCTGTCCCGGTGTCCCGTAGGTAATCTCGTATACAATGTCGCCTTCCGGGGCCAGGCAGCCGCCCTGGAATTCGGCGCTCATGCTCACCTCGAGTCGGACATCATCGCATATTGGGGTCTTGCAGTGCTTCTCGTTATATCCCAGATATGGAGGGTCGTCGGATATGATATGACAGTAGTTGTCCAGGATCTCTCCCGGCCATGCCCCGGCATTGACGCGCGCCGTGACGCCCACGGTATCTCTATCGCCTCCGGAGAGACTCCCTACGTCCCAGGTGACTTCATGGCTCACTTCCTCATAGACGCCGCCGTCTGTTGCCGCCACGAATTCACATTGGTCCGGCAGCTCGTCCGTCAAGGTGACTTCATGCATGGGCGGATTACTCCATGGATTGCCGAAAATCAGGACATAGTGGATATCCTGGCTCGGCGCCGCACAATCGATCCCGTCATCCACACTCAAATAGAGATCGGAAACCCTGCCACAGGGTGGGTCTCCCAGCTCTCCGCAGACACCTCCGGCATCAGAAAAAGAAGGTTCGTCCTCCTGGAAGTAGCAGTCCGCGGTCTTCACATCCCATTCCCAGTCGGGCGACAACGTTATCCTGCCTGGCGTCGTCGCCGTCAGCGTGAGCCACCCGGGGATGCAGTAGGGGGATATCCGGCACTCATACCAGGCCAGCGCCATACCGTCGCCGGTTTGGCTTATGTCCCCGATGGCGAGGTCGGCGCAGTGGGTGTGGGCGCCGCTTCCCCATTCGACCGGCCATACGAGTCGATACTCGACGGCGGTGTAGCCATAGATATCCAAGAACACAGGAAATACGTCGATATCGCCACAGCCCTCGTAAAACCATGCGATGTCGATACAGGATTCTATGGCGGGGAGATTGTTACAGGCCCTCTTGGCATTATGCTCCTCTATATGTATGGCCACTTTGAGATTGGGATTCTGCCCGGGATGTGCCGCGGAGGCCAGCAGGCACAAGGTCATAATCACAATTCCTGCAAGTCTCATCATCTCGCACCTCTTCCTGAAAACCGCATTGATTATACCACAATAGCAGGAAGCAGGGAAGGGGTCCGCGAGTCGATGCGATTATGGAATGTGATCTGCTCGTCGGATCTGACTCATAGATTCCGGTGACTCTTGACCGCCGTAGGTTGACTGGCGGGCCCGGTATTCGTCGGCCCTGTCGGGCCTCTCCCACTCCTCGTAAAGCGCAACGACCTGCGCCACGGCAGCCTGTTTTTCATCGGGCGACGTGGAGGGAGACGCTTCGATTACTCTAGAGCTCTCTACCAGGAGGGACTCGGCTTCCTCGTACCTGCCCTGGGCGCGCAGTATGGAGCCCAGCGTGTTCTCGGCCAGCGCGATGCGGTAATGGCCGTCTTCGTACTCGTTCCTTCTCATGTCGAGACAGAGCAGCACCTCGGCTTCGGCCTCGGCGTTGCGGCCGCTGTCCCTGAGTATGCGCCCCAGGTCGAGTCTGGTGGTGGCCACCTGGGAGTGATCGGTGCCGAACGCTGCCTCCAGAAGCGCGAGGGATTCGCGGCAGAGACGCTCGGCTTTCTCGTAATCCCCGAGCGTCCTGTAGAGGCGCGCGAGGCTCCTTATCGACGTCGCCGTGCTCGGGTGCTGCCTGCCGAGCACTTGCGTACTCATATCCAGGGCCTCGATGTAAAGGGACTCGGCCTCTTCGTATTTGCCCTGGGCCTCGAGTATCCGGCCCAGGTTATTGAGAGAGAGGGCGACGCGGGGGTGGCTCTCGCCGTAGAGCTTCTTGCCGGATTCCAGGCACTCGCGGGCCAGGGGCTCGGCCTCCTGGTACTTGCCCTGCGCCCTGAGAAGCACCGCCAGGTTGTTCTGGGTGACGTTGACCTTGGGATGGTCCGGCCCGTGGAGGCGGAGGCGCATCTCGAGGGCTTCGCGGTAAAGGGGTTCGGCCTCGGCATATTTGCCTTGAGATTTGAGAAGCACGGCAAGGTTGTTGAGATTGAGGGCGACTATGCGGTGTTCGTCGCCATAGAGCTTCCTGCTGAGGGCCAGGCCCTCGCGGTAGAGAGGTTCGGCCTCGTCATACTTCCCCCGGGTCTTGAGGAGAAGGGCGAGGTTGTTGAGGGCGATTGCGACCCTCTCATGCTCGCCCAGGAGCTCCTTGTTCATGTCGAGGGCTTCACGGTAAAGCGCCTCTGCCTCGTCGTACTCGCCCTTCTCGTACAGAACCACAGCCAGCGAGTTGAGGCTGTTGGCAACATCAATGTGACTGTCGCCCAGCACCTCGCGCCTAGCGGCCAGCGCGGCCCTCAGGTGGATCTCGGCTTCGTCGAAGAGACCCAGCGCCTTGTAGGTGTCGCCGATTGTGGTCTGTACGGCCGCCTTGACCTCGAGCTGGTCGGCAAGGCCGGTCTCGACGTTCTCGGCCGCCTCATCGAGGACCATGCGTACCGTGACTTCCTGGCCCTGGGCGTGCTCGGGGTCTACCGAAGCCAGCATGTCCCTTATGAACTCGGTCGTATGCTCGGCCTTTTCTCTTTCGGCGTCGGCGCGCAATTTCTGCTGCCTCTGAAGTCCGAACATTATCGACATGGTGATGGCGAAGAGGGTTATGACGCAGAACAGGATTGCCGCGAATATGAATGGTCCTTTGTGACGCGCGACCAGCTTGCGGAACTGGTAGGCAGCGCTCGGCGGGCGGGCCAGTATGGCTTCGTCACGGAGGTAGCGTTCGAGGTCCTCTCCCAGGGCGGAGGCGCTCTGGTACCTGCGGGCCGGTTCCTTCTCAAGCGCCTTGAGGGCGATGGTCTCCAGGTCGCCGCGCAACGCGCGCAGGATGGAGCTCGGCCGGGGCGGCTCATCTTCGCAGATTGCCCGCACGGCCTCGTGGATGGCGGCGTCTCGCACGTCGCACGGGGTGCGGCCGGTCAGCATTTCGTAGAGGAGAATGCCGAGCGAGTAGACGTCGCTCCTCAAGTCGATCTCGTCGGGATTGCCCCGGGCCTGCTCCGGGCTCATGTAGGGAAGCGTGCCCTGCACGCTGCCGGCATGCGTGACCACCGTGGTCAGGTTGACGTCGCTGTCGGTCATCCGGGCCAGCCCGAAGTCGAGGATCTTGACGCGCGTACCCGGCCAGATGGAGGAGCCGGAGTCGTCGCCCGGTGCCAGCGGCTTTGCCCCCGCTGTCGTCACAAGTATGTTCGACGGCTTGATGTCCCGGTGTATAACACCCCTCTGATGGGCGTAGTTGATGGCGTCGCATATCTGCAGGAAGAGGCCCAGCCTTGCGCGTATGCCGGGTCTGGGGTCATGTTTGTCTATGGGGTGGGCCATGAGGAAGTCGTGCAGCGGAACGCCGCGCACGAGCTCCATTGCGAAGAAGTGCTGCCCGTTTTCGGTGCACCCGGCATCATAGATTGCGGCGATCCCGGGATGCCTGAGCCGGCCGAGCGTCTCGATCTCGCGCTGGAACAGTCTTACGCGGTGCTCGTCCACGAAGGCGCCGCCCCGGATTACTTTTAGCGCTACGGGTCGATGGGGCCTCTCCTGCTCGGCCTCGTAGACGACTCCCATTCCGCCCTCGCCCAGCTTGCGCACTATGCGATAGCCGGCTATCACCTCAGGGGCGCCCTTCGAGCCCCGCTCGGTGGGAGCATGAGGGTCGGCATGCGCCGCCTCCGCAGGGAGCACCTTCACGCCCGAAGCCGCCATCTCGCGCTTAAGGCGCCCGAGCTCCCGCGCCAGGTCGGCTGCGCTTCTGAACCTGTCGCGGGGGTTCTTCTCAAGGCAGCCGCTCACTATTCTCACGAGGTCGGACGGTAGACCGCCGCGCAGCACGGCCAGAGGGGGCGGTTGGGTTTGCTCGAAGGCGCGCGCCATATCGCCGCGGCTTTTTCCTTCATATGGCCTGCGTCCGGCAAGCATCTCATAGAGCACGGCCCCGAGCGACCATATGTCGGTCCGGGAATCGATGCCCTCGCCGGCTACCTGTTCGGGGGACATATACGGGGCGGCTTCCGGGGAATCACCGGCCGCAGGGCCCTCCGGCCCGGTTATACCGGCGCGGCCCGCGGGATACAGGGTGATGCTCGAAGGAGTGAGATTGCCGTGAACCCTGCCCCTATTGTGCAGGTCTTCCAGCGCCGAGGTTACAGACAGGGCTATGTCGACGGCCTCATCCACCCCGATAGGTCCTGTGCGGATCCTATCCCGGGCGGTCTGACCCCGGCCTTGCTCGCTCCGGAACTCCTCTCGGGACATTTGGCAGCCCACCTTCACCAACATCTTACTTGCCGGGCGGCATTATTCAAGGGAATATGTACGCGTGACCTGCACGTCCTGCGCATGTCATGCGGGCGCATTACGGGAGCGTGCCGCATGGGCGGTGGGGCGAAGCAAAGGGGGGAATATGAATCTGGAGGTGCTGCGGGCCATGCTCGCCTGGTGCACGCTTATAAACCTGGTGATACTCCTCATATGGGGAGTGCTCCTCAGGTGGACCCATGACTGGGTGTACGGAATCCACAGCCGGTGGTTCCGCATGCCGGTCGAAAGGTTCGACTCAATCCACTACGGGGCAATCGCGGCGTTCAAGCTCGGTATTCTGCTCTTCAACCTGGTGCCGTATATCGCCCTCCGCATGGTGAGCTGAGAGCGCGGTTGATAGAAGACAGACGCCGGGGAGATGCGGAATCGGCGGCCCGGACCGAAGTAGCGCGGAAGCAGAAGCCCCGGAACGGGGCGGCGCGGACCCGGGTGGAAGCGACCCGTGGCGGAGGCGGGGCCGGCCTGAAAAAGAAGAGAGGGGACGAATCCCCCCATCTTCATGTCTAGCGCTTCGTACTAGTCTATTTTGATGGCCTCGACAGGGCAGTCGTCGGCGGCCTCTTGAGCGCTGTCTTCGAGCTCCGGCGGAATGGGATCTACCTTGACCACGGCCACATCGCCCTCCATCTCATAGACTTCGGGGCAGGTCTGGGTGCAGAGTTCGCATCCGCTGCAGAGATCTGCATCTACAGTTGCCTTCATCACTTCACCTCCTCCCTCTTTGTCTTGGATTTTTCTCCATTGCCGGAGTCCCTGACGGGCCCGGCTTCCTGCTTTTCGCCGGTTACCTGCGGCAGGAGCCTGCTGAGCTCCCCGCTCCCGGGCTTTCCGATAAACTTGAAGAAGTTGGCTATGAGCCTCTTCTCCATCTCGTCGCGTTCGTCCTCGGTCTTGCCCGTGCAGTCCACCTGGCCTCCCGCAATCATGTCATGGCCCCCGGCCGTCCCGATGGGGCGGACTATCTTGCGGGCGAGAACGCCTGCACGGCCCTTCTCCCTCGTTGTGCGCAGAGACAGGAGAATCGTATTCTTGTAACGCCCCGTGCACATGCACCAGCTCATGCGATTCAGCGCAATCAGCATCTCCGCCACGAGGGCGACTATGTCGGGATTATCCACCGCGCCGAGGCTTGTGGCAATAGCATTTTTATAGGTAAGGGCGTTATTTATGGCCCTCGCCAGGTATGCGAAATGGTCCTTGTCGAGAGCCGGGTGCCTTATCCTGGACAGGGCCTTCTTGTTGGTCTTTGGAAAGAGCGCGATATACGCATTGGTGTCGGCCTCCGAAGCCTCGCGGCCCAGGTCCTGCGTCTCCGAGCCTATGCCGTAGAAGAGCGCGGTCGCGAGGTTGGACGGGATATCCAGGCCGCTGGCGACGAGGTACTCGGTCATTATGGTGGCGTTGGCCCCATAATCGGGCCGCACGTCAAGGAATGGCGCCTTCGTTGTCTTTCTCAAGGGATGGTGGTCGATAACCCCCTTGGCCTTTACACTCCTGGGAAGCGAGTTATTGCCCGTCATGGGCTGAGTGTCTATGAGCACAACCGACTGGTAGCGCTTTATAGTCGATTCGGTGAGCTTGGCGGTCTGCAGGTGGAGCTGCCGGAGCATGGCCCGATTTTCGGCCCGGCCTATCATGCCGCCATAGCCTATTTTGACTCGTATGCCCGTCAGCTTCGAAACGATGTACTTGAGGCATGAAGCCGACGCCAGGGCGTCCGGGTCGGGATTGTCATGCGTGAGGATGAGAAGAGACCGGCTGCCCTTGAGCACCCCCAGGAGCTCTTCGAGCTTCGCCTCGGACGTATCTACTTTGGACACTGGAGTCTGGTTGGCCAAATGCCTTACCCCTTGCGCTGGGACTAGCCTGTCCGGAGTTTGCGGAACTCGATTTCCTCCCAGGTGCCGGTCGCCTCGTCCCACCTATAGAGCTGGACGCGGTAACTCTTCTCGGTATCTGAATAAACGTATTTTTCCTGGGTCTCCCCGCCTATCCGCTTCGAGTACTTCATGTGCTTTTCGAGTACGACCGCTTTGGAGGTCCTCTCGAGCTTCATCTTACCGCCGGCGCCCGTGAATATCACAGTCTCGATCTTGGTCCTGCGCTCGGGGATCTCCTCCGTCTTCTTGTCCTCGACCCCGAACTTCTCTTCGATCTCCTCGACGAGGTAATACCACTTCTCATCTATCAAGGGCGTATCCTCCTTCCCCGGAAAACTAGCACAGGGCACCGGCCATTTCAAACAGTTTGCTGTAAATTATTGTATTATTGGAAGTTATGAATAATAATGACCTTGACGCTGCCTGACAAGTCTTTTCTGGCGGTTCCCCCTGTGTCTGCGGTTAGGCCTTGACTCCGCCCCGGTTTGATGGCAGATTAAGGCTGGCGGCATCGAAAGCGGGGTGACATAGCGATGTATACTGACAAGGTTATGGATCACTTCATGAACCCGCGCAACGTGGGGGAGATTGAGGGGGCGGACGGGAGCGGGACCGTCGGCAATCCCGTATGCGGCGACATGATGACCTTTTATATCAAGGTCAAGGATGACCGTATAGAAGATATCAAGTTCAAGACATTCGGATGCGGCGCGGCAATCGCGGTGTCGAGCATGGTAAGTGAGATGGCCAAGGGTAAGACTCTGGACGAGGCAATGAAGATCACCAACAAGGACGTGGCCAAGCAGCTGGACGGGCTGCCCAAGAACAAGATGCATTGCTCGAATCTGGGCGCCGATGCCCTTCATGAGGCCATCAAGGACTACCGTGAGAAAGCGAAATCCTGATAGGGGGTCCTGGAGAGATGACTGAAAAGAAATCCTCATCGGATAAGAAGGGTGAAGCCCCCTGCGTGTGTCCTTTCTGCGACGCCCCGGCTGACAAGGTCTACCCCTTCTGCAAGTCCTGCGGCAAGGAGCTCAATCGCTGCCCCGGATGCGGCAAGGTGATTCCGCAGGATCAAGATACATGCCCCGATTGTAAGGGCTAGCGGGTCTCGCCCTCGGGCCCTGAGGTCTGTGAAAATCTAAGGATAGCCATATGACGGATAAGTGCGACCTCGTGGTCGACCTTTCGGGTGAGCACTGCCCTTACAGCCTCCTTAAGATCAATGCCGTTTTCAAGGACATGAGAGCCGGCGCGACGGCAGAGATAAGATGCGACAGGAAGTCCATAGTGGAGGAGATCGAGCGCTGGTGCGCGGGGACCGGCAACGAGGTCGTAAGCGCCGGGACCGGCAAGTCGGGGGGAGTCGAGAGGGTCACCTTGATAGTGAGGAAGGCATAGTGGCGGGCGGCGGGCCGGCAAGCGTGCTTAATGCCGGAGTCTGCCTGGGCGGCGGCCGGACAATTGAGCGCGGCTTCGTCTCCTGGTCCGGGGATACCCTGACCGCGGTCGGGCCGATGGATGAATACCGCCCCGTGGCCGGCGCCGTGGAGCACGACCTTGGAGGCTGCCTGGTGCTCCCGGGACTCGTGGACTGCCATCTTCATCTTGTGGGCTATGCGCGCGCGCTCATAAGGATCGATCTTTCCGGCACCGCCTCACTGGAAGACGGCCTGGGGCTTATAGCCGACTTCATATCCCGCCTGCCAAAGGGGGCCTGGCTCAAGGGAAGGGGCTGGGACAAGCAGCGCTGGGGCATGGACGCTTTCCCCGTGCGCGAGATGCTGGACAGGGTCTCGCCTGAGAACCCCGTGGGGCTCTGGAGCCGCGACGGCCATCTCATGTGGGCCAACTCGCTGGCCATTGAGGCCTCGGGCGCAGAGGACCCCTCGGTCAGGGTCGACGGCGGCGAAATCGACCGCGACGAGAAGGGGCGCCCTACAGGCATATTCCGGGAGCACGCCGTGCGTCTCATCACCTCCCTCTCGTCGGATGAGGAAGACGATACGGTATGCCGGGCGATTGAGGAGGCCTGCGGCAGGCTGAGAAGATACGGTCTCACGGGCCTTCATGTGAGCGAGAGCGAGGAGTCATACGAGAGGCTGAGAATTGCCCGCGAGCGGGGCATCGTGAACCTCAACCTTTACAATATGCTCGAGACCGAAGACCCCGGCAGGGTCGAAGCGGTAGCCGCGACGCCCGGGGTGGACTGCGTCAAGGTGCTTGTAGACGGCGCTCTCGGCTCCCAGACGGCAAGCATGCTGGAGCCTTATTGCGGCAGCGACAGCGTGGGCGTCACGGCGGTTCCCCGGGACCGGCTGCTGGCTATAGTCAGCGCGGCTATCGCGCACGGCAAGTCACTGGCCGTTCACGCCATAGGCGACAGGGCCAACCGGGAC
>JASFEA010000009.1:0-43165 GCA_050125095.1 bacterium
AAGAGGGGCGATTTTCGTTTCCCCTGCCCCGGAGCTGGAGTGCTAAGTTCTTCGTAAACAAAGCGGGCTGTTACTTCATACCGGATATGCGGTGGTGCAAGGGAGATCGGGACTATGAGGACCAGGACTTCGTGGCGCACTGCGGAGGCGGAGCCGCAATCAGCGGTTATGTTTGCGACATATTCGGACGCCCGGCGCCCCACGTGCGCTTGGACGTTAAAGGGGAAGGCTATTATCCGCCGCCCTTCGACCGTACCGATTCCACCGGGTACTATGAGTTTACGAACCTGCCCAACGGGCTTGAGCTGACGGTCAGACCTGAGGTTGATTACTCCATTCCCTACGAGGGATGCATACTCTGCCCGTCCGAGAGGGTGTATTACGATGTTGTCAAGGACCTCACGAATCAGAACTTCACGATTTCCTGCCCCTCTCTCCCGGGCGGAGAGCCGGCCCCACTGTGCAATATCAGACCTGACCCCAATTAGGTGTGCATTTCAAGACCTGACCCCAACCTGACCCCATCAGGCTATCTGGCGGACGCAGTCGATCACGGTGCCGTCCACCCACTTGATGGCGGCGACGACTTTGTCTTCGAACCCGGGACGGGCCGGCGGTCCGCCCACAATCTTCTCAACGTCGGCCTTGATGTCATGTATCGACCTTATGGGAAGGTCGGAGCCCTTGACGGCGTCTATCAGGTCCCGGCGCGCGGGGTTGATGGCTATGCCCCGCTCGGTTATGACGACGTCGATGAGCTCACCGGGGCCCACGAGCGTCGTGACCTCGTCTACCAACACGGGGATCCTGTCCCTGAAAGATGGAATGGGGAGGATGGTGCACTTGGAGAAGAGGCAGTTCTGCCACCCGCCGATGCCGTGCAAGAGCAGGCCGTCCGAGTGGGTGACCACATTGGCGTTGAAGTTGACGTCGACTTCGGTGGCTCCCAGCACAACGGCGTCCACCATGGTTCCGAAGAAACCCTTGCCGTTGTAATTGTAGCTCGTAAACGGGCTCGTCCAGACATGGCCGGGATTCTCCCGCATGGACCTAACGCCCTCGAGGTCGAAAGTCTGGCCGTCTAAGATGTAGTCGGTGAGGCCCTCTTCCAGCATCTCGACCAGGTACTGGGTGCTGCCGCCGCGCACGAAGCGCGCCTTGACGCCCGCCTCTTTCATCATCTCCTTAAGGTAGATTGCGAAAGCGAGCGCGGTGCCGCCGGCTCCCGCTTGGAAGGAGAAGCCCTCTTTCATGATGCCGGCGTCGCGCACGAAGCGCGCCGTGAGCTCGGCGATGAGCTGCCTGTCGGGGCTGCGGGTTATCTGCGTGGTGCCCGACACTATCTTCTCGGGATCGCCTATCCGGTCGACCTGGACCACGTAGTCGACGTAATTGCCCTGGATCTGCCAGGGAATGCACGGGAATGGAATGAGGTTGTCGGTTACCACGATGACCTTGTCGGCGTATTGCGAGTCGGCGAGCGCGAAGCCCAGCAGCCCGCACGCCGACGGGCCCGTGAGGGCGTTGGCGTTCCCGAAGGGGTCGGCCGTAGGCGCTGCGATTACGGCGATGTCTATGTGCACCTCGCCGTCCTGCACGGCCTGGTAGCGCCCGCCATGCGACCTCAAGACGCCCATGCCGCGCATCTTGCCCTCGGAGCAGTACCTTCCCAGAGGCCCGTTCATGCTGCCCTCTATGTGGTGGATCACGCCGTTGTCCATATGCTCTATGTTCCCGGCCTGGCACGGGAAGGACGCGCTCGGAAACCACATGAGGTCCTTAATGCCCATCTCGGCCGCGACATCGAATGTCATGTTGGCGACGAAGTCGCCGTTCCGTAAGTGATGATGCGTGGATATGGTCATGCCGTCCTTGAGGCCGGCTGCCTCGAGCGCGGTGCGCAGGTCCTTTACCACCTTATTGCCGCTGGCCGGGTAGTCGGCCGCCGAGGCTATCGGGGGAGCCGCCTTGCGGCCGCCGGGCCTGTGCTTGCCGACGCCCTTGTAAGGCACCTGCTCTTTGCCGTTCACCACCGCGGGGACCTGCCTGCCGGCTGCGTTCTCAACGAGTTCGTATTCGCGTTTCATTCCGAGTCCCTCCAGTCGGCATTGAGAACCCCCGTGGCGATGGCCATGTCAACCGTGTGGAGCGCGCGCTTCACGACGGGCGGGTCGATCATCTTGCTTCCGAGGGATACCACCCCGAGGCCCTTCTTCTCGGCCTCTTCGAAAGCCAGCACTATCTTTTTCGCCCTCTCGACCTCGGCCTCCTCCGGGGCGAAGGCCTCGTGAATCACGCGGATCTGGCGCGGGTGTATGCATCCCTTGCCGTCGAAGCCCAGCGACTTGGCTTCGATGACGCTCTTCCTGAGTCCCGCCATGTCGCTGACGTCGCTGAATACCGTATCTATGGGCTGGAGCCCCGCCGCGCGGGCGGCGTTTACCACGGCGCTGCGTGCCCAGAAGCTCTCGCGCCCCTCGGGCGTGCGCCGGGTTCCTATGTCGGCGGTGTAGTCCTCGAGCCCTATGGTGAGAGCCACGTTATTGGGAGAGGCGGAGGCGATTTCGTAGGCGTTTATGGCGCCCAGGCCCGACTCGATGATGGGCATGAGATAGACCTCGTTAGCTACGCCGCGTTCTTTCCTTACGGTCTGAACCTTCTCGTCGATGGCCTTGACCTCGTCTCCTGTCTCGCACTTGGGAATGAGTATGATATGCACATTATGCGGCACGACGCTCTCGAGGTCCTCCAGCGCGAGCTCCCCCTGGTTGATGCGCACCATGCGCTCCGAGCCGAAGAAGTCGATCTGCCTCAGGGCGTTTCGCACGAGTATCCGGGCAGCGTCCTTCTCGGAAGGGTGGACGCTGTCCTCGAGATCGAGGATGACGCCATCGGGCTTGTGAAGCCCGGCATTGACCATGAAACGGGTCTCATTCCCGGGAAGGTAGAGCCGCGAGCGGCGCATGCGGTGGCGGTCGGTGCCATAGGTGCACCCGGACTGCATCTCCGGCAGAAACTCGCGCGTCTCGGACGGGTTCGCGCGCTTTACGGCTATCTCCAGCCTCGCCATTACCGTAAAGGGAAGCGCTCCCTGGTCCTCGACCTCGACGGCGGCATGCTCGATGCCGTAGAACCTGAGGCCGTCCTTGACGATATCGATGATGGACTGGCCGTACATGGACTCGACCTTGGACTTCATGGCTATTTCCACGCCACCCGAGTCCCTCGTCTCGATGCCGATGTAGCAGTCGGACCTTACGCCCTCACCGCGTCTCCCGCCTCTGCCCTCAGGCATCGCCCACCGTCCTTTCTTTGAGCTCTTTCCTGACGTAATTCAGAAGGCCGCCGGCGTCCCGGATCGCGAGTATCTCCGCTGGGAGCCCGGGGAAGGTGAACTCCTTGCCACCCACCTTCACCGTGCCCGCCTCGGGATCGACGTCGACTTCGTCGCCCTCCTTATAGGCGTCCACTGCGTCCGGGCACTCGATCAGGATCAGCCCCTGGTTGATGGCCGAGCGGTAGAATATGCGCGCGAAGCTCCGCGCTATCACGGCCTTGATGCCGAGCGCCTTGAGGCCCACGGTGGGCTGCTCCCTGGAGCTGCCGCAACCGAAATTGTCCCCCGCCAGAATGACGTCACCTTCGCCGGCCCTGCCGGCGAAGTCGGGGTCGAGGTCCTCGAAGAGATGGGGGATGATCTCCTCGGGCGTGCTCGCCGTATATGTGTACTTGCCCGGAAACAGCATGTCGGTGTTGATGCTGTCGCCGTATTTCCAAACGTTCATTTCACACCGCCTTGTATTGAATTGAGTGCATTATATACCCGATCACGCGAATTCCGTCGGGTCTACGATTTTCCCTTCAAGCGCGCTGGCCGCGACGGTCGCGGGGCTCGCCAGATATATCTCTGCGTCCTTGCAGCCCATGCGCCCCTTGAAGTTCCTGTTGGCCGTGCTCAGGCAAGTCTCACCCGGCGCCAGCACGCCCTGATGCGCGCCCAGGCAGGGTCCGCAGCCGGGCGGGAGAATGGTGGCGCCGGAGTCTATGAGCATGGGTATGGTGCCGTCGTTGACCGCTGCCAGAAGAATGTCCCTGCTGGCCGGCAGTACGAGAAGCCTCGAGCCCGGGCTCACATGCTTGCCGCGGAGCACCCGGGCCGCGACCTGGAGGTCGCCGAGCCGCCCGTTGGTGCACGTCCCGATGAGAAACTGGTCTATCTGTACGTCGCCGAGCTCGGCGGCCGGGGCGACGTTGTCCACCTTATGAGGCTTTGCGACGACCGGGACTATCTCGGAGAGGTCATAGGTAAGCGTCTCGACGTACTCGGCGTCGTCGTCGGCCCAAACGGCCTCCCATTTGCCCACGGCGCCGATGCTCTCAAGGTATTTTTCGGTAACGCCGTCAACCGGGAACACCGCGTTCTTGGCGCCCATCTCGACTCCCATATTGGCGATCGTCATGCGGCTCTCGAAATCCAGAGCGGCCACGTTGCCGTGAAACTCGACGGACATGTAGTTCGCGCCGCTCGAGCTCATGTCGCCTATTATGGTGAGCACCAGGTCCTTGGCCGAGACCGGGGGCCTGAGCTCGCCTTCGAGCACTATCTTCATCGACAGCGGTACCTTAAACCAGCTCTTGCCGGTAAGCATTATTGCGGCCGCCTCCGTCCTGTCTATCCCGGTCGCGAAGGCGCCCACGGCCCCGTATGTACAAGTATGCGAGTCGCTTCCCACGATGAGGTCTCCCGGGAGGGCGTGCCCTTTAGCTATGAGCACCTCGTGGCAGATGCCCTCGCCGACGTCGTAGAAGTTCTTTATGCCGAACTTCTTCACGAACTCCCTTATTTTCTTGTGATTGGTCGCCGTCTTCTCGCTCGCCGCCGGGACCACGTGGTCTATTACTATGACGGGAACGTCGGCGCTGGCCACGCCATAGGCGTCGAGATCGTCTCCGATCTTACCTATTATGGCCGCGGTGTTGTCATGCGTGAGAAGATGGTCGGGGCGCACCGTGACTATCTGGGTGGCCTCTACGCTGTCACGCCCGCTCTTTATGGCGAGCACTTTCTCTGCGAATGTCTTTCCCATGGTTATGCCCTCTACTTGTTAAGAAGACCGCCGCGCCGGTAGATGTCCAGCTGGACCCGGGAGAAGGGCCTGACCTCGGCCTTCGCGCCGGTGGCCTCTTTGGTGACTTCTCCCTTCACGAAGTCCACGCTTATTATGTCGCCGTCCTTTAGATCGAGCGCGGACAGGCCTCCCACGACGATGGGCAGCGCGGCGTTGATGGCGTTCCTCTCGTAGATCGCGCCGAATGATTTGGCGATAACCGCGCTGACGCCCAGGCTCTTGAAGCAGTCCACTGCGTGCTGTCTCGACGAGCCGGCGCCGAAGTTCTCGCCGGTTACGACTATGTCGCCCGCCTGCACCTTCTTGGGGAAGTCCTCCCAGCCGGAGAGATTGCCGAAGCAGTGCTGCCCCATCTCGTCGATATCGGTTACGGCGAGATGCCTGTTGTGATAGATCATGTCGGTGTCTATGTTGTCTTCGCCGACCATCCACACGCGGCCCTTGACCGTGGTGGGAGGGCCGGCCTTGGGCGGATAGGCCTTTGCTTTCTGCGCCGCGGCTTTCCGGGCGCCGCCTCCCGCCGCGGGCGCCTTCTCCGCGCCCGCCTCGGTCCGCGGCTCGATGCCCGCGTCCATTCTATCGGGCGCGACGATCATACCAGCAACTGCCGAGGCGGCGACCACGGCCGGCGAAGCGAGATATACATGTCCCTGCCCCTGCTTGCCGGGGAAGTTGCGGTTACCCGTGCTGACGGTCACTTCGCCCGGGCCGTTCTGCCCCACCTGGCCGGCCGCGCATCCCGCGCATCCCGCGTTGCCCAGCAGGGCGCCGGCCTTCTTGAAGGTCTCCACGATACCCTCCTCGAGACAGCGCTTCCAGATGCTGTCGGTCGCGGGGACTATCTTGAGTACGACGCCCGGAGCGACCGTGCGGCCGCTTAAGATCTCCGCGGCCATCTTCATGTCCTCATAGCGGCCGTCGGTGCATGAGCCGATAAAGGCCGAGTCGATCCTCGTACCCTCGACCTCGCTTACCGGCACCGCTTTCTCGGGGTTGCCGGGCAGGGATACCAGAGGCTTAACGCGGCTGATGTCGATGTTTATGTCCTTCTCGTACCGGGCGTCCGGGTCGGCCTTTACCATCTCATAAGTCTTGCCCGTGATCTCCTTAAGCTCGTCGATGACGGCCCGGTTGGGGGGGAAGAGGATGATGATGCCGCCCATCTCGGTCGCCATGGAAGCCACCGTGACGCGGTCTGAAACGTTCATCTCCTCCACGGCGTCGCCGTACATCTCGGCCGAATACCCGAGGAGACCTCTTGCGCCCAGGTTCCTTAAGAGCTCGAGCGTGATGTCCTTCGCCGTCACGCCCTTGGGGGCCTTGCCGCCCAGGAAGATGCGGACGGACGGGGGCACGCGGAACCATACTTTACCCGCCGCGAAGGCGTACGCAATGTCCTGGTCGCCCATGCCCTGGCCGAAGGCGCCGATGGAGCCCAGGATATTGGCGTGCGAGTCGGTCGATACGAGGGTGCCGCCGCATCCTACAAGGCCCTCGTCTATGGCTATGTGCGTTCCTATTCCCGCGTCGATGTCGTATACCTTGATGCCGCTGGCGCGCGCGAACTGCCTTATGCGCTGCTGGTTCGCGGCGTATCTCTGGTCTGAGCCGGTGGGATTGCAGTCCAGGGTAAAGAAGGTGCGGCTCGCGTCGTCTATTCCCAGGCCGTTTTCCTCGATGTTTTTGACCACGTTGGCGCCTCCGAAATCGCGCGCCAGCCTGGCGTCGATCCTCATGTCCACTATGTCGCCCGGTTTGCAACTGGAATCCGTATGCGCCGATATTATCTTCTCGATCAGGGTAAGCCCCATCTCAACCTCCCGCGGAACCGGCTCTGCGCCGGCTCCCGTGCTCTTTAACCACTCATGTCCCTCCGGCCAGCCGGCTCACTTAAGATTGGCGATAACTGCGTCGGTGACCTGCGTCGTGGTCGCCGCGCCCTTCTTGATGACGTCGGGGCCGCCGGGGAGCTTCATCATGTCGTATGTTCTGACCTCGCCCTGCTCGATCACCGCGGCGATGGCGCCGCGAATCCTGTTTGCCCTGTCCGCCTCTCCTATATGGTCGAGCATCAGGCAGGCGCTCAAAATCATGGCCATGGGGTTTACAATAGGCGGGTCGAGGGCCTCGTACTTGGGAGCCGAACCGTGCGTGGGCTCGAATATGGCGCATGTCTCGCCGATATTTGCGCTGCACGCGAAGCCGAGCCCGCCAACGAGGCCGGCGAAGCCGTCGGATACGATGTCGCCGAACATATTGCCGCTCACGATGGCCCCGTAGTCCTCCGGGTTCTTGGTAAGCCACATCATCTGGGCGTCTATGTTGGTGTTCCAGAGCTCTATTTCGGGGTAGTCCTTCTGTATGGTTCTGCCCGTCTCGAGCATCATGCCGGAAGTCTCGCGTATGACGTTGGGCTTCTCGCATACGGTCACCGACTTGTAGCCCTTCTTTCTGGCGTATTCGAAAGCCGCGGTGACGATTCTGCGGCAGGCTTTGCGCGTGAATATGCGCGTCGATACAGCAAGGTCCTCGCCCGGCGTGTCCTTGAAGGCCGCCATCTTGGGATGCGTCTCGAGAGCTTTCCTCACCTCCGGCGGCGGGTTGGTCCACTCGACGCCGGCGTAGAGGCCTTCCGTGTTCTGGCGGAATATGGCCACGTCGACCATGGGCTCTTCTATGCCGCCGTCGGCGCCTCTTCTTATGAAGTTCAAGGGATTGCCCTTGAACGCCCGGCACGGCCTCAGGCAAATGTCGAGGTTGAAGTGCTGCCTCAGGCCCACGATGGGGCTGTAATAAACGTAGCCCTTGTCCTTAAGTCCGGGTGCCAGCTCCTTGGCCGCCTCCGTCTTGGGCTTGGATGTGATGGCCCCGAAGAGCCCCAGGCGGTGCTCGGCCAGCACGTCCAGCGTTCTCTGGGGCAGGGGATTGCCCTCTTTTACCCAGAACTCCCAGCCGATGTCGGCATGGATGTACTCGGCTTCGAATCCAACGGCATCGAGAACTCTTATCGCCTCGGGGAGAACCACCTTGCCGATGCCGTCACCTGGCATGGACACTACCTTACGACCGGGCATAGCACTACCTCCGAATGAAAGGGCTTAGTTGAGACCCAGGTTGAAATCCCACGCCGCATGAGGGTGGGTCCGACCCCCAACGCCGGGGCCGGCTAACCTTGAACCACTCTATTCTATAGTAGTATTATTTGGTGTCAAGCCATCTCGGCCCGATTTCTTCCATATGGAGGAGGATTCTCTTGATAGAGACAGTCGAGGGCGATGAAGCCCTTCGCATATTCGCCGGCCATTATGCCATAGCGCCCCGGCCCGCGGATACGCAGCCTTCGCGCGGCCTCCTCGAGGCCGTGGTCAGGGACTTCTCCAGGCTGCCGTATGAGAACATAAGCAAGATAATAAAGAGCGCCGGCCACGGGGATCCGGCGGAGTCATTCCGGCTTCCCGTGGAGGTCGTCACCGATCACGTGGAAAGGGGCTTCGGCGGGACGTGTTTTTCCCTGACCTTTCTTCTGGAGCGCATGCTGCGGGCCCTTGGTTTCGACTGCCACAAGGTGATGGCGCATATGCATATGGGTGAGAACGTGCACTGCCTCGTGGTCGTAGACCACGGCGGCCGTCGCTTCATGATAGACCCGGGGTACGCCCTGTACGCGGTGATCGAACTTATCGGTCGCGGGCGGACCGCCGCGCGCTGCCCGCATGCCCTTGTGGAGGTCGCGCGGGATCATGGCGGCTGCTATAATCTCTACACCGTCGATGCCGCGGGCAGGAAGTGGAGATACCGCTTCGCAGACGTCCCGGCCGCGGACGATGAATTCGAGCGGCACTGGATCAGGTCCTTCGACATGCCGACCTTGAGGAACGTCTGTCTCGGGAGGATAACCGAGAAAGGGCATCTCTATTTGAGAAAGGACTACTTCAAGTTCGCATCTCTCGAGAATATCAGCAAGCGCAGTTTCAAGACGGGCATTGAGAGGGTCATCGAGGAGGAATTCGGTATCGACAGCAAGTGGGTTGATATGGCCCGGGACGTACTCAAGACGCGGCGGAGGTAGGGGAGAGACGGGGCGGCAGCGGGGAACAAGTAAGGCGGATGCAGGGAAGGAGCATGGATGAGGTAAGCAAGAGGCAGGCACAAGTTGGGCAAGGAGTAAGCGCGAGGCCGGCAAAAGGTGGACACGAGCCAAGCAAGGGGTAAGGAGAGAGCAAGGACAAGATATGGGATTTCTCGGCAGGCCACAGCCCGTGCAGCTTGTGATGGGCGTCATATACGGGGATGAGGGCTTCCTGGAGGAGGCCGCCACCGGGCTTGCAGGCGAGCTGGGCGAGATCGATTTGAGGTCGGAGGCTTTCGAATTCGACGTCACCGACTACTATCAGGATGAAATGGGCCCCGGTCTCAAGCGCGTTTTCTTAAGCTTCAAAAATCTCATAGACCCCGGCGATATAGTCGATATCAAGCTTATGGCCGCCGGGCTCGAGCAGGAGATGAGCCGGGAGGGGAAACGTACGGTCAATCTCGACCCGGGCTACATGGATTTCAACAAGCTCGTTCTGGTCTCGGCCAAATTCCTCGCGCAGAAGATATATCTGGCGAAAGGTGTTTATGCCGACCCCACAATCTATTACGATAAGGGCTGGAGGGACTACGAGTGGGCGTTTCCCGACTTCAGGAACGGGAGGTACGGCGGCTTTTTCAGTGAAGTAAGGAACCTGTACAAGGCAAAGATGAGGAATATGGAAAACCCGGCGCCGGGCGGTAGTGACCGGGAGCCGGCATCAGGAGAAGAGGATTGACCGAGAAGACGAATACAGAAGTGATGATAGAGGTCGAGGGCTCGGGTAAGATATCGGTGGCGCCGGAGACAAAGCCCATCGACATAATAGACCGGCTCTCCTACAAGAGCGAACATGCCATAGTCGCGGCTCGCTTCAATAACAAGGTAGTGCGGCTTTCATACCCCCTCACAACTGACGGCAAGCTCAGCTTCGTAACCCTGGACACTTCCGACGGGATGAGCGTCTACAGACGTAGCCTGGCGTTCGTTATGATACGCGCCGCGCGGGAGCTCTTCCCGGGACAGCGCGTCTATATCAGGCATTCGCTCAGCAAGGGGTATTACTGCGAGATCGGCATGGATCCCACCCTGAGCATGGCGGACCTTGAGAAGCTCGAGGCCAGAATGAGGGAGATCATCGCGGCCGACGAGCCCTTCGTGCGGCTCGAAGTGCCGGTCGAGGAGGCGCTCAGGACATTCGAGGAAGACGGCCAGGTAGACAAGGTCGGCATTTTGAGGTACCGGAAGGAACCCATGGTCGCCATCTACAAGCTCGGCGAGTTCACCGACTACTTCTACGGTTGTCTAGCTCCGAGCACCGGCTATGCCGACAAGTTCGAGATCAGGGACTACCCTCCGGGTTTCATTCTGAGGTTTCCGCTCTATCAGGATCCCACTACCATACCAGAATTCCACGAGCAGAAGAAGATGGCGGAGGTCTTCAGAGAATACGTGAGATGGGGCCAGATCCTGGGCGTGGACAAGGTGGGCGACATAAACGAGATAGTGGAACGCGGCGAGACGGCCGAGATGATAAGGGTGGCGGAGGCGCTGCATGAGAAGAAAATGGCCCATTTCGCCGACGACATCGCTTCCAAGCTCACGCGCCCCAGGCTGATCCTCATTTCGGGGCCGTCGGGCTCGGGCAAGACCACTTTCTCGAAGCGGCTGGCCATACAGATGAGAGTGAACGGGCTCAAGAACATAACCGTTTCTCTGGACAACTACTTCCTCGACCGGGAGGAGACGCCCCGGGACGAGACGGGTGAATACGATTTCGAGGCGCCGGAGGCCATTGATATCAATCTCCTCAACTCGCAGCTCCTCGATCTCTTCGCGGGCAAGGAAGTGGACGTGCCCAGGTTCAGCTTCCGCTACGGCAAGCGCGTGGGTTACCGCAAGATGAAGCTGGAGCCCGGCCAGATTCTCATACTGGAAGGCATACATGCCATCAATCCCGCGCTCACGCCGTCGATTCCGGCCATAATGAAGTTCAAGGTTTACGTCAGCGCGCTGTCCCAGCTCAACATCGACTACCATAACAGGGTTCCCACCACGGATTCGCGGAAGCTGCGCCGGATAGTGCGCGACAATCTCTTCCGGGGCTATAACGCTATCGACACTCTTTCCAGGTGGGCATCGGTAAGGAGGGGAGAGGACCAGTACATCTTCCCTTATCAGGAAGGTGCCGACGCCATGTTCAACTCGTCGCTTCCCTATGAGCTCTGCGTGATTAAAGAACGCGCGGAGGAACTGCTGTCCAAGGTCACCAATGAACATGAGGAATACGCGGAGGCGCGCCGCCTTCTACGCTTCCTCTCTTATTTCCTGCCCATTCCCCCGCGGGAGGTGCCCCGAAATTCCATCTTGAGGGAATTTATCGGTGGTAGTATCTTCAAGTATTGACCACAATAAGCGGGAACGAGCATGGACGATAAGCGAAAAGACCTCATCACAGCCGGGCTGTACCTCGGCGACGTGACGCTCGTCCTGGCTGCGTTCGCCAGGGAGCTTCCTTCATATGTGGAGGGCTTCGAACTCGAGAGGGTCATCCCCGATGCCGGTGAACTCGAGCCAGCAAGGCGCGAAGTCGAGACGGTGGTTCCCGGGCGCGATGAGCTCACCGCCGTTCCCCCTGAGCTCCTCAGGAAGGTTCTCGATACGGCGATAGAGAAGGGCAGGTTCCATTCGGCGTCCCGATGCCTCTCGCTTCTCGGGGAACGCGACGCTTACGTGGATCGATTCATAAAAAGCGCCGGTGAGAAACTCAAGGCCGGAGACACAGTCGGCGCCGCGCACGATATCTCCGTTGCTTCCAATCTCGAGTCGGACACCGGCTTCCCGCTCTTCCAGTACTCCGGGCCCGAGCTGCATTTCGGCTGCACGACTGCGCCGGAGGGTTGCCTGACGAGGGCTCCGGCGGAGGAAGCCATAGCGAGAGCGCTCAATTACCTCCTCGAAGGCGAGAAGGTGCTGGCCTTCGCAGACAACCTCGGACCCGATGAGAAGAAGAGCCTGCTCCCGCATGTCGCCATGGAGAGGGATCCGGGCTTAAGGGAATTCTACGCGGCCCTGTCCAATACCAACAAGGTTCTGGGCGAGATCGAGACCGGTGATATCGAGAGCCTGAGGGCGGACATCAGGCGCGCGGCCGATGTAATGGCGGCCCTGGCTGATTTCCTGAGGAACGCCTCGCCGGCCGACGAAGCCTCGGGCGCCGCGCTCGACCGGGCGAGGAGAATGGCGGACGGCTTCGGCAAGGACTTCGGGGGCATAGACTCGCTCATAAGCGACTTCCAGCTGAGGCGCATTAAGCGGCGCATAGGCAACGTCCTGGATTCCGAGGACGATCTCAGGGCCGCGGCCGAAGCCGTAAAGCGCGGCGGCAGCGAAGATGCCCTGGCTTCCGCGACCGCGCTTGTGGAGGAGTTCCGCGCCAGGGGCATACCGGATAAGATCGACGATATAGAGGCCAGGCTTGTGGGGATCCAGGTGGCTCTGCTGGGCCGGTCGGTTCACTCGCAGGAGCACTGGCAATATCTCAGGGAGCTCGCATTCAAGTACCCCGCGAGCCCCGTCATGTGCTGCATAAGGAAGCTGAACGACCGCTACATGGTTGTCCCGAGGTGGGACGGCGAGATAACTCGGGTATTCAGGGACTTCTTCGAAAGGGCCTCCGCGGACCCCGCCTGAGCCTGCGTGCCTACATGCCCGACGCCAGGTCCGCCAGCTTCTCTATGACGGCCGCTTTCTTCTCAACGCCCGTGTTGACGAGATAGCAGGGCACGAGCTTCAGCAGATACTCGAAGTACCGCCGGTGAAGGTCCAGCCGGTCGCGCGTCGGCACAAGGATATAGGGATTGTAGTAGGGTTGGCTGTCTATGGCCGCCAGCGCCGAGCCCGACCTGGCGTACCTGCCTTCCTCCAGATAGTGAATGGCGTCCTCCGCGCCCAGTCTCTCCACGGTGCGGGAAGTCCGGTCGCTCCGCAGGACGGCGATTGCGCCCAGCGTGGTGCGCTTGACGTACTTGTCGACGCCGCCGAGCCAGTAGGGGTCCAGGAGCGCCCGCGAGTACTTGCTCGCCCAGTAGCAGCGCGGCTCGCCCCTGTCGAGATCGCAGGAATCGATATCCGGGCATGACGTGTTCAGACAATCCTCTTTGCGCGTAACCACGTTCTCGAGCTTGCTCTTGTCGAAGAGAACGCCGAGATCACCGTATGTCCGGGCCACCCTGGTTCTCACGTAGAACTTTCGCTCGGAGACGTCGGCCACCGCCTGGCTGGCCGAGTAACGCACCACGAAAAAGTCATTGGAGTGCATCTTCGCGCCGGGATAACGCAGGAGCCCGTAGGCGATTGTGCCCCGGCCCAGGCCCGGGGGCGCTATGACGGCCAGGCCCTTGCCGTCGAAGTCCAGGCAAGCGCCGTGTATGGTATGTGTCTCGGATACATGCTCCACGATGTCGGTCACGAGCGCGAGCGCCCACTTGCGGACCTGGTCGTATGAGTCGCAGTTTATGATGACGCCCGTCTTGGAGTCGAAGCTGTAAAAGGCGCGCGGCTCACGGCCCGGGACGCCGTCGACGGCGTAGACGATGGCATGCGGCTCGACGTCGCCCTCGAGCTCGCTGGGATACCAGTTCTCGGTCCAGAACTCGTAGACGTTGCGCATGTTGGTGCGCAGCTGCACTATCACGCCCGATATGTTGGCGTTCCATTCGAAGTAGTTGTCATGTCTCAGCACGGACTCTATCTCGGAGACAAGCGCGTTCCTCATCTTGACCGGGATCTCGTTCTCGCTCGGCACCGTGCCCTTTACATGCGTCATGACATTGCTCAGGGTTACGCGCTTGATACTCGGCGCCGTTCTGAGCCTGGAGACGGCGTCGGTGATCCGGTCCATGGCCTTCTCGACATTCTCCATGGAGGTCGCGTATGAGATCCTTATGCAGTCGTTCCGGCCGAAGGCCGCTCCCGGGACGATGGCCACGTTGGCGTACTTGAGGAGGAAGTAGGCCAGGCCGTGCGAGTTCCGGATGAGCATGCCCTTGTATTCCTTGTCGAAGTAGGCCGAGAAGTTGGGGAATACGTAGAACGCTCCCCTTGGCTCGACGCATGAGACATTGGGTATCATGCGGAGCTTCTGCATGACGTAATTCCTGCGCCTCTGGAACTCCGACACCATGCGGGGGATATCCATCTGCGGACCTTCATAGGCCTCAATTGCGGCCGCCTGGGACACAGAGCAGGCGTTGGACGTGTTGTGCCCCTGGGCCTTATTCATGGCGGCGATGACGTCCCTGGGGCCCGCGGCGAAACCGATGCGCCAGCCCGTCATGGAGTAGGCCTTGGAGACGCCGTTTATAATGATGGTCTTCTCCTTTATTGCCTTGCCCAGCGAGGCGATGCTGGCGAAGCGGAAGCCGTCATAGACGAGCTTCTCGTATATTTCGTCGGCCACTATGTAAAGGCCTTCCTTTGCCGCTATGGTGCAGAGCGCCTCCAGCTCCTCCCGCGTGTAAGCCGTGCCCGTGGGGTTCGATGGATTGTTTATGATGATGGCCTTGGTGTTGAAGTTTATGGCCTGCTCCAGCGCCTCGGGCTTGAGCTTGAAGTCGTCCTCCTCGCGCGTCTGGACGATGACGGACCGCCCGCCGGCCAGCGTGACCTGCTGGGGATAGGACACCCAGTAGGGCGCCGGTATGATGACCTCTTCGCCCGGGCTTATGATGGACATGAAGAGATTGAAGAGCGAGTTCTTGGCGCCGGCCGAGACGATTACCTCGTCGGGCGAGTAGTCCAGGTTGTTGTCGCGCTTGAGCTTCTCTATTATGGCCCGCCTGAGTTCCGGAAGTCCCGGGTTGGGCGTGTACTTGGTCAGGTTTCTGTCTATCGCCGCCTTGCCGGCCTCTTTGATGTTCTCGGGCGTGGGGAAGTCCGGCTCGCCGACGCCCATATTGATGACGTCGATCCCCTGGGCCATGAGCTCCTTGGCCTTGGCCATGATCCTCAAGGTCTCGGAGGCGCCTACCTTGGAGATTCTGTCAGATAACATGACTATTCCTCACCGGCTTCTCTGCCTTTGCCTCCATCCAGCGCGTCGGCTTTCTTCCGCATAGCGGAGAGATTGGTGAGCAGCTTCTTGAGGTCCTCGCCGCCTAAAGACTCGACGATGGTGGGCAGCTGTGCGAGAACTCTGGCGACCTCTCCCGTGACGCGCGACGCCCCCAGCGACCCGTCTCCCGAGCCGCCGACCACCACTATCTTGTCGACCTTTGACAGGGGTTCGGCGACGGCCCTCGCGAGCTCGGGTAGCGACTCTATGAACATCTGGTAAATGGCCGCCTGGTTGTACTGGCTCCAGGACTCGGCCTTCTTCTTCATGCCTTCGGCTTCGGCCAGGATCCTGGCCCTCAGTATATCGGCCTCGGCGCTTCCCTCGAGCTTCTTGGCGACGGCGCGGCCCTTGGCCTCTATCTCGGAGCGGTAGGACTCGGCCTCCGCGGGGCGCTTGACGGTGGCTTCAAGCTCCTTCTCCTTGCGCTTAATCTCCATCTCCTCGAGCTCGACGGCCTTCTTCTTCTCGACTATCCTGACGTCGGCCTCTTCGGCCTTGATCTGCTTGTTCATCTTGTGGCGCTCGAGCTCGTAGGAGAGGTCGGCCTTGGCGCGCTTCTCATTGACGGCGGCCTGGTACTCGGCGCGCTTGGATTCGAAGTCCCGCGTTACCTCCGCGACTTCGGTCTCGGCCCTGAGGCGCGCGATGTCGCCTTCCTTGCGCGCTTCGGCTGCCTTGATTGCGGCGAACTTCTCGGCCTCGGCCTCTGCTATTGCGGCCTCTCCCTTGATCCTGGCGATCTCGGGCCTTCCGAGCGCTTCGAGATAGCCCTGGGTGTCCGTGATCTCGGTAAGCGAGAAGGAGATTATGGAAAGGCCCATCCAGGCCAGATCCTTGCCGGCCTCCTCCTCGACCATATCGGCGAATTCCTTGCGGTTCCTGTATATCTCCTCCACCGTCATGGTGCCGATGGTGGAGCGGACGTGGCCCTCTATTATCTGAAGCGACACCTGCCGCATGCCCTCGAGTCCCTCGCCGAGGAATTGCTCGGCGGCCTGGCGGATGTCGTAGTCGGTGCTCCTGACCCTTACCTGGGCTGTTCCCTTGACGACCACGGGTATGCCCTTCGAAGTCATAATCTCGGGAGTCTTGACGTCAATCGTGAAGACCTCGAGCGAGAGGACCTCGGCTGTCTCTACGAACGGCAGAACGAAGGTGCCTCCGCCTATATGGGTTCGGTAGCCTATTTTCTTGGTGGTCCCGTCAGGGTCTGTGATGGTGCGTTTTCTGCCGCCCGAGATGATGAGCACTTCATTGGGGCCGACTTTGCGATACTGCTTCCAGAGAGCCAGAATGAGGATAGCCACTGCAGCCGCGGCAATGATCACTACATAGTACCAAGGCATACTATTACCCTCCCATGAGTACGTGAATTGTCATCCAGACGTTGGATTATAGGCAGAATAACAGGCCTTGGCAACCGAAATAGTCGGTGCTCCGAAATCGAATTCCGGTGTTGCCATTCGCGCCTTTTGTTACTATAATGGCGGGCTGGAAGCGGGGCGGAACTACAGGCTTGGAGGAGTCGTGGGCGACATATACGACGTGGCGGCATACAGGCGCTTTGCGGACAACCTCTTTCCCCTTCTTAAGGGGAAAAACATCCGCACGACGTCTCTTGAGGACCTCCGCGAGCCCGCCGTCAGGACGGGCACGAGGACCAAGTTCGGCTCGTACGGCTGGCGGGCTTCGGTCTCAAGCCGGATAGCCCCCAAGACCGTGTACCTGGGGAGTGAGGACGTCAGGCTTCCCAGGCTCACCGACGTTCATAAGAATATAATCGCCGACGCCCCCGACGAACTCCACAAGGTTCTCCACCTTGTCCGTACCCTGCCCTTCGTGCATCTCAAGCGGCAGATGGGAAACAACGACACGTATAACCCCATATGCAATCTCTACGTGTCCGTTGAGGACCAGAAGAACTACAGGATCGCCTATATGTGGGGCAACACCATGTTCAAGCCGAGCAAGCGCCCGGGCCCCGAGTTTACAATGATTCATATTCCGGAGGAGCACACCTTGAGGCAGCAGGTTCTCGTGCTTCCCGAACACCATATCAATATCGCGCTCGGCACCGATTACATGGGTGAGGACAAGAAGGGTTTTCTGAGGCAGGCCATGTGGTCGGCCGACAAGCTGGGCATGCTCGGGCTCCACTCGGGCTCCAAGACGGTGACCGTGAAGTCCATGGACGGCAGCCTCAAGACATACGGAGTCCTTATGTTCGGGCTCACGGCGACGGGCAAGTCCACGTGGTCGACGCACTCTCTCGACCTTGACTACAAAGCCGGCGAGGGTACATCGGTCAACCAGGACGACATCGTCTTCTTAAGGCGCGACGGCGCGGCCCTCGGCAGCGAGGACGGCTTCTTCGTCAAGACCGACGTCGACGCGAAGCTTCAGGAGGCCCTTTACCACGCGCTCACGCACAAGACCGCTCTTTTCGAGAACGTGATGATAGACTCCAAGGGCAACGTTGATTTCCTGGACGAGTCGCTATGCGCCAACGGCCGGGCTGTGATGCAGCGGGACGAGCTCAAGATCAAGGTGGGAGGGAGGCTGAGGAGGATAAGCTCCAGCAGCGTCAACCTGCCTTCGCTCGAGGAGCTCGACGGCATCATCTTCGCCTTCATCACGCGCCGGAACACCATCATGCCCTTCGCCCAGGAACTTACCCCCGAGCAGGGCGTGCTTGCCTACCTGTGGGGGGAGTCGACGCATTCATACGCATCCCAGCCCCTCAAGGCCGGGGAGTCGGTTCGCATGGTGGGGACCGACCCCTTCATCGTGGGATCCAAGGGCGCCAAGGTCAACAAGTTCTACGACATAGTCATGGACCTCGTTGACAAATACCCCGACAAGGTCAAGTTCATGCAGTACAACACCGGCGGTATCGGCGAGATTATAAAGACACATGAAGAAGACGGCGTGAAGAAGAAAGAACAGGTCCGAAAGGTCAAGCGGGTGCCGCTGGATGTGATGGTCTCGATCCAGAGGGGAGACCTCAAGAACACCAACACATATGAAGAGGGCATCTTTGGGACGCGCGGTATAGTGGCCGCCGAAGGCCAGAGCCTCGACAGATTCGATCCGCGCAATTACTACTCTGAGGAGGAGATCGACAGGTATCTCACCGGCATAGTGGAAGGGCGTGAGAAGTACACGGCCGAGATCGCCGAAGAGGGCCTCCGGGAAGAAGTGCTCCGCGCCGCCGAGAAGTCGTTTGAAATAGCCCCCAGGCGCAAAGGCATGGTCTCGGTGCCCGCGACGGCCCCCGTCCCCGACAAGGGCGGGGTTGATAAGGAAAAAGCCAGGAAAGCCGCCAAGGAAGAGGAGCCGTCCCCCGTCGAGCGCTTCTGGCAGCCCCTCGGCCGCATACCCAACCCCCCGCGCCACCGCAAACTCTAGGGGTCAGGTCTCAAAATGCACAACCTCCAGGGGTCAGGTCTTAGGATGCACATCTGATTAGTCCGTTACCTTCGTATCGCTCACTGAATTTCACTTCCTTAACCTCATTGAATCCGGGCGCATTCTGTGGTATCATAATACCCGGGAGTGAGTAAATAGGAGGTGCGAGAGCATGGGACGCTATGTATCAATCGCAAGTCTGATATTTTCCCTGATCATATCTACCGCTGGCGCCGCAACGTGGTATGTCAGGCCTGACGGCGCCGGCGATGTTCCCACGATCCAGGCCGCGGTAGACACGCTGGCTCCGGGGGACACCCTCATCCTCGCGAGCGGCGTCTTCACCGGAGACGGCAATATCAATATCGCGGTGCCAAATCAGAACTTCCTCATCAAATCGGAAACTGAAGACCCTGAGGACTGCGTGATCGACTGTGAGGGCCATCTCGGGCCGGGTAGAATAGGATTCAGCTTTCCGGCCGGGTCATCGGGCCCTGTAATTCGAGGTGTCACCATTAGGAATGGCTATGGCTGGGGAAGAGGGGGGGCCGCGGACATCGAGGGCTCGCCCAAGTTCAGGGATTGCAGCTTCGAGTCGAACTACGGGGATTACATGGGAGGGGCCATATCTGTATATGGTGGAACGGGCTTTCCCGATTTCAAGAATTGCTCCTTTGTGTCGAATGAGGCAGCGGTTGATGGCGGGGCCATCTATATCGACGGCGTGGTGCTTGTGGTTACCGTTGACTCCTGTTACTTCTATGACAACGTGGGATATAACGGCGGCGCAATCTGCTGCTATATGCACGAAGCTGAGGCACACATCTTGAATTCCGTCTTCGTTGGCAACCTGGCTTATTATAGCGGGGGCGCCATAGCGGTCGTCGATATGTTTGCGGAGATACACAACTGCACTTTCTTCGAAAACTCCTCGCCCACAGGCAGCGGGATCGCCGACTTCGGGGGACCACTGGGCTGTGCCTGCAGCGACGTCCGGAGATGCATCATCGCCTATGGAGTGGGAGGCAGCGGGTATTTCCAGTCCACATTCTGCGAGTGGAACGATCCACTCTACTGCACCAACCTCTATGGCAACGAGGGAGGTGACTGGACGGACAGCATCGCCGTGAGGCTCGGGGTGGACGGCAACATCTGTGAGGAGCCCGCATTCTGTGATATTGACTTCGAGCCCTATGACTTGAGTCTGTGTGACTGCTCCCCCTGTCTTCCCGGCAACCATCCAGACGGGTATGATTGCGGCTTGATCGGGGCGCTCGGTGAGGGCTGCGTATGTGACCCCACGGCGGTCAGGCCCACCACCTGGGGCGGAATCAAGGCGCTCTACAGATAGCCGGGATCCCGGGGGTCAGGTCTCAGAATGCACAACCTCCAGGGGTCAGGTCTTGAAATGCACAGCACTTCCTGCGCGGGTGCGAAGGCGTTCCGCCGAGGCTTCGTGTTGTAAAGAAGCCACCGGTGGAATGCCGAGCATATCCCACGACGCCGTCCATTGTGCAATTCAAGACCTGACCCCCAAAATGCACAGCCTTTTATCACTGTAACTCCCTATATTCCATTGACTTTGAGCCGACCCTGTGGTATTATGGTATTTGAAAATTCGAAGACATCGGGGATCGGCTTCGATAAAGCGTCCGGGCAAATCTTGAAATCCAGCGGAGACTGCCCGGGCGCGTTATTTATAAGGCCTGTAGCCGCTATGAAGGCTGAAATCCCTCACTGGCGCGCCGGCGGAGGATTGCCGTAGATCTTCATGTAGACATAGGTCTGACTACCCCACTCGCAGTAGTCGTCTCTTAAATGGAAGTACAGCGTAAACTCACCCGACGGAGCGATGAAGAGATCGCCATACCTGGGATAGTACCAGGCCGCCGAATCGCTGGGGGTCTTCCAGTATATCCCAGGGTAGTCGCTCAGCGAGTAAACCAATCCGGTTAGTCTCGTGGCATACTCGCCGGCTTCGCCAAAGGACTTGAAGCACAGCGTGTCCCCCTCGAAAACTTGCACGGGAACATCCATATTGCCCGGGTTCGATGTGGAACGTGATGCTATGAAAGGTCCCAGTTTTCCGAGGCAAGGTCCTTTGAAGCACTGGATGGTGGCCGAAGGCTTGGTGTCGATGTCATCGGCGATCTGTACTTCAAGTATGTTGCGATCGTATGAGTATACCTTCTCGCGAGCGCCCGCATTGTCTCTGGCCTGCAAGAAGATAGTCATCGGATTCACGGGGTCGCTGTAGAAATTGGCTAGCAACGTGTCGGTCGAAGTCGTCCACTCCGACCACTTGCTGGGGTCCCATTCAGGTGGCGGCTCGCCCGGCGGGTATTCCCAGTAGGGCTTCCTCGCCATTCTGTACTCGAGCACTTCCCCGTCCTCATCGCTTCCATTCCACGCCAGGCGGAGGCAGTTTGGTTGAGTCGTCTTCCCTGGGGCAGGATAGGTGAACCATGATTGCGGAAGCACCGTGGACGTCGTGAAGCTCTCATATGGCGGGTTGGTGTCAACGGCTCCGCCGTTATCGACCGCGCGCACGAAGAACGTGTAACTTGTAGAGCATGTGCCGGCTTCTGAACAGAGGTCGGCGTTCAGCGTAAATGTAGATTCGTTAACGGTCACTTTTTCCCAGGTGAGCTCGTCCTCGAAGAGCGACGCTCGCAGCATAACCTGGCCTGTCTGCCAGGCGACTTCGTAATAGGAAACCCGGCCGTCCGGGTCGTTTCCCGTCCATACGATATGAGCCCGGTACTGCTGCTCCGGGAGAAGCTCCAGGGATTGGATAGTCGTAGTAGGGGGAAGGTTTGGTCCCGCACTCCCGCCGTCGTCGCCGCAGGATACGGCGAGCCCCATCACACCCAATAGCGTGAAGACAGCAATCCTTCTTCTCATAGACTACGCTCCGAAGTTGAGGGTGAACTTGAAACTCGCGCCCCCGATGTTGGTCTGGGGCGAATCTGGTATCTTGACATCGTCCACTTTCCACTGCCCGCGGCTTACCCTGGCCCAGAGATATGACCCGGAGAAGTCCAAAGACATCCAGGGCACCACCCAGGCCCGGATCTCGAAATAGGGCTCGAGCGCGAAGAAAGCAGCGCTCAAGATCGATGTGATGTTGAGGTCGTCCGCGGCAACCGAGTCATCCGTGGTTTCCTCAAATGGCAGCCAGGCGCCGTCCCAGCCGGCCACCGAACTCGAGTTCCGCTTGCGCGTGACCTTTATGCCTCCGCCGCCGATGAGCGCGCCCAGCGTGCCCTCGACCCAGTCGGTGCCCTTGTTGAGCCCCACGATGAGGCCGCCGTAGCCGAGTTCGACCTTGACCTCGCGCGAGCAGCAGTCGGGTATGCCGCTGGTCTCCGTCCAGCCGCCGTAACCCCCGCCTCCTATGATGAAGGAGTGTATGCGCCCGTAGCCGCGGCCGCCTACAAGGAATATGTCCTCCGAGAGCGGCGATATGCCCATCTCGCAGACCTTCTCGTTCAGGACATCGAAGTTGGCCCTGAGGTAACCGAAAGTGACGCCGCCGCCACCACCGCCGTCCCGGCGCTTGCGGCTCCTGCACCTCCGGCAGTCGTCATCGTCGTCCCAATCGTCCCAGTCCTCATCATCGTCGTCACGCCCCGAATCCAGCGAGAGCCGCGGGGGAGATGCCTCGTCCACTTCCACCACTCGCGCCAGGCGCGTCTCGAAGTCGGGTCCGTCCTCACCGGCCAGCGCGCCGGCGGGGAGCATGGACGCGATAACGAGGGCACATATGGCTATGGTTGTCCTTATCATAGTAGTCTCCTCCTTAATTTACTCACTAAAGGGGTAGGTCTCAAGGGCTCAACTGCCATACTAGCGAATATTGTGGGGACAGGTCAACGGGAATGGGATTCGAAGACCGCGGCCGGAAACAGGCCGCCGCTCTAGTGGAAGAGCCCCTTCTTTATGTCCTGGCGCATGTCCTCCATGCTCTCTTCTCGGGCCTCTATCTCCTGGGCCATCTCCGCCTCCTCGATGACTGTGGGGGAGATGAAGACGAGGAGCTCGGATTTGGTGGTCTGTTCGCGCTTGCTGCGGAACAGAAATCCCAAGAACGGGATATCGCCCAGCAGGGGCGTCTTGGACATGCTCTGCAGCGTGATGTCCTTGAGGAGACCGCCTATGATCACGGTGCCGCCGTCCGACACCTTGATGGTGGTCTCAACCGATCTCCGGTCGACAACAGGCGTTCCGTTGAACCACTCGACGACCTCGCTTATCTCCGGGCGTATCTTGAGATATACAGAGCCGTCGGGGGCGAGCTGGGGCGTCGCCTCCAGCGTTATGCCGACGTCCACGAACTCTATCTCCGTCTTGGAAGTCGTCGAGCCGTACTGGCTGAGCTCGGTAAGCGTGCTCACATAGGGCACCTTCTCAAGCACCTTGATGACCGCGGGCTCGTTGTTGAGCGTGGCGACCCTGGGCGCCGAGAGGAGGTCCAGGTTGGTGTCCCGGGCCAGAGCCTGGAGTATGACGTCGACGTCGTTCTTGCTTGCGCGGAACTCGAAACCGCTATAAGCCGGCGTGTCGTTTGTAACCGTTCCCGTGAGGTCCACGTTCTCCTCGCCGGCCTCAGGGGCCAGGGTCTGAATCCAGTCCGAGGACAGGCCGTCCACTCCGAAGAGGGATGCGTTGAGAACGCTCCAGTTGATGCCCATCTCATCATCCGAACCGAGGCTGACTTCCACGATCCTCGCCTCGATCATGACCTGCTTCTGGCGGAGGTCCGAGAGGTTTAGGAAGGCCTCTATCCTGTCGAGATTGGCGGCCCGGTCGATCACCATGACGCTTGCCGCGGCCGGGTCTACTAACAGCTGGCCGTCCTCCGAGAGCAGGGCCTGCAATTTATCCTGGAGGTCATCGTTGACCTTGTAGCCCAGGTGGAAGACACGCTTCACCGGCCTCTCCTGGGATACCATGATTATGTCGCCCCTCATCTCCCAGCCGCAGCCCACCATGGTTAGCACGGCCTCGAGGGCCTGGCCGACGGTGATGTTCTCGAAATTGGCCGTCACCGTACCCTGTATGTTGGCTTCCATTACGACGCTTATGCCATAGTCCCTGGAGAAGGCCTTGAGCACGTCGTTTATGTCCGCACCGGCGAAACTCATTGAGACGGTGGCCTGAAGCGCCTCATTGTCTTCGAATGGGTTTCCCAGAAGCGGCGCGGCAGCAAGGGTGAGCGCCAGCGCGAGAGACGCCGACAGCAGAGCGGTCTTCATAGTCATAGGTTCATCCCCATTCACTCGATATATATGGTCTTCGTCCCTGTATCATATTCGACAATAACGCTGTTTCTGTTTATGGTTATTATCCGGCCAGCGCCCAGCCTGTCGCCCTCTTTGAGGAGAACGTCGCCGGCGAGCACGTATCTTTCCTCTCCCGAGATGATTACGCCCGTTATGGCTGTGCTGGTGTATGCGCTCCTGGGCTTGGGTGCGGCCGTAACCTGCGAGGTCGAGGGCCCGGCGGACGCGGCAACCCTGGTTATGGCGGCACCTGTGAACGGGTTCCGGCCCCAGGACTCGGCAGGCTTGTACCCGCCCGTAGCCCAGTTGGGGTCATCCGCCTGGACGAGGTCCGCCCCGGCTCCGATCTCTTCGTACACGAAGCTCCGCTTGCGTGGTTTCTTGCCCGCGTAGTGGAATATATTGTAGGCGATGACTATGGCAAGCGTGCATAACACGGCTATCTGCAATTTGCGGTTCTCCAGTCTCGACGCCATCTTCTACCTCGGTATTCCGTGAAGCCTTACAGCCATAGACACATCGAGCCAGTCCCGGTCAGGAGACTTGCTCACAATCCTCAGGTAATCCAGCATCTCGTCGGGACCTTCCGCCTGGATCCGGGCAAGAAAGCCGGCGGCCTCCAGCAGGCTCGCCGATAGGCTCACGTCGAGCCTCGAGACGACATATTCCTGGAACTCCTCGACCTCACCGCCCATGAGCGTAATTTCCTGCTTCTCGGTATGGACCGCGTCGAATGCCATTTCCTCGACGCCCGTTTTCTCCTGGGCTCTCTTGAGCGACGCTATGAACGCGGCGATCTCGGGGAGCTCGGGGATCTCGGCGGGCCGGTCCCGCTCGGTCCCGTCGGTCTGGAGCCTGACTTCCAGGAGAGATCTCTGAATCTCGGCCTCAATGCGCTTGAGCTCTTCCCGCTTCTGTCTCATCTTCGCAAGGGCCGGGAGCAGGTCCACAGCTACGAGTATGGCGCTCAACAGCACTACAAGCGCCAGTATGCCGAGGAGTATTTTCAGCCTGCGCGTCACCTTCATTCCAGCCTTGCCCCCAGTTCGAAGCGGATGGCTCCCGTGAGCCTGTCCCCTTTGTATGTGAAGGCCGTTGAGCCCTGCGGCAGCACTTCAACGTCGCGGAAGAGCCCGGATGCCTCCAGTGCGTCCTCGATCTGCCTGAGCAGCAACACGGTGTTGTCGGTATCGACCACCACGCCGCTCGCGGCAAAGGTCCACTCGGAGCGCTCGCCGGGCGACAGAGCCGTCCTGTTGAATGACATCTGGGTGAGCACAATGCCTTCCGGTACCACCGAGCTTATTTCCCGGAGCACGTCCTCCCAAACCGGGGAGGCTTCGTTTAGAAGTGTGTAGGCATAAGCGCGCGTCTGCGAACCCGGCTCCGCCTCACCGGCGCTCTCGGCCAGCGAGCCGGCCAGGGATTCCAGGACGAGGCTTTCGGTCTCGGCGGCGTTGGCATAGCGCGCTGCGCTGGAGCTCAGCACGCGGCCCGTTATGAATACCGCAAACAGCGCGATCGAGGCCAGCACAAGCCCCATGACAACGCGCCTTTCAACGCCCGACCTAACCGTCCGCCCGGGCGGCAGGAAGGCCGGCGAAGATGGCCTCAGCGCCAGCAGCGCAAGGCCGATGGCCACGCAGAAGAGGCTCCCGTTGGCGGCCGAATCGACGTCGTCCCCCTTGTGCATGTAGTCGAGCGGGTCGAAGACCTCGACTCTTGTGCCCGTGTCTTTGCCGAGCACCATCGCCATTCCGGGCACCAGCGAAGCCCCCCCGCAGAGGAGGATTATGTCGGGAGAGGGCAGGCCGTGCCGGACAGTAGCAAAGGAGAGAGAACGGTGCACCTCGACCACCAGCTGCTCTATTACTTCGCGGACCGACTCGGCATAGGTGCGTCCCATGAGGTCGTCCTCATCGGCATCCTGGAAGGTGACGGCGGCGCCCGCTGAGAAAATGAGCTCCTGTGCCTCTTCCACCGGTATGCCGCAGAGGTCCGCGGTTGTTTCGATGAGATTGGAGAGGCCCATCTTGATGGACCTGGAGAAGACGAGGCGGCCCCTGTCCAGGAGAACCAGTTCGGACCAAGTGGCTCCCATGTTAAAGACGCATGTGGCGTCGGTCTCGACGTCGGGGTATGCCGCCCTCACGCATTCGGCGAGCGCGGTCACATCGGCGTATGCGGCATCCGCGGCGGCGCCGCTATCGGCCATTGCGCTGAAGGCCGACGACAACCTTTCGGGCGATGACGCCACTGCCATGACTTCGACTTCGCCGTCCCGGCTTGGCGCGGTCTCGAAAGCGATCTCGGGCTCGGCCTTGAGATTCTGAGATATGTTCCGGCGGAGAAGCAGGCCAAGTTCGGCCGCCGGCATTGGCGGAAATTCGAAAATGAATGTCCTCACATCATGTCCGTTGAGCCCGCACGCCCGGATATCCGCCCGCTCGTTCACAAGAGAGGCCGTACGCCCGGAAGGCGCCCCTTCCTCGTTGACGAGTCGGTGCACCACAGGGCGGCCCCCATGCGTTCCCACGAGGGCGACCTGCGTGTGTCTGGTCCCCGCGTCTATTCCCGCGGCCACGGTCCGCTTCTTCAGTATGGAGCGGACGCCGGCCTTGAGACGCGCGTCTATGTCATCAATAAGGGTAGATGTCATCTCCACCGCCCGGGGCCATGTCCGGCCCGTAACTTATGAATTGATTGCTTTGCACCTGGTATTCACTGAGCCATTCGTCGCGGCGGTACGATTCGTCAGCGAGGTATCCGCCGCCGAAGAGGTCATCTATGGAGCTCGCATAGAAGCCGTTGTTGGCGGCATAAGCCTGAGCCGCCACCTTGATGACTTCGAGCTCATCTCGAATCCTGTCGGCCTTGCGCTTGTAGACCGACGTCGCGTCAACGGTCATGGCCATGTCATCCGAGTTGCCCGGGATTCCGTCGGGACCGTTGCTCGTTACGCTGCAGGAGGCCGTGCCCCATGTGTGGGCATAGACCAGGGCCCTGTTCCAGGCGTCCATCACGAACTCGTTGTCCTCGAAACCCTCGGATATGTACGGGCCGTTCCAGCCGGTCACGCCGGGGTCGGTCACGAGGTCGGCCAGATCGGATTCGGCATCACCCGTCGCCGTGGGGAATTCGTCGACATCGGCGTAATAGGAGAGAAGAGCTTCTTTGAGCGCTCCCATGCGGTCTTCGCTTGCGTCGATCTCGGCATTGAGCACGGACGTCCCTATCACGGTTCCCACTATGCCCGCGAATATGGAGATGATCGCGAGCACCACTATCACCTCGAGAAGCGTGAATCCATCTTCCATCACTTTCACCTTCTTATGAGCATCAGCATCCTGTATAGCGGCAGGAAGATGCTCAGTGCCACAACCGCCACGGCCACGCCCATGACCACGGTAACCAGCGCCTCGAAAGCCGTCATGATGCGGGCAACCGCCGGCCTGACCTCGCGGTCGTATGCCTGGCTCGCCTTCTCGAGCATGGTCGCGAGCGCCCCCGTGGTCTCGCCCACCGACACCATGCGCACGAAAAGCGGCGGAAAGAGCCCCGTCCCCTTGAGCGAATATGCCACGGAGTTTCCGGAGCTCACGCTCTCGGCGACCTGCCTTCCGGCCTGCACGAAATGGAAGTTGCCCGTCGCGAGGCCAGCCAGGTCGATGGCGCTTATTATGTCGACGCCGGAGCCCACCGTGGTCGCCAGCGTGTGGGAGAAGCGCGTCAGCGCCAGTTTCCGGAGGAGCTCCCCGACTATGGGCACATTGAGCTTTACCCAGTCATACGTCCGGCGGCCGGCATTCGTGGTCCCGAACACCTTCGCGAGCACCGCCAGCGCTACCGCGCCCGCCAGCACGAACGGCCAGTACTCCTTGAGGAACAACGCTGTTCCCAGGAGAAGCCTGGTAGGCAGGGGGAGGGGGAAGCCTTTCCTGGCGAAAATCGCCGCGAAGCGCGGGAGGATGAAACCCACGAGAAGCGTGATAACGACGCTCAGAACGATCCCCACGATTACGGGGTACGCCGCCGCCTGCTTTATCTTCGATGCGACTTCCTCTTCCCATTCAAGGTAGGACACCAGCCTTTCGAATACGCTCTCGAGGCTGCCCATTTCCTCGCCGGCCCTGACGGTATTGATGTAGAGCGCGCCGAAGTTGGTGGGACTGATTTCCATGGCTCCCGAGAGGCTCCTGCCCCTCCGGAGCTCATTCGCGATGCTGTCTACGGTTTCCTTGAGAAGCATGTTATCGCTTTCGCTGCTTATGTCCTCAAGGCCCTCGAGAAGGGGTATACCGCTCCCGGCGATCGACGCGAGCTGCGCCGTGAAAGCTATCAGTTCCTTGCGCGGCAGCCTGTGAGACAGGCGGCGGGGCTTGGCCACCATCTTCGACGAAACCAGATAGAGGCCCGAGTCCTTGAGCCCGGTCTCGAGGTCTTCAGGTCCGTCGGCAGTAGCCACACCGCTGACCGCCTTGCCGAGCTGGTCTCTTGCCTTGTACTTGTAATAGGGCATTTGAGGCTCACTTTTTAGGCGCCTGTAAACCTGCGGGGCGCCTCCTACTTGAGCATGATGGCGATGTCGTCGCCTTCCGGAGCGGAGTCCCGTTCGTCCGTCTCGATATCGCCGTTGGGACCCGCGCACACTATCCACGCATGCTCGTTGGGATTGGTGAAGCCTCTCACCCAGAACCTGTACTCATTGCCCCAGGGGTCGGCCTCGACTCTCTCGAGATAGGGGCCCCGCCATTGGGGGTAGTTCCTGGTGTTCACCGTCAGGTGATTGTAGAACGTGTCGTACTGCCCGCTGGGCCAGCTGGCGCCGCTGTATCCGGGGTCGGTGGCGTTGCTCGAATCGAGTCTCTCGTAGTACTGGTTCGGCGAGCCATTCGTATTCGAGAACGGCCACGCGCCCGTATCCCTGTGGAAGAGCAGCACCGAACTCGCGATGTTCTTGACATCCGCCTCGGCCCTCGCGATCTTGGCCTCTTCGACCCTGTCGAAAATCATTGGGACGAGAACACCGGCCAGGACGCCGATGATTGCGGCAACCACGAGGACCTCAATCAGCGTAAAACCTCTCTGGTTGAAGAATCTCGTCATGTCCTCTCTCCTCTGCTTGGTCCCTGGACTTCCGGACCACCGTTTGGCACATGCGGACTCATGTCCGCCTCCTGCCTGTCTCTCACTCTGGGGCTTCCCGCACAAGCGCGGGCATTTCAGGAATCGAGTCACCTCCTCTTCGATCTCCCTTTTGGCTTTCAATCATTGCCTCGTTCCTCACTTCCGGCGGCTTCTTCCGCCGTAGTCACGCGCAGGACTTCCTCCAGCGTCGTCCTGCCCTCGCGGGCTTTCCGGAGCCCGTCCTGCCTGAGGGTCTGCATGCCCTCGCTTATGGCGATCTGCCTCAGGGTGTCGCTCGGCACCTGGCGCATCACGGCGTCCCTGACGGCAGGGGTTGTCGAAAGCACTTCGAATATCCCCGATCTTCCGAGATAGCCCGTGTCATGGCATACTCGGCAGCCCTTGCCCTGGTAGAACTTCCCGGACCCCTTCTGTATGTTGAGGCGCTCGATGAGGTAGTCGGGCGGGTCGACCGGTCGCTTGCACTTCTCGCAGATGAGCCGCACCAGCCTCTGGGCGACCACGCAGTGGACCGATGAGGCCACGAGGAAAGGCTCGATGCCCATGTCGATAAGGCGAGCGAACGCCCCCGCCGCGTCATTGGTGTGAAGAGTCGAGAATACGAGATGGCCGGTCAGCGCCGAGCGTATTGCGATCTCGGCGGTCTCACCGTCCCTGATCTCGCCTACCATCATGACGTCCGGGTCCTGCCTCAAGAGAGCGCGCAGACCGTTGGCGAAAGTATAGCCGGCGACCGGGTTCACCTGGGTCTGCCTGATGAGGTCGAGCCGGTATTCCACCGGGTCCTCGATGGTCATGATGTTGAGCCGGGTGGAGGATATCTTGCTTAAGGCCGAGTAGAGCGTCGTCGTCTTGCCCGAGCCCGTGGGGCCGGTCACGAGTATCATGCCGAAGGGCCGTTCGATGGCCTGCTCGAAGACCTTGAGCCGGTCGCGGTCGAGGCCCAGGTTGGCGGTCCCCATCAATATGCTGTCACGGTCGAGAAGCCGGAGCACGACGTTCTCGCCGACCACCGTGGGCTGAACCGAAACCCTGATGTCCACCTGCTTGCTCCCGACCTTGAGCTGTATGCGCCCGTCCTGCGGAACCCTCTTCTCGGCGATGTCGAGCCTGGCCAGGATCTTGACGCGCGTTACAAGGGTGGACTCGAGGCTCTTGGGGAGCGACATGATCTCCTTGAGCACGCCGTCCACGCGCTGCCTGACGCGCACGAAATCCTCCTCGGGCTCGATGTGCACATCACTGGCTCCCTCCTTGATGGCCTTGGCGAGCAGGTTGTTCAATATGCTGGCCGCGGAGACCTCATCCTCACGCGACGCGGGCCGGGGCCTGCCGGTCTGGCTCTTGGTGTCACCGAGGTACTGCTCGATTACCTTCTCGACCTCCGAAGCGGTGGCCAGAACGGGCTCGACCCTGAGCCCCGTATAGGCCTGCACCTCGTCGATTGCGAATACGTCGAGCGGGTCGGCCATGGCCACGGTGAGCGAGTTCCCGATTTCGAACACTGGAACGAGCTTGTGGCGCCTGGCCATCTCTTCGGGTACCTTGCGCGCGACCGCCTCTTCGATGATGTACAGGGAGAGGTCGATTGACGGGGTTTTGAGCCTGTCGAGAAGGGCTGAATTTTCTCCGGCCTCAGCGGCTCCCGCCGCTTCGCCTGCTTGCTCGTCCTCTTCGGGCTCTATCTTAAGAACAGGAGATTCGGGTATTTGCTCGTGGTCTTCGCCGGCCGCGCCCGCGGAGAGTGCGGTTTTGTCCCCGGTGATCATGCTCCCACCTTCCATCGGGCTACTCGGCCGCCGCCTTGGATCCGGTAAGCTGCTTCACGGCCGCTACGACTTCCTCGGGCTGGAACGGCTTGGTGATATACTGGTCGGCTCCGGTGTGATAACCGGTGTCGCGGTCGGACTGCCGCGCCCTGGAGGTGACCATGACGATAGATATGTCCGCGAAGTTCTCGTCGTACTTGAGCATGCGGCAGATCTTGTAACCATCGAGCCCCGGGAGCATGACGTCGAGAATGATGGCGTCGGGGTGAAGCTCCCGGGCCAGGCGCAGGGCCTCCAGCCCGTTGTTGGCCTCATGGCAATTCATGCCCGCTTCCGTGAAGGCGTCGGTCAAGATTCTTCTCACAAACTTGTCGTCATCGACTATGAGAATCTCCATAGGGTATGCCTCTCCTTTGTCAGGTAGATATATCGGCAGAATGCGGGGAAATGTTAGTTCTTTAGGTAGGTATTGTGTTTAGAGGATGGGAAGGTATTTCTTTAGCTCGTAATCAGTTACCTCGATCCTGTAGCGGTCCCACTCTATCTTCTTGTTCTCGATGAACTTCTCGAAAAGGGAGTCCCCGAAGACCTCCTTAACGAGCGCGCTTTCGGACAGCGCGACCGTTGCCGCGTAGAGGCTGTCCGGCATGTACTCGATGCCGTGGTCCCTGCGCTCGGCCTCGCTCATCAAGAAGACGTCGAGCTCCACGGGGTCGGGGATCTCGTAGCTCTCCTCGATTCCCGTAAGGCCCGCCCCCAGCATCACCGCGAATGCGAGGTAGGGATTGCAGGCGGGGTCGGGGCTCCTGTATTCGACGCGCCTCGGGATGTCCTTCTCGGGCTTCTCGATGGGCACCCTCACAAGGGCCGACCGGTTCTTTGAGCCCCAGCATATGTAGGCGGGCGCCTCGAAGCCGGGCACGAGCCGCTTGTATGAGTTCACCCACTGGTTGGTCACCGCGGCTATCTCGCTCGAGTGCTTGAGGAGCCCGGCCGCGAACTGCCTGGCCAGCCTGGACATGCCGTGATCGTCACGGCGGCCGTAGAAGGCGTTCTTGCCGTCCTTGAAGAGCGACATATGAACGTGCATGCCGCTTCCGTTCTGGCCCTTGAGCGGCTTTGGCATGAACGTGGCATAGACGCCTTCCTGTCTCGCGACTTCCTTGATGACGAACTTACTCGTCATGATGGCGTCGGCGATCCTCAGGGCCTCATCGAACTTGAGATCGATTTCATGCTGGCTCGTTGCGACCTCGTGATGGCTGCCCTCTACGTCAAGGTCCATGGCCTGAAGCGTGAGCACGGTCTTCTCCCTGAGGTCCGTCCTCACATCCAGGGGCGCGAGATCGAAATAGCCGCCGTGGTCCAGCACCTTTGTGGTGTCCGAGTCCGCGAAGTAGAAGAACTCTATCTCGGGCCCCATATAGGCGGTGTACTTCTTCTTGGCGATTCTCGCGAGCACGCGCTTCAGGATATACCTTGGGTCGCCCTCGAAGGGCTTGTGATAGGGGTCGACGATGTCGCAGATCATCCTTGCGGTGGTAGCTTCGCCCCGCGTCCACGGGAGCACCTGGAAAGTCGAAGGGTCGGGCAGCGCCGTCATGTCGCTCTCGAAAATCCTGGCGAACCCCTCTACCGAGGACCCGTCGAAGCTCTGCCCCTCTTCGAGCACGCCTTCAACCTGGGAGGACGGGAGTGTTATGGCCTTGAGCTGGCCCAGAATGTCCGTGAACCAGAGCTGCACGAACTTGATGTCGTTTTTCTTACACGCGGCCAGGACTCTCTTGCGGGCCTCGCGGGTGCTCATTATACAGTCCTCCCCTTGATTAGCCGGGCGTTATATCGACAGGATTCACTTGCGAGAATAGTACTATGTTTATCCCGCGAGGCAAGCTCGAAAGAAGCCGTCCGGGCACGCGCCCCGCGGCCCTTCTAATAAGCGGGTTTGCCGGCCCTTATTTCTCCGGCGGCTTCGTCCACGTACTCCCGAGCCTGCCGCAGCCGGCAACGTCGAGGCATGGCGAATCCTTCGAGAGGGTGAAGTCCATCTTCCCGACGTCGGTGAACATGGGGTCCTGGGCTATGTTGTCCCTGAGCCCCATCTCGGCGGTTGCCCGGCCACCGAAGTCCGATGGCTGGTTGTCCCAGAGGTCCACGCAGGCAAAGGTCACTCTTGACCCGGTGTCATCGCAGTGTATTCCGCCGCCGCTACCGTGATGCGCGATTATGGACATCTCGATATAGGGGGCGGCCCCGTTGGTCCAGACGGCCCCGCCCTGTGCGGCTGCGTTTGCGGCGATCGTCGCCCGGACGATCCTGGGGGATGCGCCCATGTTGCATGCTATGCCGCCTCCCATGTCGGCCTCGTTCCCCACGATGAGAACATTCTCTATGAACGGGGACGAGGCGTTGCAGAAAATGCCGCCGCCGCGCATGGCGTGATTGCCGTGCACAATGAGGTTCCTTAAGACGGGGGAGGAGGCGTTGCGTATCGCGATGCCCCCGCCGAAGTGGCCGTGCCCGCCGGTGACGACGAAGCCGTCGAAAACACAGGTCGAGTCCTCCGAGAGCCCGCCGATGACGGCGGTACCGCCGTCTTCTGCGTCTATTATGCTGGGAAAGGCCGTGAGATCGCGCTCGCTGAAGTCGGGGCTGTAGCTCCCGAGTATGCTGACGCCGTTCCGCAGGTAAACGCTCTCGTGATACGTTCCCCCCGCTACCGCCACGGTGTCTCCCGGGATCGACCGCCTTACGGCGGCGCCGATTGATGGCGCGTCCCCGGTCCCGTCGGGCGTGATGCGCCAGGTCCGGTTTCTCATGTAGAGATATTGCGAGATTTCCGTGCCCAGCGCGCCTCCGGCGCCGCCCCTGCCCGTGAAAATGACCTCGGAGACGCCGGGCATGGCGTGGTTGCAGTCGACGACCGCGACGGCGCCCTCGGCTTCCGAAGGCACCACTTCTATTATCCCGGGCGATGTCACCGTAACGCTGAGCCATCCCAGCACCAGCGGTTCGCCCCCCTTCATGCATTCTCCGAATAGTACGTTGGTGTGGTCTCCCGGATGATGTATCGCGCCCACGCGCATGGTGCCGCAGTCCTGCCATGCGGGATCCGTCCATGTTTCGGGCCAGGTGAGCCCGAAGGCGGCACCTATGACCTCCTCATAGTCATAGAGAACCACGAACGCGTTTATCCTACCCACGCCGCCGTATGTGGAGGTGATGTTCTGCCGAGTTATTTCGGGCATATTGCTGTGACAGGATCGCGGGATGTGCTTCTCGATATGAACGGCGACCTTGGGCGCCGCCCCCGCGGCGAGCGCCGGCGCGTAAGACATGATAAACAAGCCAACTGCGAGTAGGGGAATAAGTGCAAAGTCCTTCATCTTCATGGCCTTCCTCCGGCACTGCGTGCCAAGCATGATCACGATCTTAAGGAACCCATTTGGTGTTAATTCTCGCTGTTGCTTCAGTCTATCGAAATGTGGAGCGCATAACCACCAAATTGTGGAGCGCGAGAAATCGCTTTAGCTCAGAGTTCCGATTGCTTATCCTAAACCTGGTAGGGCGCTATATCAGGTATGACAGGCATGTCGGGAAGTATAGGAGGTTAGACTATCAGCGCGCGATTCCCCCGCAGTCTCGCGGTTCTCGCCGCCGCCCTCGCGATGCTTCTCCCGCTCGCCTGCGCATCCACCCTCGGCACGAAGCGGGACTTCAGCCGTAATCCCATCGACATCATAGATGAATCGCCCAGGGTCTATCACATCAAGTTCGAGGACTTCGCCGACAGCCTCGAGACAATGCGCATCAGAAACTACATGCAGGGGACCCTGCCCTACGCCCTCTATATGGAGGAGGCGGAGACCGGGGCGCAATATTCCCGGGCGGACAGCGCCGTCATCGAATACAACAAGGCCGTGAAGAGGTTCGAGGCCGGAGCGGGCCAGGCCGCTCTCAAACACGTCCGGAGGGCTATTACCCTCAACCCGGCTTTCCTGCCGTCATACGTCGTGCTCGCGCGCATCTTCCTCGCGGACGGCCAGGTCTTAAGGGCCAAGGATCTTCTGGAGCAGGTGGTTGAACGCAATCCCGATAACTCGGAGGCGCTCATAGAGCTCGCCAGGTGCCACATGTACATGGGCCAGTTCGACGCGGCCGAGAAGGCACTGGTGGACGCAGTCATCTATGAGCGCACCAATCTCGACGCCTGGGGGGAGCTCAAGCGCCTCGGACACATAAGGGACTTCGAAGTCGCCACGCGCGATGCGCCCGAGCTCGCCTTCATAGAGAAGAGAAGAGGCAGAAACCTCGACATGGTGGTGGATTCATCGCTCGTCGACTGCCCCCTGGGAGCCTCGGCCTGGATAGTCTTCGCGTCGCAGAGAGCCGTCTGGCAATATGAAGGCAAGTACAAGCAGCGCTACTCTGCGACGCGCTATGAGAGAACTTATGACGAAGACATCGACTGCTATATGTCGCTGGCAGTGGCGTATAAGGTGCTCACAGAGCAGGGGGACTCGGTGGGGGTTGCCGATTCGGTCTACTGCCATGACGAGTACCTCGACTTCCTGGCGGAAGTCTCCGACGGCGGCCACCTCATCTCGCATGTGCTCATGGACTATATCTGCCTCAGGGCGCCGCGAACGGCCAGCCACTTCCCGCAGGATATAATCGAGAGACTGCGTGACTACGTCGAGAAGTTCGTGCTCGTCCGCAGAGTTGCAGATTCATAAGAGAAGCGGATTCACGGCAAGACCGTACCGGCGCCGCCGGGGTGAAGCCGGGGTGAGGCCCGGGTGAGGCCGAGTTCAGGCCGGAAGGGGCAGATACAGGACCCGCGCGCATGAGAATCAAGTCCTACCTCGACATCGAGACATCGTATTACGGCGAGATAACCGTTGTGGGGATATACCGCCACCCGCATGATCTCGTACAGATAGTGCTTCCCGATATAAACGCAGAAGCGGTGATGGAGGCCCTCGAAGGCACCGAGGAGCTCCTCATGTTCTGGGGCCACAGGTTCGACCTACCCGTGATAAAGGGAATCCTTGGGATCGACCTCCGTTGCGAGTTCGACTCCACCGACCTCGCCGACCACTGCCACAGGCACGGGCTCTATGGGGGGCTTAAGGCGGTTGAGAAGGAGCTCGACATAAGCCGCGTCACCGACGGGGTCACCGGCGAGGACGCCATGCGGCTCTGGCATGAATGGACTCTGGGGAGCGAGGAGTCATTGAAGAGACTCCTCAAGTACAACGAGGAAGACGTGGTGAACCTCTACCTCGTGGAGCGCGAGCTGGCGAGGTTGGAGTGCCCCGGTGCACCCGGCCAGGGCATCACCTGAGAAGGGGGGCATGAGATGGCAAGGCGCCACATAAGGAGTGCGGGGATCCCGGCAAAGGGCCGGTGGATCTCCGCCGCGGTGTTGATGCTGGCGGCGATGTGCGTTACGGAGGTGTTCACTCCGGCAGTATGTCTCGCCGGGAACGCCCCGACCGGGACCTTTTCCATTGTGGCCTATGATTCGCTTACGGGAGAGCTCGGCGTCGCGGTTCAGTCGAGAGCGTTTGCGGTCGGGCAGGGTGTCTCCTGGGCCGAGGCGGGTGTCGGCGCCATCGCGACCCAGTCGCAGACCAACCGTTCTTTCGGCCCCAACGGGCTCGACCTCCTGAGGCAGGGCTACTCGGCTGAAGAGGTAGGCAAAATGCTCCTTGAGGCGGACGAGGGTCGGGAAAACAGGCAGCTCGGCATAGTGGACGCGCGGGGAGGGACTTTCAACTTCACCGGTACGGGCTGCTCGGCCTGGGCGGGAGCCGCTCAAGGTCGCGGCTACTCCTGCCAGGGCAACATACTGGTGTCCGAGGAGGTCGTTACCGGGATGGCCCGGGCATACGAGGATACCGAGGGAGACCTTGGGGAGAAGCTCCTGCAGGCGCTCGTCGCGGCCCAGGCGGCAGGCGGAGACAAGCGCGGCATGCAGTCGGCGGCCATCCTCGTGGTGCGTCCCAGCGATGAATACCCCGAGTATCGCTACAAGTACACCGACCTCAGGGTTGAAGACCACGATGACCCCATAAACGAGCTCATAAGAGTGTACCGCATACACGAGATGGGAAGGCTGCTCGAGGCCCATGCCAGGTACATGAGCCATTACGAATCGGTGGGCGACGCGCGCATGGCAGACCTCGAGAAAGACCGCATAGGCGCGATGCTGGTAAGAAGCATGGCCGAGGAGGAACCGGATGCGGGCAGCCTGAACAGTCTGGCCTGGTTCTGCGCAATCAATAACATCTACCTTGAGGAAGCCCTTGCGGCGGCGAAGCAGGCCGTCGAGCTTTCGCCGGACGAGGGCTACATAATCGACACTCTTGCCGAGGCCTACTTCCGGAACGGCATGGTTGAGGAGGCCATCGCCACCATCAAGCGCGCCATAGAGATTGACCAGGAGGACAACTACTACAGGGAGCAGCTTGAGCGGTTCGAGAGTGCAGTGGAGAAGTAACAGCGTTTCTCGTAGACTTGCGGGTGAGGAGTACAGGATTCCGGGCGCCACGAACCTTTTGACTTCTAATAACTTATGTGGTAGAATATCTTGGAAGTAGTCGGAGCGGGGAGTCCCGCTCCTGCCTGTATTTAGTGTATAATTGCGCCTCTTTGGCGCCAAATAAGGAGGAATTACATTGAAAAGAGGGCTAGGACTGTCCGGTCTTTTCTTTGCAGCAATCCTCATTATCTCATACTCGGGCGTCGCCGCTTCTGTGATCCAGAAGACGGTCGACTTCCAGGACCCGGAGATAGGAGTCTCGGGCGCCTTCAGCACGGTGAGCATAAAGGGATGCCTTGAAGTGGGACTTCCCGGCCAGCCGCTGCTTCCCGCCTACGGCATGAGCATACTGCTGCCGCAGGGCCACGAAGTCGCTGGCGTCCGGGTGGCGACTTCGAATACCACCGAGTTTGCTCTGGAGTATCCCCTCGAATGGGCTAAGCAGCAGTATCCGCTCAGCATGGAGGGTCCGTATGAGCAGACGCTCGCCGACGAAGACATTTACGGGGGCGAGGACGCCTTCCCGGCCGAGCAGGTCGTACATGTCAGCACGGAAGTCTTCAGGGGTTACAGCATAGCTTTTCTTAGGGTTTATCCTGCCGTGTACGCCGCCGCGAACAATGCTCTTATTTTTTCCTCGCGCATCGATATCACAGTCGATACGCGGCCGAGTGAAGAGGAGCTGATGCGCTCTATCGGGAGCCTGCGCGCTGGCAATCGCAAAGACGTTCAGCGTCTTGCCGGCATGGTTGAGGACATAGCGGAGGCCCGTTCCTACGAGGCGAGGAGCTTCCCGGCCCCGCTGGCGTCAATAGTCGACGCCTCGGAGACCTATCCCTACGTCATCATCACCAACTCGACCCTCGAGAGCGCCTTTGAGAATCTCAAGGACCTCAAGGACGAGCAGGGTTACAGAACCAAGATAGTGCTCGTCTCCGACATAACCAGCAATTACTCCGGCGATGACACCCAGATGAAGATCAGGAACTTCATCATAGACGCATACCAGAACTGGGAAACGGAGTTTGTGCTCTTTGGCGGCGATGATGAGATCATACCCCATCGCGGGCTGTACGCTGATGCCGGTGGGACGACCGACAGTGACATCGCGGCCGATCTCTACTACATGGGCCTGGACGGCAACTGGAACACTGACGGGGACAGCTTCTGGGGCGAGGTGCCCGAGGCCGACCTCGTACCCGAGATATCATCGGGAAGGGCGGCGGTAAGCACGCTCACCGAGGCCAATTACTTCGTCGACAAGATGATCAAGTACCAGAGAACCCCGGTCACGGGAGATATCGAAAACGCACTCATGTTGGGAGAGCTTCTCTGGAGCGATCCCACATGGGGCGGGGACTATAAGGATGAAATAAAGGACGGGGCAAGCACTCACGGCTATACCACAGCGGGCTTCCCCGGCAACTTCACGGTGACAACGCTCTATGACCGGGATATCGCTCCGGCTGAATGGGACAAATACGATCTCTTCCCGCTCCTGAACGGCGGCCAGCACATAGTGAATCACCTGGGCCACTGCAACACTACTTACGGCCTCCGCATGGTGAACAGCGACATGCCGAGCCTGACAGCAGACGGGGTCAGCAATACCTACAACGTGATTTATTCGCAGGGTTGCTATGCGGCGTCTTTCGACAACAGGACATCGAGCGGTGGATACACGGACGACTGCATAGGCGAATATCTCACGATGCACCAGTATGCGGCGGTCGCCTTTGTGGGCAATACCCGCTATGGCTGGGGTGCGCATGAAAGTACACGCGGGGCCAGCCAGTATTATGACAGGCAGTTTTTCGACGCCATGTTCGCCGAGGACATCACCATCATAGGCCTTGCGGATGTTGACTCGAGAGTGGACAACATCCCGTTCATAGACGCCACGGGCCCCGGCAGATGGGTATACTATGAGCTGGTAGTGTTGGGCGATCCGGCTATGGACATCTGGACGGGTGTACCCGGCACCGTGACCGCACTCCTTCCTGAGACGATCTATGTGGGTGAAAACGAAGTCGCCGTAAGGATCACAGGCAGCGGCGGCGTTGAGGGGGCCAGGGTCAGCATATACAGTGACTCCACCTATTCCTGCGAGCTTACCGACGCCGACGGCTATGCCTACTTAGACCCGATGGCCCTCGAGACCGGCGAGCTCTATGTCAGCGTGATGGCTCACAACTTCCATACCTACGTCGACACCATTCCGGTCGCCGAGGCAACCGGCGCTCTGCTCATTCTCACCGATTACCCGGTCGATGACGACGGTTCCGGCGGGAGCTCGGGCAATGCGGACGGACTCGTAGATGATGGCGAATACATAGAGTCGATAATAACGACCGAGAATATCGGCCAGGGCACGGCAACAGACGCTACGGCAACATTGAGGTCAGGTGACCTCTATGTAAGCGTTGTGGACTCAACCACGTCCTTCTCATCAATTCCGGCTGGCAGCCTTGGAACCGCCAGCTCGGCGCTGGTGTTTATCGCCGACCCTGATGTGCCGGATGGCGAGGTCATAGACCTGGAGGTCTATCTGGCTTACTCGGATACTGCAGTAACGCGGCATGTCCAGTTCACCGCACATGCTCCCGTTCTGGCCGTGGAAGGCCTTCTAATCGATGACTCGGTCGTCGGGAATGTCGACGGCTGCCTCGAGGCCGGCGAAACGGTGGAGCTCACCTTCACCCTGGGCAATGCGGGTTCAGGCGACGCGGAAGGCGCGACAGTCTACCTGAGTACCAGCGACCCGTATGCCACGGTGCTCCAAGATGAATCCTACGTAGCCAACATCGCATCGGAAGGTCAGGCGCAGCTTGTGACGCCATTTGTGGTTCAAGTATCCCCGGGATGTCCGATGTTCCATGAGATAGATCTGGACCTTGACATCCAGCTCGCCAGCGGCCGTCAGGCATATGATACAGCCAGCATGACGACCGGCGGCCTAATATCGGATGATATGGAGAGCGGCGAGGGGCCGTGGACGCATGAGGTCGTGAATGACGGATACGTGGACGAGTGGCACATGGAGACCTATCGCAATCACACAGGCGGCGGGACTTATTCATGGAAATGCGGGGGCGCGGGTTCGGCCAATTACTCTGACTACAGCAACGGCGCGCTCGTGACGCCGGCGCTCTGTCTGGGTCCCGATGCGACCCTGACTTTCTGGCATTACATGGACGCTGAAACCTACAGCGGCTCCTACACATGGGACGGCGGCATAGTTGAGATCTCGACAGACGGTGGATACTCATGGACGCTTATAACCCCGAACGGCGGCTACCCGCATCTCATCTATCCCAATTCGGCCAGCCCGTTTGACGGCGATACGCCCTGCTGGGGGGAGACGAGCGGATGGGAGCAGGTTACATTCGACCTCTCGGCATATACAGGCAGCGCAATGATCAGGTTCCAGTTCGGATCGGACGGCTACACCACTGAGGAAGGGTGGTACATCGACGATGTCGAGGTGACCGCCGACCTCGCCTCTGTGAAGATCGATCCCGGGGACATGGAGCCGTTGCCGGTAAGGTTTGCCCTCAGGATTGCCGGCCGTAACCCCGTAAGCGGGCAGGCCAGGGTCAGCTTCGATGTGCCGAAGACCGCGGCCGTGGCCGTCGAGGTGTTCGACGTGCAGGGCAGAGTGGTAAACACGCTGGCCAATTCGGTCTTGGAGCCGGGAAGCTATGAGATGGAATGGGACAGCAGCAAATCCTCGCCCGGCGTCTATTTCGTGAGGATGAAGACCAACGAGTTCGAGAAGGTTCACAAGATAATATCGGTCCGCTAACGGTCTGAAGCTGGGTCTTTAGAAGGACGATAAACAAGCGGGGCTCCTCGCGAGCCCCGCTCTCCTTTTGTTTCCCCTCATGTTCCCGGCTGGCATATGCCCAGCCCGGTGATTTACACGAAGGTTGGGTACGGAGGTTGACATCCGCGGCGCGCTGGCTATATAAGAGGAAGTAATGAAAGAGCCCACCTACGAGGTCGTCGGGAAGATCGAGCGCTACGATGAGCGCGACAATGTCTTCGCGCGGGAAGCCCTCGAGCCCGGCTCGCCGGAGGAGGTCGAGTACCACCGGCGGCATCCCGAGCTCGTGGAAGTCGACCGCGAGATCGGCGCGTTTATTCAGGCAAAGCGCGACCGGAGCGAGAGCGGCTTGAAGAAGGCGTACTACCAGGGTGCTTTCACCCCGATAGCCCACCTTGGACTCCCAGACTGCGTCGATGGCGTTCCCCTGAGCCCGGAGGTGGGGAAGAGCCCCGCGGAGAACTCCAGAATCGTGAAGGCGCTCGCGCTGCACCTCGGTGCAGACCTTGCCGGCGTGGGGCCGCTCAGAGAGGAGTGGGTTTACTCCCACAGGGGGGTGCTTCCCTACTTCCCGGATCAGCAGCCCAACCCGCCTCTCTTCGACGGAATGCCGGAGCACTACACTGGCAAGCGCTATGGAGATGAGATAGAAGTCAGCCACGCCAATGCAATCGCCATGGCCTTCGCCCAGGACTTCGATACGATGAAGGCGGGGCCCGGTGAGGCCTCGGATCTCGAGGTGGGGAGAGTATATGCAAAGAGCGCCCTCGTCGCCTCACAGCTTGCGCGCTTTATAAGGACCCTGGGCTACTCTGCGAGGGCGCATCATCTAAGAAACTACGGCGTGCTCGTGGTGCCGGTCGCCGTCGATTGCGGCCTCGGCGAGCTCGCGCGTTGCGGCTACATGATAAGCAGCAAGTACGGCGCCAACACCAGGCTCTCTTGCGTCACGACTGACATGCCCCTAGCGCACGACGAGCCCGCCGATATCGGCGTTCAGGACTTCTGCAACAAGTGTCTCAAATGCGCGCGGACCTGCCCGGCTAACGCCATCCCCACGGGCGATAAGATTGAGGTGAACGGCACACTCAGGTATAAGGCCGACGCCGAGAAGTGCCTGCTCTATTGGGCCAAGGTTGGAGCAGCGTGCATGATCTGCCAGACCGTATGCCCGTGGTCGAAACCGCCCACCGCCTTCCACCGGGCTGTGGCGTGGACCGCGGCTAACGTCCCGGCCTCAAGGCGGGCGCTCGTCGCCCTCGATGATGTCTTCTATGGCTCCAAGTTCAAGCAGAAGCCAAAGCCTATCTGGGTACCCTGACCCCACAGCCGCCTTCGCGCCGGCCTTCCCGTGCCCGGCAGGGCCAGGATAGTCAAGTGGTTGAGAGTTCTCTCGGAGACGTCCTACCCCGGAGGGGTATCCGGCCCCGCCTGGGGTAAGCTCGTGGGGGCATTGCAGTTGAGAACCATTTTTGTGAGCAAAGGGGTGAAAAAAGCTTGACAATTCCGGGGAGTTTTGACTATATAAGTAACATATTACCTATTGTTTGCAAAGATTGGCTTAGGGGACTCGGCAGGTAACTGCCGTAGTAATAGAGTGCGATAACAGAATAGCGGGGACTAATTCCGGCGACTTAGTGCAGTCCTGGAAGTAGTGTAGTGAATCCTGGGGCGCTTTCTCGGTTCAGGTGGGCGGGGACTCTAGCCCCGCCCCTAGCGGAGAGCGGAGTAATGCAAAAGGCGGGGAAAATCCCGCCTTTTTGCATTTGAGGCTCCGGCCCTCCAGGCCCCGTGTCCGACCCGGTCCCTGATCACGTTCCCGGTACCATCCCCGCTCACGTCCCCGGCCCTGTCCTGGCCCTG
>JASFEA010000010.1:0-41779 GCA_050125095.1 bacterium
TTCGATGCGAGAGCTTCTCGAGGAAATGGTCAGAAAGAAGGCATCGGATCTCCACCTGACGGCGGGGCTGCCGGCTCAGTTCCGTATCGACGGCGAGATCATGTCGTCTGATTCTGAGCCCCTTTCGCCGGAGATGACCAAGGCCCTCACCTACAGCATATTGAACGAGGAGCAGAGGAAGCGCTTCGAGATCGAGCGCGAGTTGGACCTCTCGTTCGGAGTGAGGGGACTCAGCCGTTTCAGGGCCAACGCGTTCCTGCAGCGTGGGGTGGTGAGTATCGCTATCAGGCAGATACCGTACGAGATCCTCTCGCTCAAGGAGCTCGGGCTTCCCGACGTGGTCGACCGGCTGGCAAACAAAAACAAGGGTCTTATCCTGGTCACAGGGCCTACGGGCTGCGGCAAGTCGACGACTCTGGCTTCGGTGGTGGATAAGATCAATACCGAGAGACGTTGCCATATAATCACGATCGAAGACCCGATCGAGTACGTGCATCACCACAAGCGCTGCATAGTGAACCAGAGAGAAGTCCAGGCCGACACGCATTCATTCGCGAACGCACTCAAGTACGTTCTCAGGCAGGATCCGGACGTCATACTCGTGGGCGAGATGAGGGACCTCGAGACCATACAGGCGGCGCTGACGATTGCCGAGACCGGCCATCTGACGCTGGCCACGTTGCATACCAACTCGACCTATGAGGCGATAAACCGTATGGTCGATGTTTTCCCCGAGCACCAGCAGGGCCAGATCGTGGCGCAGCTGGCCTTCGTGCTGGAAGGCGTCATCACCCAGCAGCTCATGCCGCGGATCGGGGGCAGGGGCAGGGTGCTCGCCTGCGAGGTCTTGATCTGCACGCCGGCGGTGAAGGCGCTGATACGAGAAAAGAAAGTGCACCAGATATATTCCCATATGCAGGCCGGACAGAAATTCGGCATGCAGACTATGAACCAGGCGCTATACAAGCTCTATGTCACGAGGGAAATCTCGCTCGAAGAGGCGATGGGAAGGAGCCCTGATATCCAGGAACTTGAACAGATGCTTTCGAGAAAGGGCGTACTGGGCTCCGCATGTGATCGCGTCGGAAGCAGTCGCCTGTAGAGAGGTGGTTTGAGTTGGCTACTACTTATGTTTGGAAGGGGAAGACCGCTGGCGGGCATGTGACCAGCGGTGAGATGGCCGCGGAATCCCGGAGCGACGTGATCAAGCAGCTGCGCTCGAAAGAAGTAGTCGTGACCTCGCTCAAGGAGAAGGAGAAAGCGGCGCGCTTTACGCTTTTCGGCGGCCGCGGGGTGTCGACCAAGGACCTCGCGGTATTCACGAGGCAGTTCGCGACAATGATCAATTCGGGCCTGCCGCTCGTGCAATGCCTGGACATCCTGGGGGCACAGGCGGAGAAGGAACATCACAGGAAGATCATTCACACCGTAATGAAAGACGTGGAATCGGGTGCCACCCTGGCCGACGCTCTCGCCAGGCACCGCGAGGTATACAGCGACCTGTATATCAACATGGTGGATGCGGGTGAGGCCGGTGGCGTGCTGGACGTGATTCTCTCGAGACTGGCGACCTATCTCGAGAAAATGGACGCCCTGAAGCGGAAGATCAGGAGCGCGATGATGTACCCGGCGGTCGTGTTCATCGTCACCGTGGCGGCGACCATCTTCATGCTCGTGTTCATCATCCCGACTTTCGCCAGACTCTACGCCGACTACGGCGGTCAGCTCCCGGCGCCGACGCGGATTGTCATGGGAATAAGCAACGTCATACGAAACCAGTGGTACGTTCTCGGCGGTGTCATACTGGGGCTATTCTACGGAATAGGCAAGTACTATAAGACCAAAGGCGGCAGGAAGAAGATAGACAAGTTCCTTCTCAGCGTCCCCGTCCTGGGCGGGGTGCTTCTCAAGGCGTCCATCGCGAGGTTCACGAGAACACTCGGCACCCTCGTCTCGAGCGGTGTCCCCATTCTCGAGGGCCTGGAGATAACGGCCCGCGCAGCCGGTAACGCGGTGGTCAAAGAAGCCGTCATGAAGACCAAGGCGAGCATATCGACCGGGCAGACCATATCCGAGCCCCTCAGGCAGTCGGAGGTGTTCCCGCCAATGGTCGTTCAGATGATCTCTGTCGGCGAAGAAACCGGCGCCCTGGACGCTATGTTGTCCAAGGTGGCTGACTTCTACGACGACGAGGTGGATACGGCCGTCGAGGGCCTGACATCGGTCATCGAACCCATCATGATCGTGGTGATGGGCGCGGTCGTCGGCGGAATGGTGGTAGCAATGTATCTGCCCATATTCAAACTCGTAACCGTAATGATGGCAAAATGAGAAACGAAAGCCCCGACATTCAGAGTAGCGATTTCATGCGCCTGTGCAAGACGGTCATAGTCTTCAGGGCCATACTTGTCGGGGTAGCGCTTTCCATAATCGCTTTCCTGATGGGAGCCGGCATACATGTAAGGGGCGGCATACCTGTGGGCGGGCTGTTGCTTGTCGTGTTCCCGCTCACGGCGATATGGTGGATCGCGCTCAAGTCGAATCTCAGCCTCCGGAAGCTGGTTTATTCGCAGGTCGTCGCCGACCTGGCGATCGAGACGGGCATCATTTTCTATACGGGGGGCGCGACGAGCCAGCTCACGCTCCTCTACCTGGCCACTATCTTCGTCGTAAGCATCTTCTTCTATCTTAGGGGAGCGATAGTGGTGGCGTCGCTGTCGGCGGCGCTTTATATATCCGCCTCACTCGTGCATTGGCGGCAGGTGACGCTTGCCGGGGAAGCGGGGACGTATGATCTCGCAAGCAGCTATATGATATTCCATATAGCCCTGCAGGTCGCGTTCTTCTACCTCATAGCCTTCCTGAGCGGGCATCTCTCGCAGCGGATACAGCTGTCTTCGGCGCGGCTCAAAACGACGACTTCGGAGCTCAAGCATGCCCGCATGGACACGAACTCAATAGTCGAGAGCATGAACAGCGGGCTGCTGACGGTCGATCCGGACGGCATTATAACCGAGATGAACTCCTCAGCGGAGTCCATACTCGCCCTCGTGCGCGGCGAGACCAGGGGGCGTTGCATCGAGGACGTCATAGTACCGATATCCCCGGAACTTCACCGCAAGGTCCTGGCGGCTATCAGCGAGGGCAGGGAAGAGGGCCGGGGCGAGGTAAACGCGCTGGTGAACGGCGGCAGAAGGGTGCCCCTGGGGGTCAGCATATCCGTCCTCAAGGGCGACGCCGGCGAACGGAGGGGAGCGGTCATCGTCTTCCAGGACCTGACTCAGGTAAAGGAGATGAGGGACAAGGTAAGGCTCTCGGACCGGCTCGCGGCGCTCGGTGAGCTCTCGGCGGCGATCGCGCATGAGATCAGAACGCCGCTGGCCTCCATATGCGGGTCCATAGATATGTTGAGGGACACCAGCCTGAAGCCGGAGGACAAGAGGCTCATGGGGCTGGTGGTCAAGGAATCAGAGAGGCTAAGGAGGATAATAGACGACTTCCTTGAGTTCGCCAGATCCCGTTCTTCGCAGTTCACGGCGGTGCCGATGGACTCGCTTCTCCAGGAAGTGGTGCATCTGGCGAGAAACCATCCTTCTTTCGCCAGGGGGGTGGAAATACGCCTCGAGGCCTCGCCGGGGCTCGTTGGCCATGTCGATGAAGGCCGCATCAAGCAGGTGTTTTTCAACCTGGCCCTGAACGCGGTTGAGGCCGTCCAGGAGGGGGGCTTTCTGGAGATCAACCTGGAGGGATACACCTCATCGGACGGGGAGGACTACATACGGGTCGTTTTCAGAGACAATGGCAAGGGCATCGACCGGAACGACATGCGCAAGATCTTCGATCCGTTCTTCACTACGAAGAAGGAGGGCACGGGCCTCGGGCTGGCAATCGCCTCCAATATCGTGGGCGAGCACGGCGGCAGGATCGAGATAGACAGCCAGAAGGGAGCAGGTACGGTAGTCAAGGTCTACCTGCCAGTGGATAAGAGCGGAACGGAAGAACCAGAACTGACACCCATCGGATGCGGACACGGTACCGGAGCTAAACAACAGACCGGAGTAATGTAGAGATGGCAGGCGAGAGAATTCTTGTTGTCGAAGACGAAGAGGGAATGCGGGAATTCCTCAGTATCCTTTTTGCCAAAGAAGGATATGAAGTAACCACATGCGAATGTGGTGCCGACGCCATTGCGAAGTTCAAGGAACAGAATTTCCACCTGGTAGTCACTGACATCAAGATGCCGGGAATCGATGGCATTGAGGTGCTGACGCAGATCAAGGAGATCGAGCCCACGGTCCCGGTCATAATAATGACCGGATATGCCTCCATGGAGACGGCCATCGAGGCCGTCAACAAGGGCGCCTATTCCTACCTGCGGAAGCAGACGAGCAACGATGAGATCAAGCAGATCGTCAAGAAGGCGATCGAAATGCGGTGGCTTCAGAAGGAGAACAAGCTCCTCAAGCAGCAACTCCGGAAGAACCACACCAACAGGAAGACCATCGGTAAGAGCGAACAGATCAAGCAGGTATTCACTCTCATCGACAAGGTCGCCGAGACCGACTCAACCATCATGATATACGGGGAGAGCGGTACGGGTAAGGAACTCATCGCCAGGGAGATTCACTATAAGAGCAAGCGGACGGACGGACCGTTCGTGTCCATTAACTGCGGCGCGCTTCCCGAGACGCTTCTCGAGAGCGAGCTGTTCGGCCACGTCAGGGGCTCTTTCACTGGGGCGGTGAGGGACAAAGAGGGTCTCTTTGCGGTCGCGAAGGGCGGGACCTTCTTCCTGGATGAAGTGGGAGAGACCAGCCCCGCCATCCAGGTCAAACTCCTGAGAGTCCTGCAGGAGAAGGAAATCATCCCGGTTGGAGGCACAAAGCCCATCAAGGTTGACGTCAGGCTGATAGCCGCAACCAACGCCGACCTCGAAAAGAATGTGGACGACGGCGTTTTCAGGGCCGACCTCTTCTACAGGTTGAACGTGATTCCCGTGCGTATACCGCCCCTCAGGATGAGAAAGGACGACATTCCCCTGCTGGTGGACCATTTTCTCAAGGTCTATTGCGATCGGACGGGTAAGGCGCCGAAGACGATATCTTCGGAAGCCGTGGATTGCCTCGTCAGGTACGAATGGCCCGGGAACGTACGCGAGCTCGAGAACTCGATAGAGCGCGCGGTTATACTGCAGGAAGGCAGGCTGATTGTGCCTGAGGATCTCCCGCAGAAGGTCAGATTCGGCAACAGAGAGCGTTCGGCAACGGTGGTTTCAACCTGCAATATCACGCTCGAGGAGCTTGAGAAGGAGTACCTGCTAAAGGTGCTTGACGAGGTCGGATGGCGCAAGAAGAAGGCTGCGGCGATACTGGGCATAAATCCATCGACTCTTTACAGGAAGCTCCAGCGCTACGGCTTCGAAACGGGTCCCCGGGAGACGGTTGAAGTTGCGAAAACGGAGTAGAAATGTGCATGTTGCAATGCAAGTCGCGAGTGATGCAAATCGCAATCCGCATATTGCCTGCTATTTCATTAAAAATCAATGTGATAGCAGACGCCCCGGAAATGCCGGTTTGGTACGGCGTTTGCTCTGGTAAGAGAGTGAATCGAATAGAAAATCGAATAAGAAAGTGAATCGAATCTGGGTCAAAGGGACCTAGGCGAAGGAGGTGAACAAGATGTTCAACCAGAAGGGTTTTACACTGATCGAGTTGATGATCGTCGTGGTTATTATCGGCATCCTTGCCGCTATAGCTATTCCGAACTTCATCAGCATGCAGGATAGGGCCAAGGAAGCCAGCGTTAAGGCCAATATGCATACGGCGCAGCTTGCTTTCGAGGACTTCGCTGTCCAGTGTGACGGCGTCTATCCGGACGACGGTACCTCCGCCACGCCTGGCGGCGATACGGTCGAGGATATGTGTCCCGGCGGCGCTTATCCCGAGAATCCTTTCACTGGCGCGGCCACCGTGTTCACGTGGGACGCGGACCCCGCTGCTCAGGGTGTGATCGGAGCTAACCCGGCTAATACCACTGACTACGAAATCAAGGGCTACGGCAAGTCGGCATTGTTCCCGCTCACGCTGACGACAGGTATGTAGTTCGGGGAAATACTTCGATCCAAAGGCGGCAGCTTCGGCTGCCGCCTTCTTCTTACGCCCCGCCTTCTCTAAAGTACCCGGCTTTGAGAGCCGAAGACTACACCGAGGGACTGTAGATTCGGAGACGAATATGCCCATTCTCGAATTCAGACAGGTCAATAAGGTCCTCAAATCGGGCCTCATGCGGAGACCCGTGTACGGCCTCGGACCTTTGAATCTCAAGGTGGAGGCGGGTGAGATATTCGGCTATCTAGGCCCCAACGGGGCCGGCAAGACCACCTCCATAAAACTGGCCATGGGGATACTGCGGCCTGACTCGGGTGAGGTCCGGTTCTTCGGACGACATTCGGGAGGCAGCGAGGCCAGGAACAGGGTTGGCTTCCTGCCGGAGCGGCCCTATTTCTACCAGCACCTGACCGCCTTCGAGCTCCTGGACTTCTACGGTGAGCTCTTCGGCATATCCGGGCCGACCCGCCGCGAGCGCGCCATGCGGCTTCTCGATATGACGGGTCTTAAGGAGTCTGCGCATACCAAGCTCTCCAAGTTCTCTAAAGGCATGCTACAGAGAGTCGGTTTCGCGCAGGCCCTCATAAACGACCCCGAAATCGTCATTCTCGATGAACCCCTATCCGGCCTGGATCCCACCGGAAGGCGTCAGATTCGAGACCTGGTGCTGGGCCTGCGCTCGACCGGGAAAACGGTCTTCTTCAGTTCCCATGTTCTGCAGGATGTCGAGATGATATGCGACCGGGTGGGCATTCTGCTCAACGGGAAGCTGCTCAGGGCGGCGACGATGAAAGACATCCTCTCGGAGACCCTGAGATATATCGAGGTAGTCGTGGAGGGGCTCAATGGTGAGACGCTAAGGGATCTGGGTTTCGACGGCTCTGAAGATAAGGCGGGAAGCGTGTTTCTGAGGCTTGGTTCCGACGAGGAGGCCGGGGAGGCGGTAAGGGCAATATCCCGGGCCGGGGGCAGGATTACGTCCATGGTCCCGCAAAGGCAAACCCTTGAAGACTACTTCATGAGAAATATCTCGGAAGACGCGGCGCCTGAAAATAAGCCGCCTGAGATGCCGCGGACCCCCGCGCTGTCCGAAGAGGCGTCGGCGGCGCTGTCGGCGATTACAAGGCGCAGGGGCAATGCGGACAAGGTGGGAGTGGAGCATTGATGGTAAGGATACTGGCCATAGCGAAAAACACCTTCAGGGAGGCGGTGAGAGGGAAGCTCTTCGTGGCCATCGGCGTCTTCGGGCTGATACTCATGGTCTCGAGCGCCGTCGTCGGACCGCTTTCTCTGGGCGAACAGGCGCGTATAACCCAGGACCTGGGGCTGGCCGGCATGTCAATGCTCGGCTTCATGGTCGCCGTCCTCATCGGTACTGGCATAGTCTATACCGAAGTGGAAAGGCGGACCATATACACCGTAATCGCCAAGCCCGTGGAGAGGTGGCAATTCGTGCTGGGGAAGTTCGCGGGGCTGAACGCCACCGTCACCGTGCTCGTAATCGGCATGACGGTGATCCTGGTGGGCGCCGCCTGGATGGAATTGGGATATTTCAAGCCGCAGCTCTTCCAGGCAGTTCTGCTTACCTGGGTTGAGCTCATGGTGCTCACGTCGCTTTCAATACTGATGTCCGTGATCTGCTCTCCCATACTCGGAGCCATCTTCACCTTCCTTCTCTATATTATAGGCCACACAAGCGGCGACCTGCGCGAGCTGGCCCAGCATTTCGGTTCAGGCGCCGTCAAGGGCGCCACCAACATCGCCTATTTCGTGCTGCCCAATCTGGAGTACTTCAATATAAGAGCCAAGGTCATACACGGCGTCCACGTTGACGCCGCGTATATGGTCTTTGCCTGCGCATACGGCCTGCTCTACTGCGTCGCATTCCTGGCACTGGCCGGCGCCATTTTCGAGAAGAAGGAGTTCAAATGAGAGCCCGGTCCCCGGTTGTCTTCGCGCTGGCTTTCCTTATTTGCGGCGCCTGCATATGGCGGACCGGGGCCTACCTGGACCATCGCAGGTACTCCGGGGACATCTCGGAGGAGATGATGTACTTCCCCTCGGGCAAGCTGACCGAGATCGCCAGCGTCGGCTTCGATTCGCTCGCCTCCGTGATGCTCTGGCTCCGGGGAATCCAGTACTATGGGGCACACCGGCGCACCGACAAGTACTACCTTCTTGCCGAGCATATCTTCCAGACAATCACCGATCTGGATCCCAACTTCATAAATGCCTACAGGTTCGGCGCGTTCGTCATCAGCCAGGACATGGGGCAGCCCGCCGGAGGCGCCGAACTGCTGAGGAAGGGCATAAGGAACAACTACATGGTCTGGGAGCTCTACTTCGACCTGGGGTTCCTGTATTTCGTCGACGTCGAAGACGAGAGGAAGGCCGCGCATTACTTCAATATGGCCTCAAGGTTCGCGGAAGCGCCCGAAATCGCAAAACGCTTCTCGGCCTTCGCCTACAAGCGGTCGGGCGATTACGCCGTGTCCAGGAAGCTCTGGGAAGAAATATACGAATCGACGACCAACGAAGCCATGAAAGAGAACGCAGCGTACGCGCTCAGGATGCTCGACCTCGATGAAAGCGTCCGCCGGCTCAACCTGGCGGCGGACGAGTACCGGGCCCGTCACGGGTCCGAACCCGGGGATGTGGGCGACCTGGTCAGGTCCGGAATCGTCCGTGCCCTGCCCGACGACCCGTTCGGGGGCCGCTATTTCATGGATTCGCGTACCGGGCAGGTGCTCAGCACTACCAAAGTGAAAGAAGAGGCCGGCCGCATAACGCGGTCGCTCCAGAAGAAGGTGGACTATTACTTCGAGAAGAGAAGCTCTTACCCGGAGTCCCTGCAGGCCCTGGAGGAGGAGAGTCTCATCACCGAACTGCCATCCGTCGACGGCGCCGCCATCGTATATGACCGGGCAACCGGTGAGGTGCGCTACACGCTGACCGAGGAAAGCCATACTTAATGCATAGAGGTTTCTCATGCATCATTCTATCTCTGGCCCGCAGGTTTCGTTCCTTGAGGCGCCGGGGGGAGACAGGGGGCGTCATGACGGATAAACCGCCCAGCGGCCCGGACAGGGTCGAGGTCGAGAACGCAATCACCAATTTCAAAGAGCTCATATCCAGGCTTTCCGGCAAGGGGGCTGAAATAGGTGAACTCTATCTGAGCGCCGAGCGAAAAGCGGCCAGATACGCGCTCCTCAGCGAGAATGTCATCGAGTCGGTCACCAGCGGGATCGTCGCTGTCGACGGACAGCATGAGATATGCCTGGCCAACTCCGCGGCCAAGCGAGCCCTCGGCTGTGACGAGAACATCGACCTGGCGGGCAGGCAGCTCAATTCGCTTTTCGAGGAACATAAGCAGCTGGAAGCGCTTGTCAGCCAGGGATTCCGGTCCCGAAGGAATTCGTCCAGGAAGGTCGTCAATGTGACGCTGCACGGTGGCCGGTCCCTCTGTCTGGGCGTGAGCACGTCCTGCGTGACCTACGGTGAGCGCGAGCCCGAGGCCGTGATCATCGTGTTTACCCAGCTCGACAGGGACGCGACCGGGATTATAAGCGGCCAGGGCGCCGGGGCAAACGCCGCGGCGGAGGCCTATAGAAAGGGAATGCTGGACGCATATGGAATAGTCTCCGAGATATACACCGATCTGGACGGCCTCAGGGCCGAGATAGAAAAAGGCGAATCCGACGTTAAGAGGCTGGCCGGGATTGCGGGACGGGTGGAGTTTGCGTGCGATCTCATGGTGTGCTTCGCCCTCTCCAAGGCGGCATCAGGGGTAATGACGGAGCTCGTCGACCTCAACGGCGCGATAAGGAAGATCATGGACACGGCCGATCTCTCCGGCCGGAGGATTGTGGCGCGCCTGGCGCCCGGCCTTCCCCGTGTGCCGACTCTTAGACGCGTGCTGGACGAGGGTCTCGATATGCTACTCAAGGGCTGCCTGGCCGAAAGCGCGAACGGCATCGAGGTCGTGACGCGCCTTGAGGGGCCGGAAGGCAATCCCGCCGTGAATCTCACCGTGTCGGAGCTGAGCCCCACCCTGCCCGTCGTCGAGGTCAGGAATCAGCCCATGGGTTTCCTGGAGGGTCCGGGGCGCAGGCGGGAAATAGGCCTGATGCTGCTGAAGTCGTTGCCGCACAGGAGCCATGCCGTGGCCGTCAATCGCAGGGACGAAAATTATGTCTATAGTGTCAGTTTTCTGATGCCGAAGTTAAAGCAGGCGGAGAAAGAAAGTACCAGTGGAAGAAATACAGACAGCGATTCGATTAATGGCGAGTCAGGTTAGCGAGCGTCAATTGCAATGTGACGTTTGCAATTTGACTCTCGGGTGATATGGGAGCGCGAACCTCGAAGTAGAAAATGGCGATTTTTCATGGGATTTTGCACGAGTTTCACTGGCACAGATGTTGCAGTTGTGGTGGAACTTGCGCGCCGGTGGGAGTGACATTCCGGCTGCTAAAGGGGTGCATAAGATGCCGCTAATCTCTAAGAAGCAGAAAACCAGCATCGGTGTCGACGTAGGTAGCTACGCGGTCAAGATCGTGGAGATGAAATCCGGTACCACGAGGAATGAGGTCATCAGTGTGGGGACCAAGAGGCTCCTGCCCGGCGCGATCGTGGACGGAGAGCCCATGGACCGCGATGCCGTTATCGCGGCGATTACCGAGATCTATGAAGAGAAGGGTATTGAGAGCATTGAAGTCGCGAGTGCGATCTGCGGCCGGTCGGTGATCATAAAGAAGATCAAGATCGAGGAGATGGACGACGATACGGCCCGGGAGGTAATTCCGCTCGAGGCCGAGCAGTACGTTCCCTTCGAGAAGGCGGAGCTCTCAGTCGACTTCCAGGTACTCAGGCGCGGCCTCTCCGGCGGCCAGATGGAAGTGTTGCTGGTCGCAGCCAAGAGAGACAAGGTGCTTTCCCATGTCGATCTCTTGAGGGACGCCGGCCTTGTGCCGGTGACGATCGACGTGGACGCCTTCGCAGTGCAGAACGCATTCGAAATCAACTATGAATACGAGGACGGCAAAGTATACGCACTTATAGATATCGGGCTCGGTGCGACGAATGTCGGAATAGTAAGAGAAGGATTGCCCCTCTTCAACAGAGACATCCCCATCGGGGGCGAAACCTACGTCGAGGGAATGCAGAGAATGCTGGGAGTGACCTCTGAGGAGGCCCGGTCGGCCCTGGAGGGCCTGCAGGGCGGCCAGTCCGATGAGATTCTCAAGGCCATTCACTCGGTAAGCGACGAACTCGGGATGGCGATCGAGAGGTCGTTCTCATACCTGAGTTCATCCGGTGAGGCCACATCTGTTGATCAGATCTACCTGAGCGGCGGCGGAGCGCAAATCCCGGGCCTTAAGAAGTACCTCGAGGAGAAGCTGTCCACGCCCGTCGACGTCGCCAATCCGCTTCAGAACCTGGCTGTTGATGCAGACGCAGTGGGCGCGGAGCAAGTCGCCGTCGGGCCGTCTCTGATGGTGGCAATCGGGCTCGCGACGAGAAAAGGGAGCTAGCCTTATGATACGAATCAACCTGCTGCCCAAGGAAGAGAAGCCGTCAAAGGAGGCAATGACCTGGAACAGCATCTTCATCTGGTCTTTGATTGCCGCCGGCATCGTGATCGTCGCAGGGGTGGGCTTCCACATATTCCATCGCTACGAGATCGACGCCATGAAAGCGGAAATCACGACGATGAAAGCGGAGCAGGATCAGTTCCGGAGCCAGGCGGCTGTCGTGAACGACCTCACGGAGAAGCGCAAGCTCATTGCCGAGCGCCTTGACGTCATCGAGACACTCGACAGGAACAGGTCGGCAAGAGTCAGGTTACTCGACGAAATCGCGAGAAGCGTACCCGAGTACGTCTGGCTGACTTCCCTTGAGGAGACCGGAGGCATATTGACGGTAAAGGGCATCGCCTTCTCCAACCTGGCTATTTCGCAATTCATGAACCTTCTGGAAGAAAAAGACCACATCGCTCTGGTGGATCTAAGGGTTATCAGAAGAGACGAAATCGACGGCCAGCCAGTGCTGACGTTTGAGTTGGCCTGCGGCCTAAGCATCTCCAGTGCCAGAGGCACTTCAGAGGAGGTGACCGAAAGCTAATGAACTTGAGAGATCCTCACGTACAAAAGGGCCTTGCGGGCATTATCCTCGTAATTGCGCTGGTCTGGCTCATCTTCCTGAGCGAATACCTGCCGATCTGCTACAAGGTGGACGCGCAGAAACTCGGGACAGTCCAGACGGAGCTCCAGCAGGTCGCCGCTGAACTCCAGCGGCTGCGCGCAGCGGCGGCGAATCTGCCCCGCCTGGAGAGGGAGCTGGCTGAGATGCGGGCTAGATGGGACGCCCTCAGCGGGCTGCTGCCGCTTGAAAGCGAAATGGCGGCTCTCCTCAGCGAAGTCACCACCGCCGGTATGCGTGCCGGGGTGCAGTTCGTGCATTTCGAACCACAGCCCCCGCAGCAGATGGACCTCTTCCAGGAGCATCCTGTGAGACTGGCGGTGACCGGCGGATACCATCAGGTGGGCGTCTTCTTTGACAATCTGTGCAACCTTTCGAGGATCGTGGATATCTCGGATATCACTTTCCTTGAGCTGACCGAAGCGGAAGAGGGGACCGTTGAGGCAAGAGCTACGGTTTCCGCATATACATTCAGCAGACAGCCGCAGGTCCCCGGTGAGGGCCAGCAGGCGGCCAATCAGAAGCAAAAAGGGAAATGATGAGGTAAACGCGTTATGGAAGAAACCTCAACTCTTCGGAAGTACGTCAGAAACAAGAAGATCTTCATTCCGGCATTCATCGGGATGGTCCTGCTCTTCTTCGCTCTGATCGGGATCACGGGCGACAAGATCTTCGCCCTGGCTGTCAATGAGATGGCCGGCTACCTCGTCGACAACGACTCCTTCGGGGACGTCGAGTTTGCCATTGACGACGAGGAATGGGAGGGCGAAGGAACGCTGCAGGTCTCGGTATCGCCCGGGGTGTTCGATGAGGAAAAATGGGCGAGCAACGAGCCACCGGTCGAGCTGGCACTCGTGACGCCGGAGGGCGAAGTCAAGAAGGGCGAGGAGCTCCTGGAGGAGATCACGCGGATGGCTCAGGCCGATGCTGCGGGCGAGACCGGAGAAGTCCAGCCGCTTGAGGCGCCCGAGGCGGGCGTGTCCCCGGACGCGGAGCCGGAGGAGCAGCATGAGATCGTAAGGGGGCGCCTGAACGCGTACACGGCATCATACCTCAGGGACCCGTTCTACTCGCTGATCAGAGCTGACAGGGACCTGCCCAATAAGCTTCTGGATATCTCGCGTGGCAGGATGGTCGGGTCGGTATGGGGCGAGAAGTCCATCATCGCGCTGCTTGAAGACGACGCCGGAAGGAGCTATGCCCTGAAGGCTGGCGATAAGATCGTAAATGGCAAGGTCGTGTCGGTATCTCCGGCATCTGTAACATTCTCGGTCACAGTCTTCGGTTTGACGAAGAACGTAACTTTGGAACTAGCAGAAGAGGGTTAATGGTGATGCCTAAGCTCAAGATCTCCAAGTATGCATGGATCGTGTTGCTGCTGTCGGTAGCCGTATTCGGAACGGGAGTCTGCCTGTCCGATCTACCGGCATCGCAGCCGATCTCAATGGATTTCCAGAACGCTGACATCAGGACAGTGCTTCGAAGCTTCTCCGTTTATTCCGGCAGGAACATCATTGCCAGTCCGGAGGTGGAGGGAGAGGTCACCATTTTTCTCGAAGACGTTCCATGGAGGACTGCGCTCAATCTCGTGCTGAGGGCCAACGGCTACGGGGCAAAGGAAGAAGAGGGCGTGATCCGGGTCGACCTCTGGGACCAGTTCCTCGAAGAGGACATCAAGATGGGAGAGGCCGTCAAGAGACGTGAGGGCCTCCTGCCTCTTGAGACCCAGGTGGTGGACGTGAGTTTCGCCCGGGCCAATGAGGTCGTTATGCCCCTTTCCAGCTTCCTGACGAGCAGGGGTGTTCTGGAGGTCGATGAGAGGACCAACTCCATCATCATCTCCGATATCGCCGAGAGGGTCGACGAGATCGTGGCGATGATTGAGCAGCTGGACAGCGAGACTCCTCAGGTCGAGATAAACGCCAAGCTCGTTGACGTTGACTCCAGGACATTGAGAGACCTCGGTATCAACTGGACCCTGGAGAACGCCAAGATAACAGGCGTGGACGGCCAGATAGACGCGGAGGTCGATGCCACGGGGTCCATTTCGGAGGGCGGGGTCGAATCACCGATCTCCCAGCCCACGGCCGAGCTCTCGGTGGGCATTCTGGGGCCCTATGGCGAGTTCAACGCCACCATCTCGGCGCTTGAGACGGAGAACCTGGCAAACATAATCTCCAACCCGACTATTACCACTCTGAATAACCGCGAAGCGACGATAATCGTCGGCAAGAAGATCCCGCTCATCGTGCAGGACGAAGCGGGTAACCCGATCACCCAGCTGACGACCGTCGGCATACAGATGAGGGTGAAGCCCCAGGTTAACAGCCAGACGGGCGAGATCACCATGGACCTGCATCCGGAAGTCAGCGACCTGTCGTCTCAGGCTACGGTGCAGGGCGGGATCATTATTGTGACCTCCGAAGCCGACACCAGGGTGATGGTGCAGGACGGCCAGACGGCGGTGATCGGCGGTCTGATAAGACAAAACGAAGGCTATTATGATTCGGGAGTCCCGGTCTTAAGAGACATTCCCCTGCTCGGCAAGCTGTTCGGCTCTACCAGCAAGGTCGATGATAAGCGGGAACTCGTAATCTTCGTAACGCCAAGAGTAGTCGACTTTTAGGTGACTGGGGGTATATCAGATGATTGAAGACAAGAGGAAGGTGCTGGCAGCTGTAGTTGCCCTGGCGGCTTGCCTGCTGCTGATGTGTTCCGAGAAGGACGGGTCGCTCAGTCCCGATCTCGAGACTGACCCGCCCCAGTATCTTATCGAGTACGTGACCCCGTCGCCTGCCAAGGTGGAACCCAACGGCCTGGGTACTGTCAGCGCCAGGGTAGTTGACAGGGACTATGCGCCGGTTCAGGGCAAGACGGTTGAATTCGAGGCCAGCGGCGGCTCGGTGGACGCCGAGGTCACAACGGGCTCCGACGGGATTGCCACCGCGGACTACACCGCCCCTTCGACCCCGGGCTACATGGAGATCAGCGCCCGGACATCGGGGGCGGTAAGCAAGTCGACGATGGTCCAGGTCGGCGAGGGCGCGCTCGAATTCGGTTCGGCGGCTCTTTACGCCGACGGCATCTCATGGGGTACTCTCACGCTGACGCTTACAGATGAAGACGACGAGCCCATCGAGGGAGCGGCCGTTTCCTTCAGTATCGACCACGGCTACATCGCCGATGCCGATAATAAGACGGACGCGTTCGGCCAGGCCGAAGCCAAGATCGTCAGCGCTGTGAGCGAGACCGACCTCGCCGCGACGGTGGAGGCACAGATCTCTTACGGCGGGAACACCTACTCCGAGATAGCCATGATCTCGATGCTCGGAGTCACGCTGGATGTCGACGCCGATCCCAAGGAGAATCCCGCGGACGGCATCTCCGCATCCGCGGTGTCGGCGTCCCTCAAACTCACTTCGTCAGGGACTCCGCTCGCCGGCTTCGAGGTGTTCTTCGGAACCAACCTTGGAGCGATCGGCGCGTCCGCTTACACGAACACCGGCGGCACGGCCACCTCGGTGCTGATAAGCCCGACCACATCCGGCACCGCCGACGTGGTGGCCAGATACGGCGGGCATGAAGACACGGTGCAGGTTACGTTCGGTGAGCTGGATCTCAGGCTTACGCCGAGCCTAACACGTATGGTCGCCGACGGGGTAACCTACCAGGCCGTTTACGCCACTCTCCTTACCGAGGACAACAATCCGGTTGTGGGCGCCACGATCAACTTCTCAACCACCAGCGGCGTCATCACGCGCAGCTCCATGACGAATATGTGGGGCGACGCGGTAGCCTTCCTTACGAGCTCCGCGAGCCCGGCGACCGCTACGGTGACGGCGACCTTCGAAAACGTCTCGGACGACGCCCAGGTATCGTTTGAGAATCCCGTGATTATCCTCACGGCCACGCCGCTTTCGGTCGTGGCGGATCCGAGCATGTTTACGACCATATCCGCTTATGTATCATTCTCCGACGGCATGCCCGTACCGGACAGCACCTTCGTGGCCTTCCAGACCACCGAGGGTACAATAGCTCCCTACGAGTTCACGCAGTCGGGGATTGTCTATACCAATCTGGTGCCCTCCGGCGTAGCGTCCGACGACGTGACCGTGACGGCCTACAGCGGTTCCACGATGGAGACGACGGATGTCATCTTCATGCCGGGCGTGCCCACCTTCGTGCACGTCACCGCCACGCCGACCGCCATACCCGGCGACGGTAATGCGTACGCTACAGTCATGGCGGAAATCACAGACGCCTATGGCAACCACGTCAAGGACGGGACGGGGGTCAACTTCAGTCTCGTGAGCGGAAGCGGCATAATGCCGCCGAGCGCCGTTACCTCGTCGGGCACCGCGACGGTGAAGTTCCTGCCGGTTCAGGGACCGTATACGGCAACCATAATGGCGGAGACCAACGCCTATTTCGACCTGACTTCATTGTCAATCACAGGCGGCTCGCCCGGGGCCATCGTTGCCATGGCGGACACGAGCTGGATTCAGGTGGCCGGCGCGTATGAGTCGTCGCAAGCTAACGTGATCGCCGCCGTCTATGACGGCTCCATGAATCCGGTTGAAGACGGCACGGAAGTCACGTTTGAGATCACGCAGGCGCCTGGTGGCGGTGAGTTTATCGACCTTGAGACTTATGGTTATGGACCGGTCACAAAGAGCACAATCGCAGGCGCGGTTTCCGCGGTGGTAAACTCGGGCACCAAGCCAGGCACGGTTGTGCTGGAGATTTCCTCCGGCGACGCCCTCGCCACGGCCGTACCCATAGGCATTTCCTCCGGCGACCCCGATTCAATAATGGTCAGTGTGGGAGACGTTGTGAGGAACAGCGATGGAACATATACATATGCAGTCTCGGCCATCGTTCGAGACCGCTTCATGAACCCGGTTGAGAATGGGACTCCGGTGTACTTTACGCTCGACCGCACGGATGTCGGTATTATTGATCCTGAAACGCCTACGGGCGGGATTTATCCGTGCCTGCAGCACATTGCCCTGCCCACGAAGGGTGTAGCCAGGGCGTGCCTGCACTACCAGACATACGGCATCTTCGAGGTCGTGACAATTACAGCCAGCTCAATGGGTGGGGAGATCGAGGGTGAATTCACCAGAGGGCTTCCCATTGTGAGTCCGACGCTCTCGATTGAGGCGAGCCCGGCGACTCTGACCGGCGCAACGGGCGGCTCATCCCTGATCCAGGTCTGGGTCTGGGATTCGTTCATGTTGCCCGTCAATAATGCCTGGCTGACCTTCTCCGTTGACGGGGACGGCGAGGTGTTTCCGACAGAAGCGTCGACAGCCGAGGGGGGATTCCCGGCTATGACCACTCTGACTGTCGATCCGGGCGCGGAGGCCGGTACGATCACGGTAAAAGCCCATCTCTGGACAACCGACGTTCAGGCGGAAGTGTCCATAACGATAATCGAGTAACCGACAGGGGGTTTGAAAAATCATGAAGGTCGCGCTGATTGCAGGTCTCGTGGCGGTGCTCCTGGTGCCGTCGATTGCCTGGTGCGCCCCGATGGGCAGCCCGGCCAACAATGCGGGAGAAGAGAACTACGCTGTCACGGCCGAGTACGAGACGCAGAACAAGAAGATCGGGGACGAGAAGTCGAGCTCCTGGCGATGGCTGACGAGAATCGCCTGGGGTCCCACTGACAACCTGGATCTCTACGCAAGGATCGGTGCGGCCAACTTGAAGGTCGACGCCATGAGCGGCGGGACTTTCAACGGCGACGCCGGGGCTGCCTACGGGCTCGGCCTGCGCTACGCCAGGATGGTGAACACCGAGCACAATCTGCTCTTCTTCGGCGATTTCCAGTACCTTGGCTTCACGTCCAAGGGCGAGATGAGAGTCGACAAGTACGATGACTTCAGCGGCTCGTACACTGAGATCTGGTCGAACAAGTACTGGTGGGGCGAGTACCAGCTGAGCTTCATGATGTCCTGGCACCGCTCAATATGGATTCCCTACGCAGGTCTGGGATTGACCTGGATCGACGGCAAGGTTGACAGGGTCCGTCACGTCGATACCGGCGGCGACCCGTATTTCGCCGACAGGGGAACCGACGAGTTCAGCGAGGGAGTGATACCCGAATTCGTGTTCGGCATGGACTTCCCCCTCAAGGGAACGGCCAGGTTCTCCTGGGAACTCAGGTACGGGGGCGACGATCTCTCCTACTTCATGGGACTGAGCGAGCTCTGGCAGTAACAGTCGAATAGGTTGACACAATCCGCGCTTTATTATTACAATAGAGCGCGGATTTTTTATGTGGTTGTGAGATATGAAGATAATCGGCGGCAAATTCAAAGGTAGAGCCATAGAGGCTCCCCGGGGCCTACTGTCCAGGCCTCCGCTCGCCATCATCCGGGAGTCGGTCTTCAATATAATGGGCCAGGACATGGAGGGGAAGACCGTCCTCGATCTCTTTTCCGGGAGCGGTTCGCTCGGCATAGAGGCCATCAGCCGGGGCGCCTCGCGTGTCCACTTCGTGGACGCCTCGCCCAGGTCGGTTAAGATGATAAGGCGGAACGCCGAGGTCCTCGGCATAACGGGCGCCTCGGTTATAGTGAGAGACGACGCCGCCGGGTTTGTCCAGGCCTGGAACGGCGGCGGCTTCGACATCGTCTTCATCGACCCGCCCTTTCTGTCGGGCAAGGCCGGACCGGTGCTCTCGGCGATGCAGACTTCATCGGCCGTTTCAGGCGGGAGCACAGTGGTCCTCAGGCTGCACAGGCGCGAAGCCCTGGATATGCCCTCTGTCTTCAGAGTCTTCAAGGAGAGGCGATTCGGGGAGAATCTTATTCTCTTCATAATGAGGGAGCAGCGAGCGTGAGACTGGGTCTTTATGCCGGGACATTTGACCCCGTGACTAACGGTCACATGGACATACTGCGCCGGAGCCTCACCATTTTCGAGCGGGTCGTCGTGGCAGTGGCCGAGGCCACCCCCAAGGACACACTCTTCAGCCTTGAAGAGAGGGTGGACTTCGTGCGGGAAGCCGCCGCTGAGCTGCATGCGGTTGAAGTCAAACCCTTCTCCGGTCTGCTTGTCGACTTCGCAAGAGAGAGCGGGGCGGCGGCCATAATAAGAGGGCTAAGGGCCATCTCGGACTTCGAGTACGAGTTCCAGATGGCGCTCATGAACAGGAGGCTCAACCGGGAAGTGGAGACGGTTTTCCTGATGCCCAGCGAGGAATACACCTACCTCAATTCGACCATTATAAGAGAGATCGCCTCGACGGGCGGGGATATTTCGGACTTCGTGCCCGAAGTCGTCGCGGCGGCCCTCCGCAGAAGATACGGCAAATCCTGAACCGGCAGTCTCTTAAAGAAGAGGAGCGGGAATTGGAAGTAATGGCAGCTATCTGGGATAAGGCCAGGGAGTATGGCGCGCGCATCGCGCTTCCCGAAGGGGAGGATGAGCGCGTTGTCAGGGCGGCCCGGCAGGCCGGCGATGAGGGGATCGCCAGCCCGGTGCTCGTCGGCAACCGCGCGGCGATTGAGGCCTGCGCGCGGTCAGCCGGTGTGGACCTCGGCGGCATAGAGATACATGTCCCGGCTGAATCGGGACGCACGGCGGATTACGCGGACTACCTCTTTGAGAGGAGGAAGGCGAAGGGCATGAAAAGCGAGCAGGCAGCGAAGCTCGCCCTTGATCCCCTCAACTTCGCGGCGCTCATGGTCGCCGTAGGCGACGCCGACGGCCTGGTCGCCGGCGCGGCTACTACGACGGCTGATGTACTCAAGTCCATCATCTACTGCGTGGGCACGGCACCCGGCGTCAAGTCCATATCGAGTGCTTTTCTCATGCTGGTCCCGGGCGACGAAGCGTCGGGAAGACCCGAGAGGGTGCTTATATTCGCTGACGCCAGCGTGCTGCCCGATCCGACCGCCGAGGAGCTGGCCGGTGTGGCCGTGGCCTCCGCGAGGACCAGGAGATCGCTCGTGGGAGACGAGCCCCTCGTAGCCATGCTGTCATTCTCGACCAAGGGAAGCGCGTCGCACGCGCGCGTCGCCAAAGTCCAGGAGGCGACGCGTCTCGTCCGGCAGACCGAGCCCGGACTCAAGGTGGACGGCGAGATGCAGGCGGACGCCGCAATCATTCCCGCTATAGGCGAGCGCAAGGCCCCGGGGAGCGAGGTTGCCGGCCGCGCCAATGTTCTCGTGTTTCCGAACCTGGACGCCGGCAACATAGGATACAAGCTGGTCGAGCGCCTCGCGGGAGCCAGGGCTTACGGGCCTCTTCTCCAGGGCATCAGGAAGCCGGCCAGCGACCTCTCAAGGGGATGCAGTGTTGACGATATCGTTAACGTCATGGCCATGACTGCCGTTCAGAAGAGCCCGGCCTGACAGAGCGATTGGTGCGGAGAGCGATGGGACGTGACAGGGTAAAGGGCGCGGTTCAGAAGATAGCCGGGAAGATAGGCAAGCACAAGGTCGCTACCTCCAGAGAGACCCTGATCTGCTATGCCTATGACGCCACCAACATAAGAGTCCTTCCCGACGCCGTGGCCTTCCCCGAGACCACCGAGGACGTGAGGGCCATAGTAGGTCAGTGCTCCGATGCCGGCCTCCCCGTCATACCCCGGGGCGCGGGCACAGGCTTCGCCGGAGGCACGGTGCCGCTCAAGGGCGGTATGGTCGTGTCCACCGAGCGGCTCAACCGCATCCTGGACATAGACCCGGACCTCAGAACGGCGACGGTACAGCCCGGCGTCGTAAATTCGTCGCTTCAGAAGGAGGCCGCCAAGGTCGGGCTCATGTTTGCCCCCGACCCTTCCAGTCTGGACACGAGCACGATAGGCGGCAATGTCGCCCAGGACGCGGGCGGCCCGCGCGCGGTGAAATACGGCGTGACCAGGGACCACGTGCTGGGCGTGGAGGCCGTGCTGTGGGACGGCCGGCTCGTGTCGAGCGGCAGGCCGCATGATGCGTGCAGAAGATGGAATCCTCTGCTCGCCCTGTTCGTCGGCAGCGAGGGCACGCTCGGCGTCATTACGGAGATCATCGTCGGGCTCGTGCCGCGGCCGAAGGCATTTGCCACGGCGCTGGTCTTCTTCAAAGACCTTGAGGCCGCCGCGGCGGCAGTCAATACCGTTTTCGCAAGCGGCGTTCTCCCGGCCGCCATAGAGCTCATGGACGCGACGACTATGGGCGCAGTCAGGAAATACGTCGATATCAATGTTCCCGAGGGCTCGGGCTGCGCGCTTCTGATCGAAACCGACGGGTGGGGAAGTGAGGCGGCGGAGGCAATGGCGGAAATAGAGAAGAGCCTCGAGGCTTCGGAGATGGTGGGCATGAGGTCGGCGACGGGAGATGAGGAGCGCGCCGAGCTGTGGAAGATGCGGCGCTCCATATCGCCGTCTCTGTCCCTGTTAGCCCCGCACAAGATAAATGAGGACGTGTGCGTGCCGCGCTCCCGGTTGCCCGGGCTCGCCCATGCGGTGACCGAACTGGCCCGGAAGTATAGCCTCCTCGTGCCGACTTTCGGCCATGCGGGCGACGGCAATCTTCATGTCAACGTCATGCTCGATAAGAGCGATGCGAGCGAGCTGAGGCGGGGGGAGGCTTTCGTGAGAGAGCTCTTCGATATCACGCTCGCCCTGGGCGGCACCATAAGCGGAGAGCACGGCGTCGGCATTACCAAAAAGGAGTTCCTCCCGGCCCAGCTGGGGGACCTGGGCCTTGAGCTTCAGAGATGCATTAAGAAGTCCTTCGATCCGCACCTCAGGATCAACCCCGACAAGGTGGTCACCGGCAATTGAGCAGGCGTTCGCGTAAAGGCTCCGGTTTCATCGACCTTACCAGGGTCGAGTTCGTCGCAGGCGACGGCGGCGATGGCTGCTCGAGCTTCAGGCGGGAGAAGTACGTCCCACGGGGCGGCCCCGACGGCGGCGACGGCGGCAAGGGCGGAGATGTGATACTCCGGGTCGACCCGCATCTCGGAACGCTCATAGATTACAAGTACAGGAGAGTGGTACGTGCCGGCAGGGGAGCGCACGGGCAGGGCAAGGACAAGCACGGCCGCAGCGGCAAGGACGTCATAGTGCGGGTGCCGCCCGGCACCGTGGTCAAGGATGGCGGGACCGGGGAAGTCATCGCCGATCTCGGCGAGGCCGGGGAAGTCGTAATAGCGAAGGGAGGCCGCGGCGGCAGGGGCAACGCTTCGTTCGCCACGTCGGTGAACCGTGCGCCCAGGCGGCGGGACAGAGGGGAGAAGGGTGAAAGAAGGGAGGTGGTGCTGGAGATAAAGCTCATCGCGGACTTGGGCATCGTCGGCAAACCCAATGCCGGCAAGTCTACCCTGCTCCGGGTGCTCACCAAGGCCAGACCCAGGGTGGGCAAGTATCCTTTCACGACGCTGGCCCCCAGCCTCGGGGTTCTGGATCTCGGCGATAACTCCATCGTGCTCGCCGATATCCCCGGCCTGATCGAGGGCGCGCATGAAGGCAAGGGCCTCGGGCACGATTTCCTGAGGCATATCGAGCGCACGCGCGCGCTGCTGTTTCTCATAGACGGCACAAGCCCGACCCCTGCAGGGGACCTTGAGACGCTTTCGGAGGAGCTCAGGCTGCACAACGAGGCGCTGGCGTCCAGGCCCGGGCTGGTCGTCGTCAACAAGGTCGATTTACTCACCGAAGGCGAGGTGGACTCGCTGCGTTCGCAGGGATTCGACTTCTTCATTTCCGCGCTCGAAGCGACGGGAATGAAGCAACTCGTCAGAAGTATTGTAAAAATGATTGTGGATGTGGAGGAGGATGATGATGGGAGGGGAGAGAGGCAATAGACTCCTGCTTGCACTTACTGCTTCCTGGGTTATTCCCGCCAGAACTCTTGTGGGGCTTATACGCCGCGAAGGCGCGGCATGCATAGACGCCCTCGGCGTCATGGGTATCTCCGAAAGGTACGACCTCGCGCCCGAGGCCAGAGAACGGCTGATCACTGCATACGAACAGACGCAGGATACGGAGAGGGCGCTGTATGACTGCGGAGCCCGGGCCGTCTGGCTGGGGGAAGGCGACTACCCGCCGCTCCTCTCCGAACTCGTGACGCCTCCGCCGGTGCTGTTCGTGAGGGGCGATCTCGAAGCCGCCGACGACAGAAAGGTCGCCATCGTCGGTTCGCGCAGGGCGTCGATCTCGGGCATGAAACTGGCCATTGACCTGGCGCGGGAGCTGGCGCGTTCGGGCTTCACGGTGGTGAGCGGTCTCGCCAGGGGCATAGACACGGCCGCCCATCAGGGGGCTCTCAAGGGAGGCGGCAGGACTGTGGCGGTTCTGGGTTCCGGAATCGATCTCATCTATCCGCCCGAGAACAGGGAACTGGCAGGCGAGATATCACTTAACGGCGCCGTCATAAGCGAGAACGGACCGGGAGTCGAGCCGCTGCCCTGGCACTTCCCTTTGAGAAACCGTATAATCAGCGGGCTCTCCATGGGCACCGTCGTGGTGGAGGCGTCGCCGAGGAGCGGGGCCCTGATCACGGCCAGATGCGCGCTCGAGCAGAACAGAAGCGTGTTCGCCGTGCCCGGCAAGCCCGGAGACCCGAGGAGCAGCGGGGTGAACAAACTTCTTAAGGACGGGGCCAAACTCGTTGAAGATATTGATGATATACTGGAGGAGCTGGCGCCCCAACTCCGACTCGATATCGGCGTCCGCGGGACTTGCTGCGCGCCGGAGGAGGCCGGCGGGGCGGAGGGCGACCTGATGGATCTCCTCTCGGATGTTCCTACGCATGTGGACGAGATTTCTGATAGTATGGGTCTGGATACCGGCGAACTCCTGGGGCTTCTTCTGACTCTGGAGACCAGGGGGCTGGTGAAGTCGCTGCCCGGCAAGTTCTATGTGAAGGGATAGGCGGAATGGCGGAAGTGGCCCTTGCGCGTTGCCCATCTTACGGCCCGGGCGATGTTGCGCTCGCGCTGGAGGAAGTGATCTCCGGGGCGCTCGGCAGCGAATGCGAGCCGGTAGAAGGCAAGAAGGTTCTCCTGAAGCCCAACCTCCTGGCAGCCCGCGAGCCCGCGCGCGCGGTGACCACTCATCCCGTGGTAGTGGGGGCGGCCGTCGACTATTTCAAGTCAAGGGGCGCGGTGGTATGCCTGGGAGACAGCCCGGGAGGCGCCGTCCGCGGCGTGGAACGAGTATGGGAGAATACGGGTATGGCCGGGGTCGCCCGTTCGAGAGGAGTGAGGCTGGTCAATTTCGAGGCGGGTGGTTGGGTGGAGAAGCCGGTCGACGGAAGGCGGTACGCGATCGCAGGGGCGCTCGAGGAGTTCGACCTCATGGTGAACATAGCCAAGTTCAAGACGCATGTTTTAACGCTGCTCACGGGCGCGGTGAAGAATACATTCGGATGCGTACCCGGCTTCCATAAGTCCGCGCTTCACCTCAAGCATCCTCGGCCCGGCGCCATGAGCAGGGCCATTGTGGACGTGTTCTCACTCGTAAGACCGTGGCTCAATATCATGGATGCGGTCGAGTCGATGGACCGGAACGGGCCTTCGTCGGGACGCGTCATTGCGACCGGCCTGCTTGGGGCCTCCCGTGACGCCGTGGCCCTGGACGCCGTGTTCGCCGAGCTCGCCGGCGTCCCGCCGGCCAGAGTCCCGATAATCTCCGAGGCCGGTAAGCGCCGCCTGGGGGAAGCAGACCTCGAGCGCATAGAAATCCGCGGGGGCTCACTGATGGATTTCATTATGCGGGATTTTGAGGTGCCGTCGAACTGGGCTTTCAAGTTCATCCCGGGCGTCCTGACAGGCGCGCTGGCCAGATTCCTCTGGGTGCGCCCAGCCATTCTCGGCGGCCTGTGCACGGGCTGCCGAATCTGCGCCGACATGTGCCCGGCCGGCGCCATATCATTCGAAGACGGTCCGGGGCGTGTGGATCCGGTGCGCTGCAGGTCCTGCCTCTGCTGCCATGAGGCCTGTCCTGAAGGTGCGGTGGAGGTAAAGATGAGCCGCCTCGCCAGGCTGATCTCGTAGATCGCGCATATGAAGAAGATAACGCTTGAAGACAGAATCGAATACGCGGCGCTGATGCCGCTTGTCTTTGTTCTCCGCCTGCTCCCGGCCGCTCTTGCTCTGAGGCTGGCGGGCCTGATGGGGAGGCTGGCCTTCGATGTCATCGGCTTCAGGCGCAAGGTCGCGCTCGAGAACATCAAGGCGAGGCTCTACCCGGTCGGCGCGCCTGCCGGACATGCCGGCCCTGCCCGCATCGGCAGCGACTGCTATGCGGAATTCGCCATGTCCATGGCCGAGTTCGCCCGGTTGCCGGTGGTGACATCCGATTACGTCGAGAGCAAAATCGAGGTCGAGGGGACGGAGCATCTCGACCGGGCGCTTCGCGACGGCCGCGGCGCGGTCCTGGTTACCGGGCATTACGGCAGCTGGGAACTCATGGGCTGCGTTCTTGTCCGGATGGGCTATCCCATCACTTTTGCAGTCGGCGTGCAGAGGAATCCTCTCGTGCAGGACCTGATGAACGACATCAGGCGCGGGGCGGGCATCGACCTGGTCAGGGCGACCTCCGTGCTCTCGCTGGCGAGGACGGTGAAGTCAAACAAATTCGTCGCCATGCTCTCCGATCAGGACGCGGGCAGGGAAGGCGTATTCGTCGACTTCATGGGAGCGCCGGCTTCAACGCCGCAGGGACCGGCCAGGCTGGCGCTCTTGACGGGCGCGCCTTTGATAACGGGATTCATCACCAGGCTGGACACGACGCGCCACCTCATAGAACTCGAACCCCCGGTAGAATACGATGCGTCATTGCCGCGCGAGGAGGCGGTGCTCCGCATCACGCAGGGCTATACCGCCGTAATCGAGTCCTATGTGAAAAAGCGCCCTGACCACTGGCTCTGGGGTCACAGGCGCTGGAAGACAGGACCTCTCTAGAAGCCTATTCCCTTGCCCTCGCCCGGCTGGGCGGAGATCAGCCTTATCTCGCCGAACTTCTCTTCGTATACCTTGACGTTCTTCTCGAGAGTCTCGAGCAGCCTCTTCACGTGCTGAGGCGTCATAACGATCCTCGAATACACCTTGGTCTTGGGGAGGCCCGGGAGGATGCGCCCGAAGTCTATGACGAACTCCGAGGGGCCGTATGTGATCATGGCCCAGTTGGAGTAGATGCCCTCGGCTTCCGGCTCCTTGAGCTCCACTTTCAACTGCTGACGCTTCTCCATTGGGTTGTCTCCTCCGTGCATGCCATTGCTCATCGTCTTCATCTCCTCAGCGCCAGTACTCCTGACGCTGTTTCGCCTGTTGACTCGACCACGTACATGTAAAGGCCGCCCTCCACGTTTTTCCCTCTTTCATCGGTGCCATCCCAGAGGGCCGTTCCATTATCCAGGGTTTCGCCGCTGCCTTCAAGCCTTCTTACCAGATTGCCCTCCACATCGAAGATGTCCACCGAGAAATTCCAGGGCATTGCAGGCCCGGGCTGCCGCACGAACACTATGCGGACGCTCGAGTCGTCCCCCGGGGTGAAAGGATTGGGAAAGGCGTAGGCTACGCCGCGCTTGGGAAGCCCCAGCCTTATGTCCATCCTGTAGGTGAAGGTGGAGTTCTTTCTGATCGACTCTATGGCGACGCCGGAGAATCTTCCGCCTGCCAGGCTGCTGGCCGGTTCGCTGTAAGGTGTGAACTCGGTCTTATACAGCGTCCCCGGCCATAAATCGGATTCTGATGCCGAAGTGCTGCCGTCGCCGTCGGCCTGTATGACTTCCGCAAGCCGCATGTCGGGGTTGTTGTTGTCCGGCTGCGACTCGTCCACTTTCCAGATGAGAAGGCCGTTGCCGTCAAGGTAGTCGTCGAAGAACCCCAGACTGCTGTACCTGTTCTCAATCAGGAAATACTCGCCATCGCCGGGTGCCTTCTCCGTCCAGTCCATGCCCCCCGGGTTTCTCAGGATCTCGTATGCCGAGCCGGTTCTCCACGTCTCGCTGGGCTGGACTATGGCGGGTACCAGGCTGTCGATGCCGCAGGAAAGGCATACGCTCGTGGGTTCCAGCCACCCCAGGAAATACTTCATAGGCGCCGACAGATGTGAAGGCACACGTCCGCCGGCGTGCTGGGGGCCGCCCCAGGCGCCCATGTCCATAAGGCAGTAATCTCCGACAACGGGGTCTCCGGTTTCGCTGTTATAGAGGTCGGGCAGCCCCAGAAGATGGCATACTTCATGTGCGAACACGCCGATCTCGCCGAGCTCAGGCGCTATGACGAAGGGCCCGATGCCCACGCCGTCAGCGGTCGTTCCGCTCGTCGGCCCGTAGGCCTCCAGGTCGGACTTGAGTGACCAGATGTCGTTGCAGCTGCCGTTGAAGTGCTCGGCCCCGAGCCCGGGATGGACAACCACCAGGAAGTCTACATAGCCGTCGTCGTCACCCGAGTTCGGAGTGCCATCAGGACCGTCATTGTCGTACAGGGCGAAGTTGACATCGCCGTCAGCCAGATGAACGGCTTCGGCCACTATGCCCCAGACGTTCAAGGGGAAGTCCGACCTGGACGGGTCGACCGCCGACGGCGATATGTCGAGACCGTAGTCGTTCTTCTCTCCACAGATGTCGGTGGGGTTGACTATGTCATCGTAAAGGGCCCCGCTCCTGTACCACCCTCTCACATCCCCCTTGAGGTCGAAGATACCGTAGGAGACCTCGAGGAAATAGGAACGCATGCTGGCCTCGCCCGCACCGAAGAGCAGGTCCTGGAAATGCTGCTTGTCCGTGTCATCCCACCAGGGGTCGTTGTCTTCGAAGTCTATGAGGAGGACTATGGCCCTCGGCGCCGGGGACGCCGCGAGGCGGGTGGTGGGCGCCGGCGAATCGACCATGTCGGGCCGGCTCTGGTAATACTGCTCGACGGCTCGACCGCCCAGTATGCCCGTGCGGGGCTGCGGCGGAACGGCGCCTGCTCCTGCTGCGAGAAGCAGGATGGCCAGGGTCACTATATATGTATAGGTCTTCATGCCGTCACATCACCTGCACGGGGGCCGGAACGCCCCCTGACCTTCCCTTTTCAACCGGCCGGGGCGGCGGGCCCGGCCCCGGGCGAAAGCCGCTTCCAACCAAACTCTAAGTCCCTATGCTGTGAGTGTCAAGACGGCGGGAAGGGGCAAAATACTTGACTGGCGTTCATTTACCGTGATACCTTGCTCACGGTTTACTTCGTAAAGGGCCTCTATCGGCCCCCGGAGGGGCCAGCGGAGGTGAGGAGAAAAATGAGTGACATCCCCATCGGCCGGCTCAGCGAGATTCTGGACCGGATCCGGGCAGTAAAGGTAATGGTCATAGGAGACGTGATGCTGGATAAGTACGTCTGGGGGTCGGTCTCCAGGATATCTCCGGAGGCGCCGGTTCCGGTGGTCGATATAAAGGAAGAGACGACGAGGCTGGGCGGGGCCGCCAACGTCGCCAATAACATAGTCGCCCTGGGAGCGTCCTGCAGCGTGTTTGGAGTGACCGGCGACGATACTGACGGAGCCGGCCTCAGGCATGAGGTCGAATCAAGGGGCATCGACGCATCCGGCATGGCCGCTCTTGACACGAGGCCCACCACCATCAAGACCCGGGTCATCGCGCATAACCAGCAGGTCGTAAGGACCGACCGGGAGTCGCGCGAGGAGCTTGCCGGGGATGAAGAGAAGTCGATGATCGACAGCATCATCGGAAGGCTCGGCGAGTTTCAGGGCGCCATAATATCCGATTATGGCAAGGGAGTCATCACCAGGTCGCTGCTCGACGCTCTTATTCCGGACGCGAGATCGCGCGACATCGTGCTGTCGGTGGATCCCAAGGAAACGCATTTCCTCAATTACAGGAACGTGTCCCTCATCACGCCCAACGTGTATGAGGCGGGGTCCGCGCTGGGCAAGAGGATATTCGATGAGGGCAGCCTCCTCGAAGTTGGCTGGGAGCTCCTCGATACGCTCAAGCCCGACGCGCTGCTGATAACCAGGGGTGAAAACGGCATGTCGCTGTTTGAGGCCGGGCGCAGCCATACGCATTTCCCCACGGTATCGAGGCAGGTTTACGACGTCACGGGCGCGGGGGACACGGTGATCACCTCCTTCACGCTGGCGCTATGCGCGGGCGCGAGCATGTCGGAAGCCGCGCATATAGCCAATCACTCGGCGGGCATAGTCATCCGCGATGTCGGGACGGGAACGGTTGAGCCGGCCGAGCTCATCGCCTCTTTCGAAACCCACTCCAGCGACACCTGAGGAACGTTTATGGGCAAGGTCCTGAACCTCGAAGACCTCCGGGCCGAGAGAGAAGACTTACGCAGACGCGGTAAGACCTTTGTCTTCACCAATGGCTGCTTCGATATTATCCACAGAGGCCATGTAGAGATCCTCAAAAGCGCCCGCGGCCTGGGCGACGTGCTCGCGGTCGGCGTCAACAGCGACGATTCCATGCGGCGCCTCAAAGGCCCCCGGCGCCCGATCGTGTCGGAGGATGACCGCGCGGCCGTCGTCGCCGCCCTCGCATGTGTTGATTTTGTAACGATTTTTGAGGATGATACACCTGAGAGGATAATAAAGGCCCTGGTTCCGGATGTGCTGGTCAAGGGCTCCGACTACGAACTTCCGGAGATCGTCGGAAGGGAGACAGTCGAGTCGGCCGGAGGGAAGGTGGCCAGACTGGAACTCTTTGGCGACTACTCCACCGAGAGCATGTTGAGGCGCATAGCGGAGATTTACGGGGAGGGCGGGGTAGAGGGAAGCAGTCAAGGGTGAGGTTTTGGGCGACAAGCGCATTCGTTTCGAAAGACGTGTCGGCAGAATCGGCTTCATGGGGAAAGGCGGGAGGATACCGGCGCGCCAGACCGGGTCGGACGCTCCGCATGCAATCCGGCTTCGCATAGGCGACCGGCAAGTCTCGACTTCCACCGAGGACATCGAAGCCGCCCGGCACGAATTGACCCCTATGCCTGACAACCTGGTCAGGGTATTCAGCAGGAAGCCCGAGGCGGTGGTGCGTCCGGAGACGGCTCAGGAAGCAGCCGACGCTCTCGGAATATGCTTCGAGGAGCGGACGCGCGTGGTCCCCCGGGGAGCGGCGACGTCGGGCCTGGGAGGCGCGGTTCCGGTGAGGGGGGGCGTCGTAATCGACCTTAAGGGTCTTAACCGCGTGACCGACATCGACGTGGCCCGGGGCACGGCGACTGTGGAAGCGGGGGCAAGGTGGAATGACGTAATGGAGGCTCTCGCGCGGGAAGGATACGCGCCGCCATCCTATCCGACGAGCGCGTCCGCCAGCACGGTGGGAGGCTATATAAGCTCGGGTGGTTATGGAGCGGGGACGCTCAAGAACGGCAATTTCCGCAGGCACGTGGTCTCGCTTGAGGTGGGGCTGCCGTCGGGTTTTCTCGTTAAGGCCACGGGACAGGAAGGCAGGTACTCGATTCCCAGTTTCGCGGGGACGGAGGGGCAGGTGGGTATTGTGACCGCTGCGACCATATCCATAATAGGCCTCCCGGAGAAGAGGGAGACCTTCCGGGTCGCCCCGGGGGACCTCGCGAAGGGCATGGACCTCTTTGAAGACATACGCAGCCTTGACAGCCCGCCTCATTCGGTTGACCTCCTGAGCGCCGGAGCCGCGAGGCTGTATGGGCGGGGATGGGAAGGGCCGGTTCTCATGGTGACCGGCGAAGGCCCCGCCGCGGAGGTCGACGGCCTGGCCCGGAGCATTAAAGGCCTCCTGGCCGGGCGCGGTATGGACATTGAAACCGCAGGGGATGCGAGGGAAGCCTGGGCCGCGAGGCTCTCCAACATCCTCGATGGCATTGACGAGAGCCCGTTCATGAGCGGCGGCCTCCTCTTCAGCGACGACGGCATGAGGCGCTTCGTCCTTTACCTTATTGAGAAGAATGAGAACGACCCGGACCTGCTGTTTGAATGCCGTGCGGTTGACCGCGGCAGGAATCTCGTCACCCTGGGCTACAGGTCGAAACGGCAAAGTCTGGACCCGCTGAAGGCGTTTGCGCGCGTCCGGGGGTTTACAGCCGCCGGTGTGGGTATGGGTGGAGTTCCCTATGGCGTAGGCCTCTGGAATTCACCATATATAGATGTAATACTGGGGAAACGTAAAAAGGAACTCCGGAGGGTCAAGAGCGAAGTCGACAGGCTCCGCATTATGAACCCGGGGAAGTTTTTCTCAATGACCACGCGTTCCGGCCTTCGAGTCCCCGGCTGGGCCATGAGGGCGTATTTCGGCTTTGCCGGCCGGTCATGAGATCAGGGCCCCTATTGACTAATTATGTCCTGATGTTAAAGTCGAAGTCTGCTGACTTCAGATCTCGAAGTAAGAACCGCCTGAAGAGGTTAAGGAGGTGTAGTCTTGGCCAAGAAGAAGGTCGTCATCATGGGGGCGGCCGGCAGGGATTTTCACAATTTCAACGAGTTCTTCAGGGATAATGAGGACTATGAGGTGGTCGCTTTCACCGCCACCCAGATTCCTCATTCGGCTGACCGCATATATCCCGCATCCCTCGCCGGGAGGCTCTACCCGGACGGCATCCCCATTAAGAGAGAGGAAGATCTGAACCAGATCATAGAGAAGAGCCGCGCCGACGTGGTAGTATTCGCCTACAGCGACGTCAAACATACATACGTGATGCACAAGGCGTCCCAGGTGATAGCTTCGGGGGCGGACTACTGGCTCATGGGCGCGGAGTCCACCTGGATTTCGTCCGGAAAGCCGCTGGTCTCCGTCTGTGCCGTGCGCACGGGTTGCGGCAAGAGCCAGACGACGCGCCGGGTCTGCGAGATACTCGAAGCGGCCGGCAGGAAGACAGTCGTTATCAGGCACCCCATGCCGTACGGGGACCTGGCCGAGCAGGCCGTGCAGAGATTCGCCACACACGAGGACCTTGATATCCACGAGTGCACCATCGAGGAGAGGGAGGAGTATGAGCCGCATATCGACAAGGGCCGCGTCGTGTACGCCGGTGTCGATTACGGGGCCATACTCAGGGAAGCCGAAAAAGAAGCCGACGTCGTCGTCTGGGACGGGGGAAACAACGATTTGCCGTTCTACAGACCTGACCTGCAGATTGTCGTCGTCGATCCTCTGAGGCCCGGCGATGAACTCGAATACCATCCGGGCGAGGCCAACTTCCGTATGGCCGATGTCTTCGTGATAAACAAGGTGGACACCGCCTCTAAGGAAGGCATCGATACCGTAAAGAGGAACATCGCCGCCATATCTCCGAACGCCACCGTAATAGAGGCGGAGTCGCCCATATCGGTCGAGGACCCCGGTCTCATAAAGGGCAAGCGCGTTCTCGTGATCGAAGACGGTCCTACGCTCACGCATGGTGGAATGGAATACGGGGCGGGCATGGTGGCTGCCAGGAAGTTCGGCGCCGCCGAATGCATCGATCCCCATCCCTTCGCGGTGGGCGAGATCGTCGACACGCTTGAGAAATACACTCATATAAAGGACCTGGTTCCCGCGATGGGTTACGGGGAGGGGCAGGTGCGTGATCTCGAAGCGACAATAAACGCCAGCGGGGCCGACATCGTTCTGAGCGGCACGCCGATCGACATAACGAGAGTAATCGAAACAGACATCCCGGTGGTCCGTGTCACCTACGACCTCAAGGTGGTGGGAAAGCCGGACCTGGGTTCCGTGCTCGAAAGTTTCCTAAGCTAGAGGAGGTAGTGAATTGAAGCTGCACGAGTACCAGGCGAAGGAGATATTCGGGAGCTACGGCATTCCCATCCCCAGGGGAGAGTTCGCCGACAGTCCCGAGTCAGCGAAGAAGGCAGCGGCCAGCATCGGCGGCAAGGTCGTCATAAAGTCCCAGGTTCACGTCGGCGGGCGGGGGAAGGCCGGCGGCATCAAGTTCGCCGAAACGCCGGACGAAGCCGAGAAGGTCGCGTCGGCTATTCTAGGCATGGATATAAAGGGACTCACCGTGGAGAAGCTCCTTGTCGGGGACTGCATCGATGTCGCCGACGAATACTATGTCGGCATCATTGTCGACCGGAAGACGCAGAAGCCGGTGATCATGGTCAGTGCCGCCGGCGGGGTGGACATCGAGGAAGTGGCCCGCGAGACGCCCGAGAAAATCCACAAGTACGCAGTAGATCCACTTCGGGGTCTCATGGCATATGAGGCACGCAACCTGGCATTCAAGATCATCGACAAGCCCAAGGTCGCGCTCAAGGCATCGAAGATCATCCGCCAGCTTTACGACGTCTTCATGGGCGTGGACGCGTCTCTCGCGGAGATAAACCCGCTCGTGAGGACCCCGGATGACGACGTCATCGCGCTTGACGCCAAGATCAACATAGACGACAGCGCGCTCTCGCGCAGACCCGGGATTGCGAAGCTGAGGGACGTCAGTGCGGAGGGTCCCTATGACGCAAGGGCGCGTGAGATGGGTCTCAGCTATGTAAAACTGGAAGGCAATGTAGGCTGCATCGTAAACGGAGCCGGTCTTGCGATGGGCACCATGGATCTCATCAAGCACTACGGCGGCGAGCCCGCCAACTTCCTCGACATCGGCGGGAGTTCGAGCCCCGACAAGGTAACGCTTGCGATGGAGATCATCCTTTCCGATCCCAATGTCAAGGCCATTCTCTTCAACATCTTCGGGGGCATCACGCGCTGCGACGACGTCGCCAACGGCATCGTGCAGGCGCTCAAGAACATGGATGTTTCCGTCCCGGTTGTGATCAGATTGACCGGCACCAATGAAGACGTAGCGAGAGAAATACTCAAGCAGGTTGATGTTACGACGAAAGAGACGATGGATGACTGCGTGAAGGAAGCCATCAGACTGAGTAAGGAGGTGTAGCGAATGGGAGTGTTCGTCGGAAAAGACACGAAGCTCGTCGTCCAGGGAATAACCGGAAGGGACGGCATGTTCCATACTCTCCAGATGAGGGACTACGGTACGAACGTCGTAGCGGGCGTGACGCCGGGCAAAGGAGGAACGGACGTCGAGGGCATTCCCGTCTTTGACTCCGTCCAGGACGCGGCTCGGAAGACCGGCGCCAACACCTCGGTCATTTACGTGCCCTCATTCGCTGCGCCGGACGCGATATATGAGGCCTGCGACGCGGGATGCAATCTGGTCGTATGCATCACCGAAGGTATTCCCGCCCTCGAGATGGTCAAAGTTATGAACTACATCAGGACCAGGAACACCAGGCTCATAGGTCCGAACTGCCCCGGCATCATAACGCCCGGCCAGGCGAAGGTCGGCATCATGCCGGGGCATATTCACAGGCCCGGTTCGGTCGGCGTGGTGTCGCGAAGCGGTACGCTCACCTACGAAGTCGTGTACCAGCTTACCTCAAGGGATATAGGTCAGTCGACATGCATAGGCATCGGCGGCGATCCCATTATCGGGACGAATTTCATCGACGCGCTTACAGCTTTCGAAGCGGACCCCGGGACCAGTGCAATCGTGCTCATCGGGGAGATCGGCGGGACTGACGAAGAGGAAGCCGCCAGCTTCATAAAGGAAAAGGTGAATAAGCCGGTCGTAGCTTTTATCGCCGGCGTCACGGCGCCGCCCGGAAAACGAATGGGTCATGCGGGAGCCATCATCTCGGGCGGAACGGGGACTGCTAAAGAGAAGATCGAAGCTTTCGAAGCGTGCGGCGTTCCGGTTGCAAAAACTCCGTCCGAGATCGGCGAGCTTGTCGCGAAACAGGTGTGAAAAAAAACTAACAAAAAAGCAAAAAGCGACTTAAAAAGCTTGACAAATTCTTTTTGTAGTTGTGTTATCTCTTTAAGTGTGATCGGTTAGTGGTCATCCTCTTTCTGAGTTCGGCTCAGACAAGAAGAACCGAAGAGAGGCGAACCAGAGAGGACCAACCTAAGGAAAGGGGGCTTGAGAGATGGCCGTCGCCAGGAAGCGGAAAGCAACGAAGAGAAAAGCTACAAAGCGCAAGACGACGAAGCGCAAGACGACGAAGCGCAAGACGACAAAGCGCAAGACGACGAAGCGCAAGACGACGCGTAAGAAGACGACGAAGAAGAAGACCACGAAGAAGCGCAAGACTACGCGTAAGAAGACCGCGAAGAAGAAGACCACAAAGAAGCGCAAGACCACGCGTAAGAAGACCGCGAAGAAGAAGACCACGAAGAAGCGCAAGACTACGCGTAAGAAGAAGAAATAGTCGTCTTCATTCTTAGGATTTTTTTGGGCGGCAGGCTCAAGGGCCTGCCGCCTTTAATTAAATTGGGGTTGCGGGGGCATACGAGTTCTGTTATACGTTCATAGGTATCGCAGGACCAAGGCAAGGGTTCCGGCCAGGGACCCTTTTTAAGTGAGGTGCCGGAAGCTGGAACGGACCCTGATAATCGTAAAGCCCGATGCCGTGAAGCGGGGGCTGACGGGCAAGATCCTCTCGATTCTGGAGGAGAACGACCTCCGCATCGTCGCGATGCTGATGACAAGGCTGTCCGCCGAGCGGGCGGGTGCGTTTTACGCCGTTCACCGCGAAAAGCCATTCTATCAGAACCTGGTTTCCTACATGACGTCGGGCGAATGCGTCCCGGCAGCCGTCGAGGGTGTCGATGCCATAACCCTTGTCAGGGCTCTTTGCGGCAACACCGATCCCTCAAAAGCTGAAGAGGGCACCGTAAGAGCGGCCTACGGGCTCAGCGTCACAATGAACTCCATTCACGCTTCTGATTCTCCCAGTACGGCGCAGGAGGAAGTCGCATTTTTCTTTCCTGATCTCGTGTGAGGCTTACTTTGCCACTTAAGAGAATCTTCATCGCAGGCGCCGGCATGATAGGGCAGGGGATTGCCGAGGTCGCGGCCTCGTCCGGCATCGAAGTCGTGCTTTCCGACATCGACGAAAGCAGGCTCAGTGCCGGGCTCACGGGGGTCGAGGCGAGTCTGGACGCCTCAATTGAGCGATGGGGCATCACGTCCGGCGAGAAGCGGTCCATACTCTCGCGCATCCGGACAGTGGTCGGCATAGAGGAGGTCGAGGACTGTGAATTCGCTATCGAGGCGGTGCCCGAGAAGTTGAATGTCAAGATGGCTCTCTTCAGGCAGTTCGAGGAGTCCTTCGCCCCGGAGACCATTTTCGTGACGACCACTTCCACGCTCAGCATTACGCGAATCGCCGGTGAGACAGCGCGGCCGGAGAAGGTTGTAGGGATGCACTTCCTGCACCCGGTGCCCAAGAGGGGCGTAGTCGAGGTAGTGCGCGCGCTCAAAACCTCAGATGAGACATTGGCGGCGGCGGTGGGCCTGGCCACCGAGATGAAGAAGCAAGTCGTGGAGGTTTACGAGTACCCTGGATTCGTGACCACCAGGGTCATCATCCCCTTTATAAACGAGGCCGCTTATGCCCTGATGGAAGGAGTGGCGAGCGTCGAAGGCATCGATACGGCCATGAAGCTGGGATTCGATTTCCCTGTGGGCCCCCTGGAGCTCGCCGACAGTATCGGCCTCGATGAGCTGATCCAGCGTATGGAGGGCATGTTCCATGAGCTGGGTGATTTCAAGTACAGGCCCTGCCCCCTCTTGAGGAAAATGGTAAGGGAACGCAAACTGGGGCGGAAGACCGGGGAGGGTTTCTACAAGTACCCGGACGCCGGAGAAGGCAAGCGGTGAGAATCCTCGTAATCAACTCCGGAAGTTCCTCGGTGAAGTACAAGTTCTTCGTCACTCCGGAAAGGAAGAGCCTGGCTGAGGGTCAGGTTGAACGCATCGGACTTTCCGGGTCGCTTCTGCATCACAAGAGGGCGGACGGCGACAGAGTGAGGGTCGGGGTCGAAATCACCGACCACGCTCAGGCCATAGATTCGGTGATCGCCGTTCTCATAAGCCCGAACCACGGGGTGATAACAGACAGAAGCGAGATCGACGCGGTGGGTCACAGGATCGCACACGGGGGCGAGAAACTCACCGAGTCGGTGCTGATTACGCCCGAAGTCAGGGATGAGATAGAGAATTGCATAGAGCTCGCGCCTCTGCATAATCCTCACAACCTGCGGGGCATCGACGCATGCGCCGAGCTCCTCCCGGGCGTTCCGCAGGTGGCCGTGTTCGACACGGCCTTTCACCATACTATTCCGCCCGAGGCCTATGTCTACGCGCTTCCCTATGTTCTCTACAGACGGTACGGGCTCAGGCGGTACGGTTTTCACGGACCGTCCCACTACTATGTGGCCGGGCGCGCCGCCGATATGATGGGCAGGAAGATCGAGGACCTCAGGATAATCACCTGCCATCTCGGGAACGGGTGCAGCATGGCCGCCGTTCGGTACGGCAAGTCCATAGACACTTCGATGGGATTCACCCCGCTTGAAGGCCTTGTAATGGGGACACGTTGCGGGGACATAGACCCCGCGACGGTGCTCTACGTAATGGGTAAGGAGCGCCTCACGATCAGCGAGGCGAACGCCATGATGAATAAGCACAGCGGTCTCGCCGGCGTCTCGGGCATCTCGAGCGACATGAGGGAGATTGAGGACGAGGCCCTTGCCGGCAACAAACGGGCCGGCCTGGCTCTGGACATCTTCTCCTACCGCGTCAGGAAATACATAGGGGCCTATGCGGCGGCCATGGGAGGCGTCGACGCCATCGTCTTCACGGGCGGAATCGGGGTCAACTCCCCCGTGGTGAGGCGGAAGTCGCTTGAGGGGCTTGACTATATCGGCGCGAAGCTTGAGGATAGCGTAAACGAAGAGTCCAAGGGCCGTGACGTGGACCTTTCCGCCGCCGACTCCAGAGTCAGAATTCTCACGATACTTACAAATGAGGAGTTGGTTATCGCCCTGGATACTGATAGAATAGCCGGAAACTTGAAGACGCCGGAGGACGGTTTACATGTATAGGATTGTAAGGAAAGAGGAACTGACGCCTGAGATCAAGCTCTACAACGTCGAGGCGCCCTTCATCGCAACCAAGGTCCAGCCGGGCCAGTTCGTGGTCATAAGGCTGCACGACGAGGGGGAGAGGATTCCGCTCACGGTTGCGGACTTCGACCGCGAGAAGGGCACGATCACGCTTATAGTGGCCGAGATCGGAAAGACGACCATGGAGATGGGGACGTTCGATGAGGGCGACAGCATACTCGATCTGGTGGGCCCGCTGGGCAAGGCGACCCATATAGAAAACTACGGCACGGTGGCCTGCGTCGGCGGCGGCATCGGTATCGCACCCGTATTCCCCATAGCCAGAGCTCTCAAAGCGGCGGGCAACAAGGTCGTCTCCATCATAGGGGCCAGATGCAAGGACATACTGATTCTAGAGGACTGGATGAAAGGGGCAAGCAACGAGCTCTACGTGACCACGGACGACGGTTCCTACGGCATACATGGATTCGTCACCCGGCAGATGGAGAAGCTCATCGATGAAGGCTACAAGTTCGACTACGCGGTCGGCATCGGCCCAGTCCCGATGATGAGGGCTTTTTCCGGGGTCACCATAAAGCACAACATAAAGTCGATCGTGAGCCTCAACCCCATAATGATCGACGGGACGGGCATGTGCGGCGTCTGCCGGGTGCAGGTCGACGGCAAGACCAAATTCGCCTGTGTGGACGGCCCCGAGTTTGACGCTCATCTGGTGGATTACGATCTTCTCCTGTCCAGGCAGATGACCTATTGCACCGAAGAGAAGAAATCGCTTGAGAAGTACCAGAAATGCCGCGGGGACTGCGGCAGCCACTAGCTTATACGGGAACTCAAGACATATATAATAGACGAGGGAGCCGAAAGTGAGTGACAACAAGCCGAGGAGAAAAGGCTCCGAGCCGCGGGAGGAAATGCCCCGGCAGGATCCGAAGATAAGGCGCACCAACTTCGACGAGGTGGCGCTTGGCTATTCCCTAGAGCAGGCCGTGGCGGAGGCGCAGCGCTGCCTCAACTGCAAGAAGCCTTTCTGCGTAAACGGCTGCCCGGTGGAAATCGACATCCCGGCTTTCGTGACTGCCATCGCCGAGGGGGACTTCGACAGGGCGGCCCTCAAGCTCAAGGAGAAGAACGCGCTGCCGGCCGTCTGCGGACGCGTCTGCCCGCAGGAGGACCAGTGCGAGAAGCAGTGCGTGCTCGGTAAGAAGTGGGAGCCGCTCGCCATCGGCAGGCTCGAACGTTTTGCCGCGGACTGGGAGGCCAAGCAGGGCAGGATGAACCTGCCCGAGGTCGCGCCGCCGACGGGCAAGAAGGTGGGTGTGGTAGGATCGGGACCCGCGGGGCTTACGGTGGCGGCCGACCTTGCCATGCTGGGCCACGAGGTCACCATATTCGAGGCTCTGCATGCGCCCGGCGGTGTGCTCGTGTACGGCATCCCCGAGTTCAGGTTGCCCAAGAGCATAGTCGCAAGAGAGGTCGAGTTCATAGAGAAGCTCGGCGTGAAGGTGGAGGTCAACTTCGTCGTCGGCGCCACCAGGACCATCGACGAGCTCATGAACCAGGAGGGATATGACGCCATATTCATAGCGACCGGCGCAGGGCTTCCCTACTTCATGAACATCCCGGGCGAGAATCTCAACGGGGTCTACTCGGCCAACGAGTTCCTGACGCGCTCCAACCTGATGAAGGCCTACCGGTTCCCCGAGTTCGACACGCCGATAAAGGTCGGAACCCGTGTCGCGGTGGTGGGCGGCGGGAACGTGGCCATGGATTCTGTGAGGACGGCTATGAGGTTGGGCGCGGATGAAGTGTACTGCGTTTACAGAAGGTCGCGGGCCGAGATGCCCGCGAGGGAAGAGGAGATCGAGAACGCCCTTGAGGAGGAGATGATTCTCAAAGAGCTCCACAATCCCGTCCGTATCATAGATGACGGCAAGGGCTGGGTGAAGCAGATCGAATGCGTAAAGATGCGCCTCGGCGAACCCGACGCGAGCGGCCGCAGGCGGCCGGTGCCCATCGAGGGCTCGGAGTTCACAATAGACGTAGATGTGGTCGTTATCGCCATCGGACAGGGCCCGAACCCGCTGGTCCCGTCCACGACCCCCGGTCTTGATACCAACAAGTGGGGCAATATTCTAGCGGACGACGAGACCGGGCTGACCAGCCTCGAGGGCGTATACGCAGGCGGCGACATAGTGACCGGGGCGGCTACCGTCATCCTGGCCATGGGGGCGGGGAGGAAGGCGGCCAGGGCCATAAACGAGTATCTCAAGACCAGGTGACGGGCTTGACACTGCAGGGGCCGTAAATTAACATAACGGAGCGGCAGTTGATAAGAATCGAGCTGGATGCCATACCGGAAGGATTTTCGCATATCGACCTCCTGGAGGAAGCCTCGGAGGTCGGATTCGGCGAGGACATCGGCATTGTGTCGCTTGACTCGCCGGTCAGCCTCGCGCTGGACGCCATGAGGTCGACGGCCGAGATAGTCCTGAGGGGAAGGGCCGGTGTGGACGTGACGCTGGATTGTGGGCGCTGCCTCAAGCAGTACGGGACCAGACTTGAGGCCGGCCTCAACATACTCTGTGTTTTCGGGCAGGTGGCCCCCGATGGAGTGGACGGCTGTCGCGAGGGGGTCATCGAGATTTCCGCCAATTCGAGATTCATCGATATATCGGGGGAGGTAAGGAGCGAGCTGATGCTGGTCTTGCCGGTCAAGCCCCTCTGCAGCGACGACTGCAAGGGCCTATGCCCCGTGTGCGGCGCCAATCTGAATGAGACGACGTGTTCGTGCGAGCGCGATGAGCATGACAGCAGATGGGATGCTCTGAAGAATCTTAAGTAAGCGCTTTAACTGATTTCAATTAAAGGAGATAGGTGAATGGCAGTACCAAAGCGTAAAGTCTCTAAGACCAGGAAGAAGAAGCGGCGCACGCATTACAAGCTTGAGTCGCCCGGACTCTCAGTTTGCCCGAACTGCAATGAGCCGATGGTTCCTCACCGGGCATGTCCACACTGCGGTTACTACAAGGGTCGCAAGGTCCTGGATACCGAGTAGCCATATCCTTGTAACCCTGTCCGTCCACGGAAGGGGTGGGCAAAATGAGGATTGCAGTAGACAGCATGGGAGGCGATAGAGCACCGTCTGTGATAGTGGACGGTGCCCTTTCTGCACTTAGGGAGACGGAAGAGGACCTCGAGATCGCTCTGGTCGGCAGGGAGTCAGACGTGAGAGCGGCCCTGGGGGGCGCCGGCCGGAATTCATCCCGGCTCCTCATCGTGGACGCCCCCGAGGTGGTCGCCATGGACGAGGCCCCGGCGGCCACTCTCAGAAAGAAGAAGCAATCGTCGATTGCCGTCGGCCTCCGGATGCAGAAGGAAGGAAAGGCAGAGGGATTCATAAGCGCCGGCAACACCGGGGCGGTCGCGGCGAATGCCATTTTCGGGCTGGGGAGGATAAAGGGAGTTTCCAGGCCGGCGATCGCTACCTTCGCGCCGACCAGGAAGGGCGCCTGCATTATTCTCGACGTGGGGGCGAACGTGGAGAATAAACCCCGGCATCTTCTCCAGTTCGGAGTCATGGGTTCAGGTTACGCCGAGGTCGCTCTCCGCAAGGACAGGCCGCGCGTG
>JASFEA010000011.1:0-38916 GCA_050125095.1 bacterium
GCCGCCGGGCATTCTCGAGGAAAAACAGGACGGCCTGTTCCTCGTGACCCCCGTAGACGCTGAGGCGACCGCTCGAGAACGCGAATCCAAACTGAAGGGGCATTCGTATTCCAAGCTCCCCATCACCGCCCTGCATGAGGCATACCCGGGTCACCACCTGCAGCTTGTGTGGTCAAACCGGCGGGACACGATACCGAGGCGTATGAGCTCATTTCTGTCCACGCTTTTCATAGAGGGCTGGGCGTTTTACTGCGAGGAGCTGATGGAGGAGCTGGGCTATATCGCCGAGCCCGTCCAGCGTCTTGGGCGCCTCAAGGACCAGCTGTGGCGCGCGGCGCGCATCATTCTCGACGTCTCGCTGCACACAAGGGGCATGCAGGTAGAAGAAGCCGTCGACTTCCTGGTAGAGAAGTGCCAGCTCGAAAGGGCCAGCGCTACGGCTGAGGTGCGACGGTACACGGGATCGCCTACGCAGCCGCAGTCCTATCTGATGGGGAAGCTGGCCATACTCGATCTCATCGCGGATTACAGGAAAGCCAATCCCGGTGTATCCATGAAGGCCATGCACGACGCCATACTGGAATGCGGCTCGCTGCCGCCGAGGCTGATGCGGCAACGCCTGCTCGGAACATAGTGGCGAAATTGCCGGGAATAAAGAGGGCCCGCGCCCGTGATTCGGTAAAACCCAGCGGCCCCGGGCCCGGTTTGTTTCCTTCGTATTCCCTCTTCCCTACTTCTTGAGATATTGAATCACGTTGATGACCGCTCCCTGCGGGTCCTGGAGGCACGAGAAGCGGCCCACCCCGGGGATGTCCTTGGGCGGCACCATGATCTTGGCGCCCAGTTCCTTCGCCTTCTTGGCCACCGCGTCGACGTCGTTCACCGTGACATAGGCCTCCCAGTGCGATGGCACCATCTCGGGCACCTCCGCAGGCATGGCCATGATGCCCGCAACGCCCCTGCCGCCGGCCTTGAGTATGGTATAGGCGGCGCCCTGCTGCATAGGCATCTCTGCCATCTCCCATCCGAGAAGTTGCTTGTAGAACTTCTTCGACGCTTCCATGTCGCGGGTCATGAGCTCGGCCCAGCTGAAATCGCCATGTGTATCAAACCTGTTTCCCATGCTCTCCTCCTCTTTAGGGGGACATACTCCTGGATTTGGCGCCGGGTGCAGCTCATCTTCTCTTGGGGTCGCGATGAGTATATCGCGGGGCGCGACCGGGGTCAAGGCAATTCGTAACCGCTTTGCTTTCCTTAAGCCCCGGCCGATGTTCCTTGAAGACAGGCCATAGGTGCGATATAATACTAATGTAGACTATCCTCAGTTTACGTTTATGGGGCAAGCAGCTGCACGGTTCATGTGGGATTCCGGTGGGCGGCTTATGCCCCGAAGGAGGGATTTTACAATGAGGCGGATTATATTCTTACTGGCTGCTTTTGCCGTAACTTCCTGCCTGGCCGCAGAGACGGCCTTTGCCGACTGCTGCGAGGCGCCCGACAACGGCACGGGCACGGTCACGTTCCCACCCGACTGTCCCTATGGTCACCCTTCCGAGCCCATGGTCCTTACGGTGGGCCTGCCCCCGGGAACCACCATAATCTTCGACGGCCCGCTCACGGACTTCTACAATGTGGTGAATACTCCAGGCGGGACCCTCGGCGGGGAAGTATGTACTTTCGACGCATTTTTCGACTGGACCGTGACGGGAACCGGCACGCTTATGGGCTTCAACCGCCATATATACATGGCCGTTTCGGGCGAGATACACATCGGGCCCCGCACACCGGGAGACTCCATCCAGATATTCGACGCCCTCATATACAAGCTCCAGGGACAGCATTTCGGCGACCCCGACTTCTGCGAATTAATATTCACCGCCGGGGATTATTACGATCTGCCGTGTCCGGGCAAAGTCATGCTGACGAAGCTCCCGAGCGGTGACTTCGCCGTGGACAGCTTCTTCGACATCACCTACCGGATCCAGTACGAAGGATGCCCGGGAAGCCAGCTCGAAGACTACATGGGCATCGATGAGAAGCGCGTGCCGCGCACGTCCTGCAACGACTTCTATCTGGTGGACTGGGGGCGGCTGCAATGGCCGCACTTGATAGACGTGCCGCCCGCGACCGCCACTATGGTCTACGGAAGGTTCTACATCGCCGGGGCCACCGACCAATCAGCCGGCAACGACCCGAGCCCCGGGAGGATCCGCGTCCAGGTCGGCTACGGCGCAGACGGGTCGGACCCTTCGGCGGGCGGCTGGACCTGGTTTGACGCCTGGCCCAATCCCGGCTGGGACGGTTCGGCCTGGGGAGAGCCCGACAACGACGAATACATGTCCTATCTTGTCGCTCCGACGGTGCCCGGGAACTATGACTACTGCTGCCGTTTCTCAGGTGACGTCGGTCATACCTGGCTGTATGGCGACAGGGACACGGGCGTCCCCGGAGAAGACGGGAGCGAGAACGGCTACCAGACTGCGAACGCGGGCCAGATGATTGTCGAGAACATATGCTGCCTGGCGCCCGACAACGGCTCCGGGACTGTGGACTTCCCGGCCGACTGCGACTATGGCCTCGCGGGATTCCCCATGATGATCACGGGCGGCCTCCCGGCGGGCACGACCATCGAGCTCGCAGGACCGCTTACGGATTTCTATAATGTCGTCAATACCCCCGGGGGGAGTCTCGGCGGCGAAATCTGCACCTTCGACGCATATTTCGATCTTACGGTGACAGGGACCGGCTCGCTGGCCGGATTCAACCGCCACCTCTACGTGCCGACGTCCGGGGTAATACACATCGGACCGCGTAACCCGGGAGACTCACCGCAGTTCTTCCCGGGGAGGATAGACAGCCTATATGGCGAGCTCTTCGGCGACCCCGACTTCTGCGAGTTCATTGTCCGCGCGGGATACCACTACGACCTCCCGACAATGGGGCAGACTTTGCTCACGGAGCTTCCGAGCGGCGACTTCGCCGTCGAGAGCTTCTTCGATATCTTCTGCGAGGTGGAATTCGAAGGCTGCCCGGGCAGCCAGCTCGAGGATTACGCGGGCACAACCGTGCAGACCCTTCCGCGCACGACCTGCGCCGAATTCCTCAATATGGACTGGTGCAGGCTCCAGTGGCCGCACACCATAGAGACGTATAAGGCCACCGAAGTGGTGGTTTACGGGCGCTTCTATGTCGCCGGCCTGACGGACCGCACCCAGTACAATGACCTTTCCCCGGGGCGCGTCCGCGGCCAGGTGGGCTATGGCCCCGAGGGCACCGATCCTTCAGCCTCGCCTGCCTGGACATGGTTTGAGGCGACGCCGAATCCCGGCTGGGACGGCACCGTATACGGCGAGCCGGATAACGACGAGTACTGGGCCTCCCTGATCACACCCACGACAGAAGGCACATATGATTACTGCTACAGGTTCTCGGGAAACGCGGGGCTCACCTGGGTCTACGGCGACAAGGACACGGGCGTCCCGGGTGAGGACGGGAGCGAGAACGGCTACCAGGCCGCCAACGCCGGCAAGCTGACCGTGTGGGGAACATGCTGCGAGGCGCCGGATAACGGCAGCGGCACCATAGACTTCCCGCCCGACTGCGCTTACGACAACGAAGAGGAGCCCATGTACATCATAGACGGGCTCCCGCCGGGTGACACGATAGAACTCTGGGGCCCGCTCACCGACTTCTACAATGTGGTGAACACCCCAGGCGGAAGTCTCGGCGGCGAGAAATGCACCTTCGACGCCTACTTCGATTGGACCGTGTACGGCACCGGCTCCCTGGCCGGCTTCAACCGCCACCTCTATGTGCCGGTATCAGGAGAGATGCATATCGGCCCGCGCAATCCCGGTGACCCGGTGCAGAACTTCACCGCCAGGCTTCATCATTTATTCGGGCAGCTCTTCGGCGACCCCGATTTCTGCGAGCTCATAGTGGCCGCCGGCGACTCCCTAGGCCTCCCCTCATCGGGCGCGACGCAGCTCATCGAGCTCCCCAGCGGAGATTACGCGGTGGACAGTTTCTTCGACATTACATACATAATACAGTTCGAGGGCTGCCCGGGAAGTCAGCTCGAGGACTATATGGGCATGACCACGGCGCAGACCATGAAGGCGACGTGCGGCGAAAATGCCGGCGTGCCCGAGGACCGCCCGGAACCTGAAAGACCTTCCCGGCTCCTCCTCGCGCCGGGGATTCCCAACCCGTTCAACAAGTCGACGACAATCGCGTACACCGTTCCTAGCGAGGCACACGTCTCGCTCAGAGTCTATGACGCAACGGGACGGCTCGTGAACGCGCTTGTGGACGAAGTACGGCCGGCCGGAGAATACCGCGCCTACTGGGACGGAACCGACAGGTATAAGAACCGCGCCGCGTCGGGAGTCTATTTCATCCGCCTCACGGCCGGAGTGGAAGCGGCGACGCAGAGGATTGTGCTGCTGAGATAAGAATACATCTCAATGTGAAGCGGGACGGCCTTCACCGGCCGTCCCGCTTTATTAAACCCATTCAGGTGATTGCTAACGTATACGCATTATCTTGGCCGTTCCCAGTTCCTCGCCCTGCACCTTGACTCTCATGAAATAGAGCCCGGCCCCCGCCATCTTCCCCGATGAAGTCCTCCCATTCCACTCAAAGAGATGTTCGCCGGCGTCAAGCCTGCCGCTGAATACTCTCGCGACCCTTCGGCCGGCTATGTCGAAGATGTCCACTTCGACGTCGGAGCCGATCTTACCTGCGGAACGAGCGGCACCCAGCACGACAGATACATTTACCGTCCCCCTCGACGGGCTGGGGTAAGCGCGAAGCACCGGCGCGTCGATCCCCGGGCTGATACCGGGCACGCCCGCGCTGCAACCCGGATCGGGCACGCCGTCATTGTCGGAATCAACCGCGACCTCCGCGAAATTGTCGATCGCGGGCAGCGTGGCCGAGACATTATTGGGAGCCACGTCGCCTCCCAGCTCGCCGTCCGGCTCAGGGTCCCAGCACACCGAGGCCACCACTCCGATTCTGGTCCCCACAGGCACCTGGTTGGATCCGAGACCGTAGATGACGTCCCATGGAACAGCGATTTCGCTGCCGCCGTCATACCCGTACACGTGATTGGGGTCGAAGGCCTTAACGATCTCCGAACTCAATTCGGCGCTCGTAGTGTCGCTCAAGAGCTCCCAGAAGCTGTGCGAGTCGAATGCGCTTTGATGCTGGTAAGCTCCGTACTCGTAGTCGACTTTGAACCCGGTAGCCGAAAATGTCGCGCCTCTCTCCCAGTGGTCGATCGCGGTGAGGTCCGTATAGCCGTCGGGACCGCCGACGTCGGTATCCAGGTAGAGGATCCAGGAGTTCCCCGAAACGTGCCCGCGAATGCCAAGATAGAGGTAAGTCGAATCCCAGTCGACGAATATGACATTGATCTCATTGGTATCGCCCGGAGAAGTCCCGTTCCACGCCGAGTCCCACCAGTCCTCCAGCTTGAGCCGCGGGCATTCCCAGTCGGAGTCGGGCAGGTAACCGTCGATCTGCACCTTGGTGGGCGGAGCTACAAGCACCGCGACATCGTCCTCATGGGTGACCTGCTCATTGGGATTCCCGGCCGCGTCTTCAACGGTGGAAGCAGCCATCAGGAGCTCTATACCGCCCGTGAGGGCCTCAAGAGCGGCGGCGCTTCCCGGGCTGAGATCGAAGCTTAGCCGGGGGGAAAGCCCCGTAGTCCTTAGGCTGTCCGCGCTCGCAAGCGTGACGTCAGCCACACCGTCGTTGTCGTCGTCGAAGCCAAAACCCGTGACCACGACCGCCGCCGTGTTGATATCCTCGTCGAAATCCAGGGTGAGATTGCCGTTGGTGGGGTAGAACACGCCGCTCTGAGGCTGCGGGGCCATGGTGTCCACCAGGCTGTCCCTCAGCGCCTTGAGCTCGGGGATATATCCCATGCCGTCCTCCGGGCTCGTATAGCCGCCGTACACATAGACCTCGAACGAACCGTCGCCGTAGAACTCATCGCCGGTAAGCAGTGTCGCCTCGAACTGGAAGTTATGCGCCGCACCGGCCGTGCCTACCACTATGGCGCCGGTGGCGTCGGTATTGGTGTTCCTGTAGCCGAAATAGCCCCCGCCGTCGGGGTCCCACAGCCGCTCGAAGGACTTCCCCGACCAGGTAAGGTCCAGATTGTCCGTGCAGAAGCCGTTCTTGACATAGACCCGGTCGCCTGACGTGCGGTACTGCACCTTGAGGTGGCGGTCGCCGTAGGCGAGGCTTATCCTCTTCTCAACTTCTGCGATGTACGCCCTTGCCTCCACCGTGGGCCCGGTCGCAGTGATGACTTCGAGGGCATAGAGGTCGTTTTCGCGGTTTATTCCGCCCACGCTCACATCGGAGAGCACGGCGGTGTGGTTTGTCTCATTGTAATCGCCGTCCGTATCCACCCAGTAGACATTATCGTTTGAGACGACGCTGTAGTTATAGCCGCTGCCCTTGCAGAAAAGCCATTGCAGTTTGCCGCCGATGGTGTCGAAAACTCCCAGAACGCGGTCGTTGTACATCACGAGCTCGTCCACACCGTCATCGTCGAAGTCGGACGTATAGGCCCCGATGGAATCCACATAGAGGCCTCCGGCCCAGCGCGCAGCCTCCGCGTGGGCGTTGCCGCTGCGTATGTGGTTGGAGTAGTGGTGCTGCCAACCGGAGATCTCGCCCCCGTCATGCCAGCCGGTTTCGTGGAGGTTGGTCATGAGGACGTACCAGGCCATCTCATTGAGGTTGTTGGCCGGCCCGGCCATGGCCTTGCCCAGGGTATGGCTCCACTGGGCCCCGTAATTCCACTTCGGGTTGTGGCCGTCGAGGTTGGAAGAGCCTACATAGGATGCCCAGTCTCCGTACCACGAGTTGTTGCCGCCGCCATAGCCGTACCACTCTCCGAGCAGGCCATAGGTGCCGCTCTGCAGCGTCAGTGCCTGCGTCGTGAAGCCCGGGTCGCTTAAGACGTCGGTCAGTTTCCACACCCCGACGGTGCCGCTGTTGTTGGAGCATTGCTGCAGAATCCAGATGTAGTTGTTAAGGGCGTCCGGGTTGCCGGCGCCCTGCGAGACTTCCGCTGCTATCTCGGCGTCGTTTGCGTAGATGATGATCTCGTCGGACGTGCCCGCCAGTATGGTGTTCCAGGCGTCGCCCGCGTTCCAGTTGACCTGGCCCACGAAGTCATTGTCGAGGGGCAGGATCTTGATGCTGTTGTATGTATATATGTGGTGATCGTTGAAGACGTCGTTGGCATAGCCGCAGTGAACGTAATCGTCGAGTATAACCGCCCAGATGCCGTTGTCCGTGAAGTCGTCCCCTATGTAGTCTATGACATGCGCCGATGCGTCTATGCCGTTGCCGTCGAGGTCGGGGTTCTCGCACCAGACCCTCTCGGGCACCCAGGCAACCCGCGGCGTGTAGCCATAGAGGGTGTTGATCATGTCGTTCTCGACGCTCACGGCCTTGCCGTTGATGTCGTCGCTGACAAATGGCATCATGTGCTGCCCCAGCGCGGACGAGAGAATCTCGTATCTTCCCGCCATCACGCCCGCGACGAGCGAGTCGTTGAAACCGGGGTCGTGCCACTCGGCGGCTGATATGAGAAGACCACCCTGATGCCAGTTCAGGGGCAGGTTGTAATAGTCATGTGCACCGAGGATCTCATCCGCCCCGTCGTCGGGATTGTTGGGGTCGCCCGGATAAGACGCGTTCTCGCCGCGCTCGCCGCGGAACACGGTGGTATATGTGAGACCCTGGTTGAGATGCTGCGCGAAAGCCACGTTATGCGCGTTACTGAGCGGTGCGTTGGTCGTCACGATCTCGTCAAGCACCTCGCCGTCACGCGCCGTGAATACATAGAAGTTGACCGGCGCGGATTCCGCGACGGCCGCAATCTCGTCGCTTACAAAGCCGCCGGGAAGGTCGATGCTGGCCTCGATATTGGGCCACCGCTCGGGCGCCAGCACCCGCCTCACGCCCTCCGTGCCCAGCACCCCGAACTGCGAGTCCACCATCCGGGCCCTGACGCCGCCCTCGGGCTGCGCAAGCTCCACTCCCGCGTCCCACATGAAGGGAGCGCCGCCGGACACACCGTAAGGCAGCTCCGACGTGCCGCCTTCCTCATAATCCATAAGCACGAACACTCTCACCCCCTCGGCCAGCAGAGAGACATCGCCGGGGGCCGTGGGGGCCCGGTACAGCGAGACGCGGAATGAGAGCCGGTCGGCTCCCTGGTCGAAATAGAACGCCATGAGGTCGCCTATTGCGTCGCGGCCGCTTGCGCCGTCGTAGACCGGATCCAGGGCCTTGGCGTGCTGGGGGCCCCAGACATGGGGATCACCGCTTATCTCGACAGTGTGGGCCTGCGCGGCGGCCAGGGCGCCTGCGGGCGCCGCGGCGAAAGCAGCAAGGGCCACAAAAAAAAGAGCATACAAATGGATATACTTCATCATCGTTCTCCTTTGCTTAATATCCCATCTATACAATTATAACATACTCAAGGGCTTAAGTAAATCCGGCGGTGGCCCGGCGGGAACGGGGGAAACGGCGATTTACGGCGGGGAAGAGTCTAGTACCGGGCCGCCGGCGCATTATTGCCCGTGAAGGCGGTGATCACCGTATCGGCAGGCTCCCCGCGGGCCAGGTACCTGGCCAGGCCGGCGACGCCGGCCGCGGCCGTTGGCTCGATCTGAAAGCCCTTTGCCGACACATCTCTAAGCGCGGCCATGATCTCCAGGTCGTCGACGGCGAAGAAGTCGCCTCCGGTCTCCCGGACCGCGGCCAGAACCTGGTTTCCCCTGGCGGGCGAGGCTATCGCGATACCGTCGGCCATAGTCCCGCAAGGCCCCCGGGGGGGCTCTATTCGCCCAGGCTCGCTGTCTTCGTGAAACGCCCTGAAAAGCGGAGCGCATGCCCTCGCCTGGACGCCTATGAGCTTGGGCATCCTGCCGACCACTCCGGCGGCCAGGAGGTCCTTGAATCCCAGGTATGTCCCAAGGAGCAGCGTGCCGTTGCCCACGGGAAGCACCACCGCATCGGGAGCCTTATAGTCCAGCTGCTCGCATACCTCGTATGCAAAAGTCTTCGTGCCCTGGAGAAAGAAGGGATTGCGCGAGTGGCTGGCGTAATAGGCCCCGGCTGCCGCCTTGAGCGCCTCGGCGGCGCAGTCCTCCCTGGTGCCGTGAACCTCTCTGAGCTCCGCCCCGTAATGTCTTATGCGTTCGGCCTTCTCCGGACGCACTCCCTCGGGAACATACACCGTGCACCTCACGCCGGCCTCTCTGCAATATGCGGCAACGGCGGCGCCGGCATTGCCGGAGGAGTCCTCTACGGCCGCGTTGACTCCAATTTCCTTCATCCTGCTCGCAACCACCGAGGCCCCCCGGTCCTTGAACGAGCCCGTGGGGTTGAGGTACTCTTCCTTGACGAGCACTTTCCTTCCCGCCGCCTTATACTCCCTGAGGGGCGTAAGGCCCTCCCCCAGGGTGATTGCGCCGGCCGCGTCCCGGATCGGGATGGCTTCTCGATACCGCCACATCGTAGGCTCGCGTGACGCAATATCCGACAGGTCGAAGCGTGCACTGAACTCGATGTCCAGCAGGCCTCCGCATTCACATCCCCACCGCGGGTCGTCGAGACTATAGGCCTTGCCGCATGAAGCACATAATAGCCGGTCCATTCCGCACCTCCAGCCCCCATTCTAGCACGATTGCGGAGCGAAACGCCATCCAGCTTCATCCGTTTACGGGGCAGTTTGAGGTTGAGTCCGTCCGGGCTTGAGACTACTCTCTTGTGCATGGAGTATTTTTCGCGGCGAATAGAAGACGTGTACGACGACCTGGGCACGTCCGAACAGGGCCTTGCCTCACCGGAGGCCGCGGCCCGGCTCGCCAGGTTCGGACCCAATGAGCTCGCCGAGGCCGGCGGACCAGCCTGGTGGCGAATGCTCCTCTCCCAGTTCACCTCGCCCGTCATCTATGTGCTCATCGGGGCGGTCGTCGTATCGGCGCTTATAGGCGAAGCAATCGACGCCGTGGTGGTGGGCGCCATACTCGTTCTCAACGCCGTGCTCGGTTTCCTCCAGGAATTCAGGGCCGAGAAGGCCGTCAAGGCTCTCAAGAAGATGGCAAGTCTGAAGGCGATCGTCATGAGAGACGGGACCGAGAGAGAGGTCGACGCGGCCCTGCTCGTCCCGGGTGACGTGGTGTTGCTCCAGAGCGGCGATAAGATACCGGCGGACTCGCGGCTCATAGAGGAAATCGAGCTCGAGACACAGGAGGCGGCCCTCACCGGCGAATCGGTGCCCGTTCAGAAAGATGTTGCTCCGGTCGAGGCGAAAGCTGAAGGCGAGGTCTCCATCGCGGATCTCCACAACTGCGTCTTCGCCGGAACCGTCATAACGCGGGGTCGCGCCAGGGCGGTCGTGGCCAGAACGGGCATGGATACTGAGATCGGCAAGATAGCCCACATGATTCAGGCGACAGAGGACGAGGAGACCCCGCTTCAAATACAACTGGCCACCCTTGGCAAGTGGCTGGGAATCGCCACTGTCATTATCTGCGGGCTCGTTTTCGCCGCGGTCATGCTCATCCAGGGCGGCGAAGTCCTGGAGGTATTCTTCGCGGCCGTCGCCCTCGCGGTCGCGGCGATCCCGGAGGGCCTGCCGGCGGTCGTCACGATTTCGCTCTCACTCGGCGTGAGGCGCATGGTCCGGCGCAACGCCCTCATCAGGAGCCTCCCGAGCGTCGAGACGCTGGGCTGCACAACGGTCGTATGCTCCGACAAGACGGGCACCCTCACCCACAATGAGATGACCGTCACCAATGTATATGTCGACGGCAAGGACATCAGCGTCGGGGGCCGCGGGTATGCGCCTGAGGGCGACTTCTCGGAGAAGAGCGACAATCTCGACCTCCTGCTTACCATTGGCGCTCTCAACAACGACGCCAGACTGGAACGGGACACCTGGCAGGCAATCGGCGACCCGACCGAGGCATGTCTGATCACATCCGCGCTCAAGGCCGGGCTGGACAGGCAGACCCTTGATAAGCGCCACCCGCGCCTGGACGAGAGGCCCTTCGACTCCGAACGCAAACGTATGACTACGGTGCATGAGATAGACGGCAAGCGCATGGCTTTCGTCAAGGGCGCTCCGGACCTTCTATTGGACAAGTCCACCATGGTGAAAGCGGGAAATGCCGAGCGAGCCATGCATCAGGACGATCGCGAGGCCATCCTTAAGAAGAACGAAGAGCTCGCTGCGTCCGCGATGCGCGTGCTCGGGTTTGCGTACAGGGAACTCGGTCCCGGAGATAACAGGGAGACATATGAAACCGACCTGGTCTTCGTCGGGCTTCAGGCCATGATCGACCCCCCCCGCGACGAAGCCAGGGAGGCAATCGCAAGATGCCGGACGGCCGGCATCAAGGTCGTCATGGTAACCGGCGACCTCGAGACGACAGCCAGGGCCATAGGCCGGGAGCTCGGCATAGAGGGCCGCTCGATGACCGGCGCCGAATTGCACAGGATCGATGAAGCCGATCTCGAGAAGACCGTCGAGGACGTGTCCATTTACTCGCGTGTCAACCCCGCCGACAAGGTCAAGATAGTGAGCGCCTTCAGGAAGCGGGGCCATATCGTAGCCATGACCGGAGACGGGGTGAACGACGCACCCGCCCTCAAGCAGGCCGATATCGGCATAGCCATGGGGATCACCGGAACGGATGTCGCCAAGGAAGCGAGCGACATGATCCTCACGGACGACAACTTCGCTTCAATAGTGAACGCGGTAGAAGAGGGCCGGGGGATATACGACAACATCCGGAAGTTCGTGAATTACCTCTTGTCGGGCAATGTGGGAGAAGTGCTTATAATCTTCGTCGGCGTTCTCACGGGCCTGCCGCTGCCCCTGACCGCAGTGCAGATATTGTGGATCAATCTGGTGACCGACGGTCTCCCCGCCGTCGCCCTGGGGGTCGACCCCATCCCGGCGGACGCCATGCAGCGGCCGCCCCGGCGCATCACCGACCGAATCATGTCGAAGGGCATGTCGCTCAACGTGCTCGGAATGGGCGTTCTCATGTGCATCGCAACGCTCATCATATTCAGAACAGGCTACCGCGAAGGCCTTGCGGTGGCCCGCACCATGGCATTCATGACCCTGGTGCTCCTTGAAATTGTCAGACTTGCCATGATCCGATCGGCTTACCGGACTCCCGCTTTCTCCAACAAGTGGCTCACGGGGGCGGTGCTGGTCTCACTCGCGCTTCAGCTTGCAGTAATCTACACGCCTGTCAACCGGCTCTTCGGGACGGTACCTCTGGCCGCTTCACACTGGCTATATATGTCCATAGCCGTAGCCGGCGTGTTCCTGGCGGGGACCGCCCTGGGCCATATACTGGGCAAGGTCAACGCAGAAGAAGTCACTTAGGGAGGGAGGGAATCACTCAGTGAGCGCGGCAGCCTGCCGCACTCTCATTCGCCCAATTGCGTTCGGATGCGCCTGAGTTCGGCCTCTGTATCGGAGGCAAGCTTATCTATGATATGCTTGACCGATGCTTCCCGGTTGACGAGCCCCACCGACTGCCCGGCCATCATGGACCCGCGGGATACATCGCCGTCCACGACGGCGTCCCGCAGACGCCCCGCCCAGAATTCTTCCACTCTGAGCTGAGACTGCTCGCTGGTGATCTCGCCGGCGTCCAGCTTTTCCATGAGGTCAAGCTGCAGCTGGGAGAAGTCATCCGTGGATGAATTCCTGAGAGCGCGCACCGGCACCACCGAGAGCCTGCTGTCGAAGGCAGGCGTAGACACCGCGTCCCTTGCGCGCGCCCTGATGAAGGCCTGCTTGAACCTGGGGTGGGCGCAGCTCTCTTTTGAGACGGCGAATAGCGTCCCGAACTGCACCCCATAGGCCCCCATCAGAAAGAGATGCGCGCACATCCTGCCCGTTGCGATTCCCCCCGCCACGAAGACCGGCACTTCCGAGACCTCAAAGAGCACCTGCTGCAGCAGTATGGTGAGCGTCACACGCCCCACGTGGCCGCCGGCTTCCATGCCCTCCAGTATAAGGCCGTCGGCGCCGTACTCGAGCATGCGGTCGGCCATTGACCTGGTGGACGCGAAGCACAGCACCCGGGCCCCGCAGGCCTTGGCCTTCTGCACCTCCGCCTTCTTCGGGAAACTCCCCGCGAAGACGATAAAAGGCACCTTGAGCCGGCATACGGTCTCGAGGTGCTCCATGTAGACGGGCGCGATGGTGATGAGGTTAACAGCGAATGGCTTGTCGGTGAGCTCCCTGGTCTCCTCCACCTGCCGCTCAAGGAGTTTGGTGGGCATATTGCCGCCGGCGAGGCTCGCGAAGCCGCCGGCGTTGCTCACGGCGGCTACGAGCCTGGGGTCGCTGATCCAGGTCATGGCCCCGCAGAGAAACGGGTACCTGACGCCAAGAAACTCCCGGCCTGCCTTCGATATCCCGTCGAGGAGCCCGGTGGCCATGCGTAACCTCCCGTTCAATACGCCTCCATTATCCCACCCTGGCCATGGTCGTCAAGAACTCCCGGCATTGTGCTTTACAGCCAAGCGGGCAATCTGATAACCTCCGGCTGCATTGGGCAAGCATTTCACCACATCAAATGGAGGCGATTATGTCCAGAACCCTATCGGTTTTATGCGCATGTGCGGCACTGGCCGTATGCTGCGGCTGCGGGGGCGATAACGGCTCCGGCCCCGCGCCCGAGGTTGCCGTTTCCCTGGACCCCGGCGCCATGGACGTGGAAGTGGGCAGATCGGCGACCATAACGACCCAAGTCACCGGGACCAGTAATACGGGACTCACCTGGTTCGTAAACGGTATCGAGAACGGCGATGACGTGTTCGGTACCATCACCCATAACAGCCCCGCGACCTACACGGCGCCCGACACCCTGCCCGGCCAGACAACGGTCGAGGTGAGGGCTATTTCCGTGGCCGACACGGCCAAGTACGACTCCTGCTGGGTTACCATCACCTTCAAGGTGATTCACGTCGACATCACCAGCGGCGACGACGCAGTGGGAACCGGGTATGCCCATGAGCCCGTCAAGACCATACACCGCGGCAATGAACTCGTCCCAGACGGCGGCACGGTGCTGGTCGCCCCCGGAACCTACGATACCGACCATGGCGAGACTTTCACTATTTACCCCGGGCCAGGCGTCACCATAGAAGGCGAGAACTGGGAAACCTGCATTGTCCGTGGCGGGAGTCCGGGTGGAACCGCTTTCTACCTCGGGAACACGTCAGCTGCAGTGCGCAAATTCACTTTCGAATCGTCACCCGAGCTCGGGCCGGACAGGTGGGAGCATTATGTCACCATGCACGGTGACAATATCCGTGTGGACAGCCTGAGAACCGCGCAGCGTAGCTATTACGCGCCCATACGTTTCAAGAACTGCACCGGTCCCATAGTAGAGAACTGCGTTTTCGACGTGCCCCTCCTGGACCCCGCCCCACCCGGCATAGGGCAAAACAGGGGATTCGAATTCCTGGGGGGGAACACGGGGATAATAATCCGAGGATGCACTATTTCAGGATTCCGTCAGGGATTCCATATGGGCTCGGACAACGATCCGCTCATAGAGAACTGCATAATTGAGGACAACGAGTACGGGGTGAATCTCTGCTGTTACCATGATGAGGAGCACAATGCCAATCCCGACCTGGGAGGCGGCGCAAGGGGCAGCGCCGGGGGCAACTTCATAAGGAATAATACGGTATACGGGATCAATAATCAGACTTACAATGTGATTTACGCCAAGTACAATACATGGACTAATGATCCGCCCGTGGCGGGGGAGGACTACTACAACGAGAGTACGGGGGGAGTTGTGTACGAATAGGCCCGCCTGATTAACCGGAATGTCTGAAAGGAGCCATATATGAGAACGCCTGTCTCTGCTGCGACGCTGATAGGAATAGCCAGTGTGCTGGTTATAGCCGGTTGCGGGGGCGACAGCGGAAGCGAAGCCAACCCGGTAACGGCTGTGTCCATAAGCCCGGACGCCATGGACATCGAGGTGGCTCACTCCAGAGAGCTCACCGCCACCGTAAGCGGAAGTAACAAGAATCTCACCTGGTATGTGAACGACATAGAGAACGGCAGCGACATCGTGGGAGAGATCAGCGAGAACAGCCCGGTGACCTACACGGCCCCGAACTGGCTGCCCAGCCCGTCCACGGTTCTCATTAAGGCCGTATCGCACGAAGACACAACACTCTACGATTCCTGCGCGGTCAACATCACCTTCAACAAGCTCTTCGTGGATGCGGACAACGGCAATGACTCCAATAACGGCTGTATGAACCTTCCCTTAAAGACCATAACCCATGCCATGTCGGAAACGGATTCGGGAACGACGGTGGTCGTTTTCCCGGGAGTGTACGATAGCGACAACGGCGAGGACTTCCCCATAAACATGGGGATCGGCCGGGGTGTGACACTCGTGGGGATGGACTGGGAGAACTGCATAATCCGAGGGCGCTCGGATATCGGATCCATGACGACCGTCTCGGTGAGTGGGTGGGACTGCAGGTTCCGCAAATTTACGGTCGAACCGGGGCCGCCGGTCGAGATCATACCCCATATTACCATCTCCGTCGGCGGCACCGGGAACATGGTGGACAGCGTAAGGACATCATACCGGGCCGATTACTTCCTGCGCGTCCAGGGCTCCACCGATGTCACGCTGCAGAACAATTACTTCGTGGTGGATGACGGTGAGCGCCTCAAGAGGGGAATCGAGATAGTCTTCAATAACAGCGGCACCATAATAAGGAACTGCACGGTTTCGGGCTATTTTACGGGCATCTTCTTCAATCAAGATGAAGACGCGCTTGTAGAAGGGTGCGTACTCGAGGGCAACGACTACGGGGCCGAGCTATGCTGCTTCGAAAGCGAAACGAGTAATCCAAACCCGGATTTCGGGGGCGGGGCAAGAGGCAGCGTCGGTGGCAACAGATTCGCCAACAACGCCTCCTGCGGCCTGTACAATCCAACATACAATGTGATCTTCGCCAAATACAATACATGGGACAACGACCCGCCTGTGGCGGGTGAGGACTACTGTAACACGAGCACAGGCGGGGTTGTGATCGAATAGCCCCGTCTGGGGATGGGCCGTTGAAAAGGAGGCCGATATGAGAACGGCTATTTGTGCGGCGGCGCTGATCGCAGTCGCGAGTATACTCGTTATCGCCGGATGCGGGGGCGATGACGGAAGCAGTCCCACGCCGGTAACCGGCGTATCCATCAGCCCCGACGCCATGGACATCGAGGTGTCGCATTCAAGACAGCTCACAGCCACCGTCAGCGGCAGCAACAAGAACCTCACCTGGTACGTTAACGGCATCGAGAACGGGAACGAGATAGTGGGCGAGATCACCGAGAACAGCCCGGTGACCTACACGGCGCCCAACTGGCTGCCAGACCCATCCACGGTGCTCATCAAGGCGGTCTCCGAAGAAGACACAACGCTCTACGATTCCTGCACCGTTCACATCACCTTCGATAAGCTCTTCGTCGATCCGGTGAGTGGAAACGACAGCAATAACGGCTGCATGAATTTCCCCTTCGCGACGCTGACACACGCATGTGACGAAGTTGACTCAGGCGGCACCATCCTGGCCCAGCCCGGCGTCTACAGCGAGGCCAGCGGTGAGGACTTCCCGATCATCTGCCATGAGGATGCGGTGACCATGGTCGGGATGGACTGGGAGCAGTGCATAATCCGGGGCAGCTCGACAGGCGGTTATGGTCTGATTGTCTCCATCGGAAGAACAGGCCAGGCCCTTAGGAAGTTCACGCTCGAGGAGGGCCCGCCGAGAGACTCCTCCGATGTCATGATACTTGTCTGGGGGCTTGACGTACATGTCGACAGCATAAAGGTAAATGAGCGGGCTGACTATGCCGTATGCCGCGGAGAGAACGCTGGCGGCACCAATCTCCTGATTGAAAACTGCGAGTTTGTCGTGGATGACGGCCTGACTATGGATCGAGGTATCAACCTGTTTGATGACAGCGAGGGCGCCATAGTCAGGAACTGCAAGATCACCGGCTTCAATGTCGGTCTCAGAATAACAAACAACTGCGATGCGCTCGTGGAGTACTGCACAATCGAAGGCAACTATATCGGAGTCGAGACCGGCTACGAGGATTCGCCCAACAGCGTGAACCCGGACTTCGGAGGCGGCGCGCGGGGCTCTGCCGGCCAGAATATCATAAGAAATAACACCGAGTGCGGGCTCTGGCTCGAGCTCGATCATCCGATCTACGCCAAGTACAACACCTGGACAAATGACCCGCCGGTGGCCGGCGATGACTATTGCGTGGTTGGCGACGGGGGCGTGATTTTCGAGTAGCAGCAAGGACCATCGGTCCCGGGAAACGTGTAAGTACGAACGCAATTTCGGGCTCAAATGGGTGGCGCGAGGGGCCGAAAAGTCAGTATATAAGGCTCTTTTATGCTTGACTTCAAAGGCCCGTTGGTATAAGCTCTTATATGTGTTAGGGTTCCGAGCGGGACGTGCGGCGGTGCTGCGAGAAAAAACTGTGAATCGTAAGCTTCGGCCGGGCGTCTAATAAGTGGACCCAGAAAAACTGAATAAGGCAAATAATGGGGCCAGAAGAAACTGCAGAATTTTGCACATTTCTCTTGCGCGGTTTCCCGGCACTTGTTATATTGCATAGGGTGAGTCCCAAGGAGCGTGACGGGCGAGGAACTCGCAGCTCTGCTTCCACACCTTAATGCCCTACTTCCTTCGGGACTCGCTCTTTTTTTATACTCTTCGCACACTCTTCCTGCCGTTCCTACCGCCTATTAAACCAGCAGATGTCTATATATACGGACAGGGCAAAAAGCTCGAACTGGATAGAAGTGGAAGGAGGATAACTCGATGAGAAAACCGGCTACCCTCTCTACGGTCGTCATACTCATCATGATGCTCGGCCTGACGGGCTGCGAATCCATGTTTTCCGACGACGCCGAGTCCGTGGACACGGAGACGCTGCTCGCCGAATACGGCGGCTTCGACACCACCGATGAGATGCAGGCCTTCGGAGATTCGGATCTTGCAGCCAGTTATGCCGATGAACCCGAGTTCGAAGATGAGATGGAGAATCACCGTGAGGTCCGCAACGCGCACACAAACGGTGCGAAGCAGTACATGCTGCGCGTTGTGTGGGGCAATATCCGGCGGCCGGACACGACCGATACCGATGAACCCGACTGCCCCCTGACGGATTGGTCGGGTTCGCTTGAAGTCAGCGGCGGCGTGGTCACAGTCAAGCGCCTGATAAGATTCGAACCGCCCGGCGATCATATAGTTAGACCGAGATCCGGTCCGAGAGAGGTCGCCTGGGTGTCCTACACTATGCCGCACCTGGACGGCATACTCTTTAAGATAATCGACGTGCCGGACCCTCAGGGGAAAGAGGTTGATAACACGGTCACTATCACGACTCCCTATCATGTCGCCGTGATACCCCTCGCTGACCTCGAAGACTACCGCGAGTTCATAGAGATAGACGAGTGTAACAAGCTGTCCATCGTCGCCACCCTGGCGGAGAATACAGGCTGCCCGACGGGCTTCCTCGAGGGCGGGTGGATCGCCGAAACCGATACATCGGGCTACTTCCGCGGAGGCTGGATTTCCTCAAACGGCGACCTGTCGGGATACCTCAGGGGTAAATATGAGATACGGGACGGCAGGCGCGTCTTCTACGGAAAATGGATAACAGAGTCCGGCGGCTTCGGGGGCCTCATAAAGGGCGTCTGGTGGCCGGCGGAAAATAACGAGGGTCCCAGCGGTTTCTTTGAAGGCAGGTGGGTCGACGAGTACTTCATTTCACGCGGCGTTATCAAGGGTCATTACCACACGGGCGCTGAGGGCGAGGCAGGGTTCTTCCACGGCAGGTGGAGGAAATTGTGCAGGTGATATGAAGACGTCTGTGGTGATGGCTTACCGGCGGCGGGCGCCCTTTGGGGCGCCTGTCGCATTACTGCGTGGCCCGCTATTTCCGGGCGGCTAGAGCCTCAAGCGGAGCGTAATAGGGCGCAAGCAGCTCAACCACATGAACGACCTTTTGAGGCAGCCCGTTGCGTTTGAGCATGTCTTCCAGCTGCATCATGCAGCTCGGGCAGGATGTCGCCACCAGGTCGGCCCCGGTGGCGGCTATGTAGGTGACTTTCTTTCTTCCGATCTCTTTTGCAAGATCATAATAGGTGAAAGAGAACGTTCCACCGCCACCGCAGCATCGGTCGGATTCCTCCATCTCCACGAACGTCACGGCTGGCAATGCCTCCAGGATCTTCCGCGGCGCGCCGGCCTGGCCCTGACCGCGGTTCAGATGACAGGGATCATGGTAGGTGACGGTGACAGGTTCAATCCCCTCGGTCTCCTTAAGGTCGAGGTTGCCGAATCCCACGAGGAACTCGGCGATATCGTAAACGGGCGCCCCCAGTGCCCCGGGATCCAGGCCCAGTACGCTCTCGTAATCCTTCTTCAGGGCGAGCCCGCCGGATGCGCAGCAGACCACGACCGCATCGAGGTCGTGCCTCCGGAAAGCCTTGATATTGGCCCTCGCGAGGTCCCGGGCGTCCTCCCTGTCCCCCGCGGTGTAAACGGGCACCCCGCAGCAACCCTGCCCCCTCGGGATGACCACTTCGAATCCCTCCCCGACCAGCGTCCTCACCGCAGCAAGCCCGACCCGGGGGAAAATCATATTCGTGGCGCAGCCGACGAAGAGCCCCACTCTCTTGCGAGGCTTGCCCTCCGGGCTCACAGTCTCCGGGAGCTGCTCCATCATGGTCTTTTCGGCAAACACGGGGAGATTGCGGTCCTTGTCCACTTTCACCAGGGGAAGCAGGACTCTGTAAGGGCTTGACTGCGGCAGCCCTTTCAGGATTTTCCTCTCGACCCACGCGATCGTCTTGCTCACGGGCGGGAGCAGCCTTCCACGCTTGAGAAGGTGCCGGAAGATGAACTTCTTGAGCCACGGGAAGCGGCCCTTCTTGAATATCTCGACCCTGGAGGCGAGCACGAGTTCGTCCACCAGTATGCCGCTCGGACATGCTTCAACGCAGGACTTGCAGTTCAGGCATTTCGAGAGGCGCTCCGTAAAACCCGGGCTGAGGTCGAGGTCGCCTTCCACAAGCGCCTCCACCAGGGCTACCCTGCCGCGGGCGCAATAGGACTCGTCCAGGGCCTCACAGAACACCGGGCACGCGGCCCTGCAGGCTCCGCACTTCAGGCATCTCTGGATTTCCCCCGACAACTTCTCCAGCGTATCGTGCCGGTCGCGCTCCGCCTTTCGGAAGAGGTCGAGCTGGAACGTCCTGGTACTCCTGCCGCCGTCGGTATCAGTCTTCATAGAACATCTTCCCGGGATTCATAATGCCCCTGGGGTCAAGAGCGTCCTTGAGAGATCTCACTACTTCATATCCCGACTGGCCGATCTCCAGCTTGGTAAACGGTTCCCTGTCCAGCCCCACGCCTCGCTCCTCCGACACGGCGCCCTCGAGGTCAATACAGACCTGGCGTACCGCCGACACCGCCGTCTTAGCCCGGGCCATCTCTTCGGTGTCCTTGACATCCGTGAGGAATACCGGATGGAGGTTGCCCCGGCCCGCATGGCCAAACACCGCGATCTTCACATTGTTCCTGGCAGCTATCTTGCCGATTTCGCCGGCCATCACCGGCAGTTTGCTTACCGGCACCGTGATGTCCTCTACTATAGCCGTCGGGCGCAATTTCATCAGGGCCGGCAGGGCGGCGAAACGCCCGCGCCAGATCTTCCCGCTTCCCGACGGGTCGGAGGTCGCCGCTGCATCTACCCGGAACTCCTTCTTGAGCAGTTCCGCCGCGAGATCGGAGTTGGCGCTCACGGCCGAGCGCATGCCGTCGAATTCAGCCAGGAGAATGGCTCCTTCACCATGACTCTCATCGAGATGGGCCGAAACCGCCCGCGTACAGACTTCATCCATCACCTCGAGAGACGAGGGGAGAAGACCCTCCGACATGAGATGGCCCGCCGCCGCCGTGGCCGTGTGGAGGTCCTCAAACACGGCGGACAGCGTCCTTCGGGCCTGAGGCAACGGCAACAGCCGCAACTTCGCCGATGTAATGAATCCCAGAGTGCCCTCGGAGCCGACCATGAGCCGGCATATGTCGTATCCGGCGACGCTCTTTACGGTTCTCGCGCCGACCGTCAGCACCTTCCCCTCAGGAGTGACGAGCTCGAGACCGAGCACATATCGCCGCGTCGACCCGTACTTGAGCCCTCTCAACCCGCCCGCGCACTCCGCTATGTTGCCTCCGAGAGTACATACCGCCCCGCTGGCGGGATTGGGCGGGTAGAAGAGCCCCCTCGATTCCACTATTCTCTGGAAATCCCCGGTTATTATGCCGGGCGCCACTTCCGCATAGAGGTCTTCCCTGTGCACGACCGGTTCGGCCTTCATGCGTTCGGCCGACAGCACCATGCCGCCTGCCGTCGGGATGGCTCCGCCGGCAAGCCCCGTCCCCGCGCCCCTCGGGGTCACGGGAATGGCATTTTCGTATGCCAGCGCTATTACCCGGGCTGCTTCTTCCGTGCTCCGGGGCTTAACGACGACATCCGGCTCCCGCTTATACAACGTGGCATCAGAGGAGTATGCGGCCCGACGCTCGTCGTCGGTGAGGACATTCTCCGGCCCGGTTATCTCGCCGAGCTTCCTGATGAGCGCATCGTCAAGCATAGACACTCTATCCCAAGAAACGCAATTCGGGGCTCATACGAAAGTGCAGCCCGGAACTCGTCCGAAGCTGCACATTAAGGGTACCTCCCTGGGCCTATTCGGTCTCTTCCTCCTCCGCCCCGGCAGCCTTCCGCGCGGCCCGCGTCACCTTCTTTACCTCTTTTTCTTCAGCTTCCTTGCTCTTCTCGGTGAGCTCGAGTATCGCCACCGGGGCCGCGTCTCCATGCCTGCGCGCGAGCTTGATGATTCGCGTATAGCCGCCGTTTCGTCCCTCAAAGCGGGGGGCAATCGAATCGAATAGCTTCTTGACGACATCCTGATTGCTGATTTGCTTCAGGACCTGCCGGCGGGCGTGGAGATCCCCGCGCTTTGCGAAACTCACCATTCGCTCGGCCAGCCTCCTGGCTTCCTTGGCCTTGGCCTCCGTCGTGCGTATGCTCTCGTTGTCGAACAGCGAAGTCACCAGGTTCCGGAGCATGAGCTCTCTGTGGCTCTTTGTCCTGCCCAGCTTTCTGCCTTTTTGCCTGTGTCGCATCTCGGTCCTTCCCTCAAATCTGATCAGCCCTTACGCGTAGCGGGCTTTCAATCTCTCTGCAGCCTCAGCTTTCTTTTCATCCAGGTAATGGTCAACGTCCATGCCGAAATGGAGGCCCATACTGCTCAAAATGTCCGAAATCTCCTTAAGCGACTTCCTGCCGAAGTTCCTGAACTTGAGCATGTCGGACTCCGTCTTCCGGACCAGATCGCCGATGGACTTTATCTCGGCGTTTCTCAGGCAATTGCTCGACCTGACGCTGAGTTCGAGCTCGTCGACGCTCTTCCTAAGAAGATCATGTATTCTGACCCACTCCTCATCGACCTCTTCGGCTTCCTCCTCGACCAGTTCCTCCTCTTTGGTGATGAACACCTGCAGGTGATTCTTGAGAATGCTGGCCGAAAAACTCATTGCATCCTGAGGAGTTACGCTCCCGTCCGTCCATATTTCCAGCACGAGTTTGTCATAGTCCGTCCGGTGACCGACGCGCGTGTCTTCGACCCGGAAGTTTACTCTCCGGATCGGCGAAAAGTTGGCGTCGACCGGGATGACGCCTATTGGCCTGTCGGTGCGGGTCTGCGCTTCCGAGAGGACGAATCCCCTGCCGGCATCCACCTCTATTTCGACCCTGAGATGGCCTCCCTTGTCGACTGTCGCGATCGGGATCGTGGGATTCAATATCTCGATGCTCGCGTCGCCTTCAAAGTCGCCCGCCTTTACCTCCTGAGGCCCTTCGACGTCCACGGTCAAAGTCCTGGGCTCTTCGGCAGTGAATCTGAAACGCATCTTCTTGATGTTTATGATTATCTCCGCAACGTCTTCCCTGACGTTGGGCAGCGTACTGAACTCATGAAGAGCCCCGTCTATGCGCACGCTAATCACAGACGCACCTTGAAGTGAGGACAGCAGTATGCGCCTCAACCCGTTCCCTATGGTCGTGCCATAACCCCTCTCCAGGGGCTCTATCACGAACTTGCCATAGGTGTCCGTGGCCGACGCTTCTTCCATAACTACTTCTTTTGGCATCTGTAAGGTTCTAAAATTCATCCGAAAGCCACCTCACACGTTGAGGTTCACTTATTTCCCTTCCCTCATTACTTGGAGTAGAGCTCGACTATGAGCTGCTCCTGTACGGGAATCGGGATTCCCTCTCTTGTTGGAACTTCCACCACGGTCGCAGAGAGCCTGTTCCCGTCCACCTGCAACCATGGAACAGAATCGGTTCCTATTCTCTCGAGGCTCGCTTTCACGACCCCGCTGATCTTCTCCCGGGCCTGTATGACGTCACCCACCTTGACCTGATAAGAGGCGATGTTGACCACTCGCCCGTTGACGGTGAAGTGCCTGTGATTCACAAGCTGCCTCGCGTTGTTCCTGGAAGGCGCGAATCCCGCCCTGTAGGCTACGTTGTCCAGCCTCAACTCCAGCAGCTTCAAGAGGTTCTCCCCGGTAACGCCGTGCTGGCGGGCGGCCCTGGCGAAGTACTTCCTGAACTGCTTCTCGAATACGCCGTAGACTCTCTTAACTTTCTGTTTCTCCCTGAGCTGCAGACCGTACTCGGTCCTGCGCACTCTCATGCGCTGGCCGTGCTCGCCTGGAGGGTACTGGCGCTTCTCCACTGCGCATTTGGCGCTCATGCAGCGGTCCCCCTTGAGGAACAGCTTCATCCCCTCTCTGCGGCAAAGTCTGCATTTCGAGCCCGTATACCTTGCCATCAAGATCCTCCGTTCTAAACTCTTCTTCTCTTGGGCGGACGACAACCGTTATGCGGTATGCGGGTGACGTCCCGGATCGCAGTAATGTCAAGCCCTGCAGCCTGCAGCGACCTGATCGCGGCCTCTCTCGCGGGACCCGGGCCCTTGACTCTCACCTCGACCCTCTTCATGCCGAGATTCAGCGCCTCCTTGGCGCAGGATTCCCCGGCCAGCTGGGCGGCAAAGGGGGTGCTCTTCCGCGAACCCTTGAAGCCCACTCTGCCCGCGCTGGCCCAGGACACGACATGCCCGGTTGTGTCCGTTATGGTTATGATCGTATTATTGAAGGTCGCCTGGATATGCGCTACCCCGCTCTCCTCAATCCGCCTGTCTTTGCGTTTCGGCTTTCTGCCTCTTGCCTTTGGCAAACTCTATACCTCCATCGACCGGTTATTTGCTTTCCTTCTTCTTCCGTGTCATAACGCCCTTCTTCGGGCCCTTGCGGGTTCTGGCGTTGGTATGGGTTCGCTGTCCCCTGACGGGAAGCCCCCTGCGGTGGCGCAGGCCCCTGTAGCATCCAATATCCATCAGGCGCTTGATATTTCCGGAGACCTCGGACCGCAAGGCTCCCTCCACCTTAAAGCTGCTCTCGATCACGTTTCGCAGCTTCGCAGTATCGTCTTCACTCAGGTTCTTCGTTTTGGTACCCGGGTCTACACCGGTTTCATCAAGGATCTTCTTCGACGTTGCCGGGCCTATGCCGAAGATATAGGTCAGTGAGACGTCGATTCTCTTCTCAGCCGGTAGATCTACACCTGCGATTCTCGGCACTCTCGATACACCTCCTATCCCTGCTTCTGCTTATGCCTGGGATTCTTACATATGACGTAGACTACGCCTTTGCGCTTAACTATCTTGCACTTGTCACAAATCTTCTTTACTGACGCACGCACCTTCATCAGTCATGCTCCTGCTATAGGACTACTTGTATCTGTAGACGATTCTCCCGCGCGAGAGGTCGTAGGGCGACAGCTCGACGCTTACCTTGTCCCCGGCGAGGATCTTTATAAAGTGCATCCTCATCTTGCCCGAGATATGAGCGAGCACAATATGCCCGTTCTCGAGCTCGACCCTGAACATGGCATTGGGCAGAGACTCGACCACTGTCCCCTCTACCTGTATGCTCTCTTCCTTACTCATATTCTCCCAATATCCTCAGGTATCTAGTCCCTCCAGGGTCAATATCTCGCCCCCGTCCTTGCGCACGACAATCGTGTGCTCGAAATGGGCCGACAGGCTGCCGTCCCTGGCGACGACCGTCCAGCCGTCCTTCAGGACCTCTATGGGGTAGTCGCCCGCATTGACCATGGGTTCTATCGCAAGCGTCATGCCGCTCACGAGTTCAGGCGTCTTGCCGGGGCTCACGAAATTCGGCACCTGGGGAGATTCATGCATGTTCCTCCCGATGCCGTGGCCGACAAGGTCCCTGACGACCGCAAACCCCTCGCTCTCAACCGTCGCCTGGACCGCCGCGGATATGTCGGCTATCGAGTTCCCATCTCTGGCTGCTGTTATCCCCGCTTCCAGAGCTTCACGTGTGGTGCCAAGGAGCCTCTCCGCCTCCGCCGATGCGGCCCCGACCGGGAAGGTCGCTGCCGCGTCCGAGTGGTAGGCATCCTTGAGAACGCCGACATCGATGCTGACGATGTCGCCTTCCTTAAGCACCCGGTCCCCGGGTATACCGTGCACCACTTCCGAGTTAACCGACGCGCAAATGCTCGCCGGGAACCCCCTGTACCCCTTGAAGGACGGCGCCGCTCCGTGCGACCTTATGAACTCCTCTGCCGCAGCGTCCAGGGCGCCGGTGGTGATCCCGGGCTCTATCATCGACTCCATGAGACGGAGGGTGGAAACCAGAACTCTCGAGCTTGCTCTCATGAGCTCTATCTCTTCGTCCGTCTTAATGGTGATCTTGTCCATAATCAGCTGATTCTCTCTGGCTTTCACCGCTTCACCGCTTCGAGCTCGCTCAGAATCGAAGAGAACACGCCATCAACGCTCCCTTCGCCGCTGACCCTCTTCAGCAGGCCTTCCGACTCGTAGTGCTTAACAAGCGGCAGTGTATCCCTGCGATAGACCTCGAGTCGCGTCTTCACGGTCTTCGGGTCGTCGTCCACTCTGGCCTCGAGTTTGCCCCCGCACTTGTCGCAAACGCCTTCCTTGCGCGGCGGGTCGCTGTCCAGGTTATAGGGAGCGCCGCAAGCCCGGCAGACCCTTCTCCTCGACAGCCTCGAGATAATGACCTCGTCACTGACGTCTATAAAGACCACCGCGTCCAGCGCCGCGCCGTGGTCGGCCAGTATGCTTTCCAGGCCCTCGGCCTGAACCAGTGTGCGCGGGAAACCGTCGAGTATGAAGCCGGCGGCACAATCTTCCTTGGCGGTTCGTTCCTCTACCAGCGAGAGAACGATTTCATCCGGCACCAGCTTGCCTCCTTCGACATATTCCCGGGCCCTCTTGCCGAGCTCAGTATTCTGTTCTATCGCGTCCCTCAATATGTCACCCGTCGAAATCTGCGGGATTCGAAACTCCTTGCTTACCATACCCGCCTGAGTCCCTTTTCCTGACCCCGGAGGGCCCAGTAAGACGAGTCTCATCACGTCAACGTCTTCCCCTGAGTTTGCCCCTCTTGAGGAATCCCTCGTAATGCCTCATCAGGAGGTGCGACTCGATTTGCTGTAATGTGTCCAGTGCGACACCAACAACGATCAGAAGCCCCGTCCCGCCGAATACGAAGGGCGCACGGAATTTATAAAGAAATATCGAGGGTAATATCGCTATGAATGCCAGGAAAATGGCGCCCGGCAGGGTTATCCGCGTCAGGACCCTGTCTATGTATTCCGCCGTCCGCTTTCCCGGCCTGATTCCAGGTATAAAGCCGCCGTATTTCTGCATGTTGTCCGCCAGGTCCTGCGGATTGAACACAATGGCCGTATAGAAGTAGGCGAAGAACACGATGATAACCGCGTACAGGAAGTTATACAGGAAGGATCCCGGCGACATGTACGCGTTCACCACATCTGAGATCTCCGCCCTCCCGAACCAGGTGGCAATACTGGTCGGGAACATCAGTATAGCCTGGGCGAAGATGATGGGGATAACTCCGGCCGTATTTACCCTAAGCGGTATATGGGTGCTGTGACCCCCGTAGATTTTCCTCCCCACGACCCGCTTGGCGTATTGCACGGGTATTTTTCGCATTCCCTGCGTCATCACGATCACGCCCGCGATAATGAATACCATAACCAGCAGGAGCAGAACCAGCGTGAAGAAGTTGAGCTGGCCCGACCTCAGGGCGTCAATGGTCCTCAAAATGTCGTTGGGATACCTCGCTATAATGCCGGTGAAGATTATCAGCGATATCCCGTTGCCTATGCCCTTCTCCGTGATTTTCTCCCCCAGCCACATCAGGAAGATCGTCCCCGCCGTCAGCGTAATCACCGTCATCATCCTGAAGCCGAGGCCCGGGTCCGGAACGATGGGACGCGAGGTGGCAATCGGCATGCGCTCAAGATACGCGGAGATGCCATATCCCTGAAGTATCGCAAGTACGACCGTGCCGTACCGCGTGTACTGCGTGATCTTCTTCCTGCCCTCTTCCCCCTCCTTCTGCAGCTTCTCGAAGTAGGGAATCACCGCCGTGAGGAGCTGCATGATAATCGAGGACGATATATAGGGCATAATGCCAAGCGCGAACACTGTAGCTCTCGAGAAGGCGCCGCCTGCGAACATATCGTAAAGGCCGAGCAACGTGCCCTGCATTCTCTCCAGTGCTTCGGCCAGTGCGGATCCGTCGATTCCGGGTACGGGAACGTAGCAGCCGACCCTGAATACAATTAGCAGACCGAGCGTTATCAGAATCCTCCGCCTCAGTTCCGGGATCTTGAAAATGCTCTGAATTTTGTCCAGCACTCGTAATCCTCCTCGAGTGAAAAGCGCTTACCGCTTTATTTTAAAAGGGTCAGCGTGCCCCCGGCCTTCTCGATCATTTCCTTCGCCTTTGCAGATGCGGCGTGGGCACTGACCTTGACCGCGAAGCCGATCTCCCCATTGGCCAATATCTTAACTTTGCTGGTGTTCCGGGATACAAGTCTCTTGGCAGCCAGGCTCTCAGGAGTAACCTCGTCCCCCTCGGCGAACCTCTCGGACAGGTCCCTGAGATTCACCACTTCGTACTCCACTCTCATGTAGTTCTTGAAGCCGCGCTTCGGCAGCCGCCTCTGAAGGGGCATCTGGCCGCCCTCGAACCACGGATGAACGGTGTTCCTCGCCTTTTGTCCCTTGTTGCCCCGGCAGCATCTCTTGCCGTGTCCGCTCCCGGCCCCGCGTCCGACGCGCTTCCGCGTCTTCTTGGCCCCCGGGGACGGAGCGAGCTCATTGAGTTTCACCTACTTACTCTCCTTCTCGATGACTTCCACACTTATCAGATGCTCCACCTTCTTGATCATGCCCCTGATAGTGTCTGTGTCGGCATGCTCTACAACAGAGCCCGGGTGCTTCAAGCCCAGCGCGCGCAGCACTTTCTTGTGCTTCCCGAGCCGCCCTATCCCGCTTCTCGTCTGCTTAATTCTCAGCATCGTCACTTGTATCACTCTCCGTGAAACCTAGTACTTCCCCAACCGACATTCCTCTTATCTTGCCCACGTCGGCGGCCCTCCTGAGCTGCAGAAGTCCGTCCATCGTAGCCTTAACCACATTATGGGGATTGTTGGACCCAAGGCACTTTGTCAGAACGTCGCGAACGCCCGCGGGCTCCAATACGCCACGAACCGGGCCGCCGGCGATGACACCGGTACCCGGAGACGCGGGCTTCAGGAGCACCCTGCCCGCCCCGCTTCGTCCTATCACTTCATGGGGTATAGTCGTACCGAGAAGAGGTATCGGAACCATGTCTTTTTTCGCTGCCTCTATCGCCTTCCGAATCGTGTCGGCAACTTCGTTAGCCTTGCCCATACCGATGCCGACCATGCCCTTGCCGTCGCCCACCGCGACAATGGCATTGAAACTGAAACGCCTACCGCCCTTTACTACTTTCGCCACTCTGTTTATGTGAATGACGTGCTCTATCAGCTGGTCCTCTTCTTCTTCCTGTACTTCACGGCCCCGACCGCGACCTCTGCCTCCGGGCCGGCCCCCGGGTCTGCCCCTGCCCATCCTCCGCGCGGGAGCGGCGGGCCTGGTCGAGGCAGGAGCATGCCTGCTCGCCAGCTCGGGCTTGGTCCCGATCCCCTCGGGCGCCTTCTCACCCTCCTCCGCCTCGGCCTCAACAGCCTCGGCGGGCTCAGGCTTCGTCCCCCCTCTGGGCTTCGTTCCCCCTCTGGGCTTCATTTCCGCCTTGGGCTTCATTTCCGCTTTGGGCTTCGTTTCCGCTTTGGGCTTCTCAGTCGATTCGGACTTCTCGGCAGCTGCGGCCTCTTCGGCCTTGGCCTCCGCCGCACCTTCAGCCTTGGGCTCGGGCTGTGCTGACGGCTCTGCCTTATCTTTTTTCGGTTCCTTGTTTACCTCTTCTGCCAAATCACTCCCCCCTTAGGTCTAGAATTCCAGACCGGATTTCCTGGCCGCCTCGGCAAGGGCCTTAACCCTGCCGTGGTACTTGTAGCCTGCCCGGTCGAATACCACCCTGGTTATTCCTTTTTCAGTCGCGAGCTTGGCTATCGCCTCGCCTACCGCCCGGCTCTCGGCAAATTGCTCTTTGTCGGCCTTGACCTTCTCAGTGATTGCCTTGGATGAGCCGCAGACGCCGGCGATCACGGTGCCCGCCATGTCATCGACAACCTGAGCGTACATGTGCTTATTGCTGCGGTAGACCATGAGCCTGGGCCGCTCCGGTGTCCCGCGCAGGTGCCGTCGGATCCTCAGGTGTCTTCTTTCGCGTCCGCCCAGTCTTTTAGTAGTACCCATCTAACACTCCATTAAGCTTGTGCAGCGCCAGCCTTGCCGGCCTTTCTCTTCACGTACTCGCCGACGTACCTGATGCCCTTGCCCTTGTAGGGCTCGGGCGGATCAAAGGCGCGAATATCGGCTGCGGCCTGTCCAACTTCTTCCTTGTCGATGCCGAGCACCCTGATCCTCTCCTGGTCCGGCACCTCAATGGTGACTCCCTTCGGAGGCTCGTAGACCACCGGGTGGGACATTGACAGGTTCATACTGAGCTTGTTTCCCTGCATCTCGGCTTTGTAGCCGATGCCGTGTATCTCGAGCTCCTTGGTGAATCCCTGTGTCACGCCTATAATCATGTTGTTAATAAGAACTCTCATGGTCCCGTGAAGCGCCCTGTGAAAAGGCAGGTCCGAGGGACGCTCAACCGTAATCTTGTCTTTTTCCACCGTGACCTTCATCTCGTGGTGCAGGTCTCTCTCAAGAGCCCCCTTTGGCCCCTTGACCTTAATGTGATGGCCGCTGAGTTTGACCTCGACACCCGAGGGGATCGTGATCGGTAATTTCCCCACTCGTGACATTTGAATCCCCCGTTTACCAGACTCGGCAGAGCACTTCTCCACCGATTCCCTTGTGTCTTGCTTCCTTACCGGTCATGACGCCATGGGACGTTGTCAGAATAGCGATGCCCAGTCCGCCCCTTATTCGCGGAACGTGCTTTTTGTCCGTATACCGCCTCAGCCCGGGCGTGGAGATCTTCTGGATGCCTGAAATGACGGATTTCTCCTCATCGGTATACTTGAGGTAAATCCTCAGCTTCCCCTGCTTTCCATCCTCGATATACTTGTAGTTGTTGATGAACTTCTCCATCAACAGGACCTTGAGAACGTCCTGCTTGAGTTTAGAAGCAGGCACCTCCACTCTCTTCAACTTGGCCTTGCAACCGTTCCTTATGACGGTCAACATGTCTGCAATCGGATCAGAGATCGCCATCTACGCTTTCCTCTCTAAATGTCTTACCAACTCGCCTTTACTACGCCCGGGATCTGTCCCATCAGCGAGAGTTCCCTAAAGCAAATCCTGCAAACCCCGAATTTCCTCAAGTAAGCTCTCGGTCTCCCGCAGCGATGGCATCTGTTGTGCTGTCGAACCTTGAACTTAGGTTCTTTTCTCCATTTCTCCATGGAAGACTTCTTCGCCACAGCTCCTCCCTCTCTCTAGCTGGTTCTGAAAGGCATGCCGAGCCCCTTAAGCAGCTCCAGTGCCTCCTCGTCGGTCTTACATGTCGTAGCAATCGTTATATCCATTCCCATGATCTTCGCCACTTTGTCGTAGTCTATCTCCGGGAACACTATTTGCTCTTTTATGCCGAACGTATAATTGCCATGGCCGTCGAAACTATCCGGGGAAAGGCCCCTGAAATCCCTGATCCTCGGGATGGCGGCGGTGACCAGTCTGTCAAAGAACTCGTACATCCTCATGCCGCGCAGGGTCACCTTACAGCCCAGTGACATTCCCTTTCTCACCTTGAAGCTGGCCACGGACTTCCGCGCCTTCGTTATCTTCGGGCGCTGGCCGGTAATAGTAGCAAGGTCATCAGCCGCGGCGTCCAGGAGCTTGCTGTCCTTCATGGCCTCACCGATGCCCATATTGACGACTATCTTCGCCAGCTTGGGTATCTCGTGCGCATTGGCGTAACCGAATCGCTTCTGCATTGCGGGCCCGACTTCCGCGCGGAAGTGAGTCAGGGCCCTTGGCACGTAACCCGGTGGAATCGGCGGGGATTCTTCTGTCTTCTCAGCCTTCTTTTCCTTCCCGGATTTGTCGCCTTTGGCCGTCTTTTTGCCCTTATCGGCCTTCTTGGCCTTCTTGGATTCCTCGGCCTTCACAGGTTGCTCCGCCTTCTTGGATTCCCCGGCCTTCACGGCTTCCGCGGACTCATCCGCCTTCACAGGTTGCTCCACCCCGGCCGCCTCTTTCGCCTCGCCGGCGCCTTCAGGCCCGCCAGTAATCCCGGCCTCCGCCTGCTCGTCCTTTATTTCTTCTCTGTTCTCCTCTGCCACTTTAGCTCAGACCTCTCTTAGACCTTCCCAATGATCTCGTTACACTTGTTACACACCCTGGCTCTCTTGCCTTCGGCGAGCGTCGTCCGCTTCGGCCGAACACCCTCGCCGCAACGAGGGCATATGACAAGCACGTTTGAAACGTGAATAGGCGCTTCCTTTTCGATTATTCCCCCCGGCTCCATACGAGAACGGGCCTTGGTGTGCCTCTTGATGAAGTTCACGCCTTCGACGATTATGCGCTCGCCTTTCGGGTAAACTTTAAGCACCTTTCCGGTCTTACCCTTATCGTTGCCGGCAATTATCTTTACAGTGTCTTCCTTAGCCACCCGCATTCTTCCCAGTCCTCCATCAAACGACTTCAGGTGCGAGAGAAATTATCTTCATGAAATGCTTCTCCCGGAGCTCACGGGCCACGGGGCCGAATATCCTTGATGCCTTAGGCTCTTTGTCCTCGTTGATCAGCACCGCGGCATTCTGATCGAAGCGAATATGCGAGCCGTCCGGCCGCCTGTATTCCTTCTTGGTCCTCACGACCACCGCCTTGGCTACGTCGCCTTTCTTGACGTCACTATCCGGGATCGCGTCTTTGACCGCGACCACGATGATGTCGCCAACACGCGCATACCTTCTCATGGAGCCGCCGAGGACGCGTATGCATTGCGCCGTTCTGGCACCCGAGTTGTCTGCGATCGTCAGTATGGTCTCTACCTGAACCATTTCGTTACCGTCCTATTCTGCCTTCCTAACTATCTCAACAACCCTCCAGCGCTTCTGCTTGCTGAGAGGTCTGGTCTCCTCGATCTTCACGGTATCGCCGGCGGCACACTGTCCCCTCTCGTCATGCGCGTAGAACTTGGGCCGCTTCTTGACCACCTTGCCGTAAATCGGGTGCCTGAGTCGTCGCGTTACCTGCACGACAACGGTCTTGTCCATCTTGTTGCTAACGACAACGCCGACTCTCGTCTTTTTCTTAGTCTCGCTCATTTCCTACCCTTCTTCGCATCTCAGGCCTACTGCTCCCCTTGAGCGACCTCCTCCGAGCCCGGCAGGCGCGATATGCCCCTATCCTCCTCATTCATTATGGTGAGGATCCTGGCGATCTCCCTGCGGATTTCTCTGATCTTCAGAGGATTGTCCAGCTTCTGGGAAGAAACCCTGAATCTCAGGTTGAAGAGCTCTTCACGCAGATCCCGCACGTTTCTCTCGAGCTCCTCCCTGGTCAGTTCTCTGTATTTTTCAGGCTTCATCAACCTATACCTCTCTGGTCAGGAACCGCGTCTTAATGGGAAGCTTCCTCGCGGCGAGGTACATCGCTTCCTTCGCGAGTTCCTCATTCACCCCGCCGAGCTCGAACAGGATCCGGCCGGGCTTCACCACTGCGACGTAATGCTCCGGATTGCCCTTACCCTTTCCCATTCTCGTCTCCGCCGGCTTGAAGGTCACGGGCTTGTCGGGGAATATTCTCACCCAGAGCTTCCCGCCCCTCTTCACGTGCCTGGTCATTGCGACACGGGCGGCCTCAATCTGTCTGGACGTGATCCAGGCCGGCTCGAGAGCCTGCAAACCGAACTCGCCGAACTCGATATTGCTGCCTCTCCAGGCGGCCCCTCTCATTCTGCCTCTCTGTTGCTTTCTGTACTTGATCCTTTTGGGGCTAAGCATCTCTCCCGGCTCCTCTTATTCCTTATTGTCCGACGTCTCGAAGACCTCGCCGTGGAAGATCCAGACCTTGACCCCGATGGCGCCATACGTCGTCCTCGAGGTGGCCCTGGCATAGTCCACATCCGCCCTCAGCGTGTGGAGCGGTACCCGGCCTTCCATGTAGTGTTCACATCTGGCCATCTCGGCTCCCGACAGGCGACCCTTGCACATGATCTTGATGCCTTCCGCGCCCGCCCGCATCGCGGCCGAAATAGCCTTCTTCATTGCCCTTCTGTGCGAAACCCTCTGCGCCAGCTGATGGGCCACATGCTGAGCCACAAGCTGCGCGTCGATCTCGGGCCTTTCGACTTCCTGTATGTTCACATGGATTTCTTTCTTCGTTATATGCTGCAGCTCGTCCCGGAGCTGGTCGACTTCCGTTCCCTTGCGCCCGATGACAATGCCGGGCTTCGCGGTATGTATGGTAACGGTGATCTTCTTCGGGGCTCTCTCTATGACGACCCTGGATATGCCGGCCCTGTGTAACCTGCTGGTCACGTATTTCCGGATGAATATGTCTTCCTTAAGAAGCTCCGGATAGTCCTTCCTCGCGAACCACTTCGAATCCCAGCTCCTTACAATACCCAGCCTCAGACCAACAGGGTTTGTCTTCTGCCCCAAAATCGACCTCCTTATTTCTTCTTCTTTTTCTTCTTCTTCGCCGGCGCCGCGATACTGAGCAGCTTCCGCCCGGCCCTGCTGCTTCTGAGCTCTGCCGGCATCTCGGTTGTGACTGTGACTTTGATATGGCTCATTCTCTTCCTGATCCTAGACGCACGTCCATACGCCCGCGGCCGCCAGCGGGGCATAATGGGCCCGCCGTCGATCACGGCATTCGAAACGAACAGGCTTTCTGCCTCCAGTTCGCCGCTGCCGTCCTTGATGATCGCATTGGCGATAGCGGAATTGAGCGTCTTCTCCAACATCCCCGAGGCCTTCCGCGGCGTTGCCTTCAATATGGCCAGCGCCTCCTTGACCGGTTTGCCCTTTATCAGGCTTGCGGTCAGCCGGGCTTTCCGCGGCGATATTAGGTTGTACTTAGATACCGCATGCGCATCCATTCGGTTTTACCTCACTTAACCTTTGCTGCCCGCTCAGCCATTTTGCCGCCATGACCTCTGAAGGTCCTGGTCGGGGCGAATTCGCCGAGGCGGTGACCGACCATGTTCTCAGTAATGAAAATCGGTATGAACTTATTCCCGTTGTGCACCGCTAGGGTGTGTCCCACAAAATCGGGAGTAATGGTCGATGCCCGCGACCAGGTTCTCACGACCTTCTTCTCCCTGGTCCTGTTCAGCGTCTCTATCTTCGCCGCCAGCTTGGGGGCAACAAAGGGACCTTTCTTTAAAGAACGAGCCATGCTCCGTCTTCCCCCTATTTCTTCTTACGCCGCCTTACAATGTACTTGTCCGAGAGCTTCCTCTTCCTGGTCTTGTAGCCCTTGGTCGGCACCCCCCAAGGCGAACACGGGTGGCGCCCGCCCGAGCTCTTGCCCTCACCGCCTCCCATGGGGTGGTCGATGGGGTTCATGGCGACGCCCCGCACATGCGGGCGCCTGCCGAGCCAGCGGCTCCTCCCTGCCTTGCCTATGGTGATATTCTCGTGATCCGCGTTCCCGACCTGGCCAATAGTGGCGAGGCATTCCTGCCTCGCAAGTCTCACCTCGCCGGAGGGAAGCCTCAGATGGGCGTACTTCCCTTCCTTTGCGGCGATCATGACGAACGTCCCGGCGCCTCGCGCAAGCTGCCCGCCCTTGCCCGGCACGAGCTCGACGTTGTGAACTTCCGTTCCCAGAGGGATGTTCTTAAGGGGCAGGGTGTTCCCGACCCTAATCTCGGAGCCCGGCCCGGAGACGACCTTGTCGCCTACGCCCAGCCCCATGGGCGCGAGGATGTATCTCTTCTCGCCGTCCGCGTAGTGCAACAGGGCGATTCTCGCGGAGCGGTTGGGGTCGTACTCGATACTCGCCACCTTCGCGGGGATGTCGAACTTGTCCCTCTTAAAATCGATTATTCTGTAGAGCCGCTTGTGCCCGCCGCCCCGGAACCTCATGGTGACCCGACCGTTCGAGTTCCGTCCGCCCTTCGACTTTACAGACGAGGTCAGCCTCTTCTCCGGCCTGGTCCTGGTCACTTCTTCAAACGTGGACACCGTCTGGTATCTCATCGTCGGGGTGGTAGGCTTATGTCTTCTTATACCCATCGCTTACACCTGTTCGAATAGGTCAATAGTCTGACCCGCCTCAAGAGTAACAACGGCCTTCTTCCAGTCGGGCCTCTTGCCCTCATACACGCCCAGCCGCTTGACCTTTCCGTGCACAGTAGCCGTCTTCACGCTTTTAACTTTCACATTGAATATCTCTTCAACCGCCCGCTTTATCTCTATCTTGTTCGCTGTCATGGCAACGCTGAAGAGGTACTTGTTCTCCTGCTCTCGTATCTGCGAGCCCTTCTCGGTAACCAGGGGCCTTATGATGATCGATCTTGCATTCTTCACCGTTTAAGCACCTCCACCACCATGTCGACGGCCTGCCTGTCCATGACCACGGTGTCGCAGTTCAGCACGTCGTATACGTTCAGATCCTTCGCTATGGTGGTTGTCATGCCGGGTATGTTGCTCATGCCCCTGACGATGTTCTCGTTCTTCTCCGGGAGCACGAAGAGACACCTGGCCCCCTCCAGCCCAAGGGACTTTATCAGCTCAACTGCGAGCTTCGTCTTGGGGCCGTCTATTGCTATCCCGTCGACGACCTTGACGTCGCCTTCTCTCGCCTTTATAGAGAGCGCGCAGCGAATGGCAAGACGCCGCTCCTTCTTCGGCAAAGAGAAGTAATAGTCTCTCGGCTTGGGGCCGAAAACCACGCCGCCGCCCTTCCAGATGGGGGATGCGGCCGTGCCCGACCTGGCTCTCCCGAGGCCCTTCTGCTTCCATGGCTTCCTGCCGCTCGCCTTGACCTCCGACCTTCCCTTGGTCGACGCGTTCCCCTGGCGCTGATTAGCCAGGTACGAACGCACGGCTTCATAGAGCACTTTCTTCTTTGGCTTCACGTTGAAGACGCCGTCCGGAAGATCTATCTTCCCGGCGCCCCCCGCTTTGTTGAGTACCTCTACCTCCATAGCGAACTTTTCTCCTACTCCTGCGCGCTTACCATCACGTAGCCGTTATTATGCCCAGGCACGGCGCCGCGGACAGCTATGATATTCCTGTCCACATCGACCTGGATAACCTCGAGGTTCCTTATGGTAACCCGCTCATGTCCCGCCTGGCCCGGCATCTTCCTGTTCTTCCAGACCTTTGCAGGAGTGGCGCATTGGCCGATCGACCCAGGCTCCCGGTGATTTCTGCTGCCGTGAGAATCCGGGGCTCCGTGGAACCCCCATCTCTTGACGACGCCCTGGAACCCCTTGCCCTTTGTGTAACCGGTCACGCGTACAAGGTCTCCCGCCTGAAAGAGGTCTGCCTTTATCTCGCTGCCGACCTCATAACCGGAGGGGTCGTTTACGCGGATCTCTCTCAAGACCTTCGCAGGCTCCACGCCCGCCTTGTCGAAGTGGCCCTTCGCCGGCATGTTGACGTTCGCCGGCTTGCGCCTTCCAAAGCCGAGCTGGATCGCGTTATAGCCGTCGCTCTCCTCTGTCTTCACTTCGACCACGGGGCAGGGACCTGCCTCTATGACCGTGACGGGCACGGATTCTCCCTTTTCATTGAAGATCCGCGTCATTCCCAATTTCTTTCCGATGATACCCTTCATGCCTATTCACCTTCTGTTGAAGACAGCCAGCACGGGCGCGCCGCCCGGCTGATGTCTTCCTAAACCTTGATCTCGATGTCAACGCCGGCCGGCAAATCCAGCTTCATAAGGGCTTCGACGGTCTGCGGCGTGGACTCCCAGATATCGATAAGCCGCTTATGCGTGCGAATCTCAAACTGCTCCCTCGACTTCTTGTCGACATGAGGAGAGCGGAGCACCGTGTACACCGACCTCTTGGTCGGCAGCGGCACAGGCCCGGAGACCCTTGCCCCTGTCTGCTTGGCAGTCTTGACGATCTCGCCGGCGGACCTATCGACCATCGTGTGGTCATAGCCCTTAAGTCGTATCCTGATCTTCTGTCCCGGCACTTAACTTCCTCCCCTGATTACTTCCGGTGTCTATTCCATAATATCGCCGACGACGCCCTGTCCTACGGTCCTGCCACCCTCGCGGATGGCAAACGTCAACCCGCGCTCCATCGCGATCGGCGTGATCAACTCTATATCCATGGTTACATTATCGCCCGGCATCACCATCTCCCGGTCCTCGGGCAACTTGATCGAGCCGGTAACGTCCGTAGTCCGGAAATAAAACTGCGGACGGTAGCCCGTGAAGAACGGCTTGTGACGGCCGCCCTCGTCCTTGGTCAGAATATAGACCTCGGCATTGAACTTCTTGTGAGGCGTTACGCTGCCCGGTGCCGCCAGCACCATCCCGCGCTCAACCTCCTCCTTGTCCATACCGCGGAGAAGAAGACCGATGTTGTCACCCGCATGGGCCTCATCGAGTAACTTCCGGAACATCTCAACTCCCGTAGCTACCGTCTGCTTCGTCTCGCGGATACCAACCCGCTCTACCTTGTCCCCAACGTGGATCTTCCCGCGCTCTACCCTGCCAGTCGCAACCGTGCCGCGCCCGGTGATGGAGAACACGTCCTCAACGCTCATCAGAAACGGCTTGTCAAGGTCACGCACGGGCTCGGGTATGTAAGAGTCAACAGCATCCATGAGCTCCAGCACGCTCTTACAAGACTCGCACTCGGCCTTACCGCAGCCGCACTCCATAGCCTTCAATGCGCTGCCGCGCACCACAGGCACGTCATCGCCCGGGTAGTCGTACTTCGAAAGAAGCTCCCTAACCTCTACCTCAACAAGGTCCAGAAGCTCCGGGTCGTCAAGCATGTCCACCTTGTTGATATATACAACCATCGCAGGAACACCAACCTGCCGCGCCAGAAGTATATGCTCACGCGTCTGAGGCATAGGACCGTCATTGGCGGCAACTACCAATATCGCTCCGTCCATCTGCGCCGCGCCCGTGATCATGTTCTTGATATAGTCCGCATGACCCGGACAGTCTATGTGCGCGTAATGACGGTTCGCCGTCTGGTACTCAACATGCGCAACCGCGATAGTGATGCCCCGCTCCTTCTCCTCAGGAG
>JASFEA010000012.1:0-38005 GCA_050125095.1 bacterium
CTCCGATACCACGGGTATCATTACCTGCGTGGCCGGCGCGCCCGCGAGGCTCGTAATCTCTCCCGATACCGCCACGGTGACAGCCGGCGCGTCCATTGCTTTCGAGACCTCGACATACGACGCAGACAATAATCCCAGCTCCCCGGTCGCTATTGACTCCTGGGAGGTCTTAGGCGGCATCGGCAATATATCGAGCGAGGGTGTCTTCGGGGCTACTACGGCCGGAACCGGAGCCGTGGCATGTTCGAGCGGCGGCCTCGTCGACTCCACGGGACATATCGTAGTGCTCGCGGACCTGCTCGCCGAGCTCAACGTCTTTCCGGACTCCGTGGACGTCGCCCTCAGCGGGAGCCAGCAATTCACGGCAACAGGCCTTGACGCGTACGGCAACAGCGTCGGGACGGGCGGTCTTGCCTGGGAGGTTATCGGGGATATAGGTACGATCGACAATGCTGGACTCTTCACGGCCCAGAGTCCCGGGACCGGCCGCGTCGCCGCCGCCAGCGACCTCGGCGGCGTGGTCGATACCAACAGGGTTGTGACGGTGCTTTCCAGCGACCTGGCCTACCTCCTGGTCACCCCCGATACGGCCTCCGTGAAGGTCAGCGGGACGGTGCAGTTCGTGGCGTCCGGGTTCGACGCCGGCTACGAGCCGGTGAGCACGGGCCCGGTAGACTGGGGCGTGCTGGGGGGCATAGGGACCATCGACTCCGAAGGTGAGTTCACCGCCACCACCCCGGGCGTCGGCTATGTCACCGCCGCGAGTTCCATGACCGGGGCAAGAGACACCACCAACATGATAGTGGTGGAAGTCCCGACTGCGGCTGAGATCCCGCTCGGCGACAGGATAGTCCACGCGGGAGGCACCATGTCGCCCCTGCTTGCCTTCCGTCTCTCCAACTCGTTCAATGGGGCGGAAAGCGTCGAGAGCATAACCGTCCGCGACGCTTCGCGCGGGGAAGGCACCGCCGCCCAGGTACGTGCCAATGTAGATTCGCTCGACGTCTTCGTCGATGCAAACGGCAACTCCTTGCTTGACGGTTCGGATACCTGGCTCGCGTCAAGCGCCTTTCCGGCGGCCGCGACCACGATATCGTTCCCTCCCTATATTATAGGGCCCGGCTCGAGCCGCATCTTCTTCGTGGCGGCCAGAATAAGCGGATATCCCCGCGACAGGGATTCGCTGGATCTCTACCTCATGCCCGACATCGACATCGAAATCGGCGACGGCTCAACCGTGGCAGGTGCCGATACCATAAACTCACTCGGCTACAATATCATCGACGGTCTCATCTCCGGCCAGGTCGCCCTCACGGCGCCTGAAATCACATCGGTGGCCCCGGGCGAGGGCGGGTTCAACGCCGTGACCATCGACGTCCCCCGGAACGGCTACAGCCATGACGTTCTGAACATCCTCTCCGTATATAACTCGGGTACCGCCGATACGCTGGACCTGGATTCGCTTGTCCTGTACAGGGACGCAGGCGACGGAGCGTGGGGCGGTCCCGGTGCCGAGACCAGAATCGGGGAGCTTTCATTCACCGGAGACCAGTGGGAACTCAGCGGCATAAGCCAGTCCCTCGCAGGTCAGGTAACGCGCTTCTATCTTGCCGCTGCGGTGGCCGCGGACGCTTCAGACGGCGCCACTCTCTCCTTCGGCATACCGCTGCACGGATTCGAGATGAACTCGACAAATGACGGCCCCATTGATGCAGCGGTTGATCCCGTGGGCACCATAACGGTGGTGGACGTGGAGGCTTTAAGCGTGCGGGCCGTGAAGATCGCCGCCCGCGAACTCGTGCCGGGCGGGAGCACGGGACCCGTCGCGGCCTACGAGTTTGTGAACGGGTACGCGCTGGCCGTAGACATAGACGAGATCGTGATAACCTCATATGGCACCGATCCGGGCGGGGCGGACCCGGGCGATATAGACAGTCAGTTCGGCGACGTTTCGCTCTGGCTCGATCTCGACGGCGACCCCGCACAGCACGGGGCCGCGGACAGCATGATCGCGTCAGGTACGCTGTCGTCGGGCAGCGTGGCTTTCGATACATACGGGCTGTCGCTTCCGCCGCACGGCGTGGTCGGGGTCTTCGTCGAAGCCCATCTCCTGGCGGAGACCGGCAAGAACGCCAATACGGTCAACTTCGGGATAGAGGCGGCGGCGGCCATCGAATCGAGCCCGTCCGTTCTAGTTTCGGGAGCCTTCCCGGTTAAGAACCCGGAGAGCTTCACGATCAACATATTCCCGGCGTCGCGAGTCACCGTCAACCCTGTTGAGGGGACCACCCTCTACGGAGGCGATACGGACGGCCTTGTCATGGATTTCAGCCTGCCGAGGAACGGCTACAGCGACGACGTCCTGAAGAGTCTCCGGATCGTAAACCGCGGCAGCGCGGAGGATGAAGACCTGCTCCAGAACGTGAAGCTGTGGGCGGACCAGGATGCGGCGGGCTTCGCCGGCGCCGACACGTTGCTGGGTTACTTTGCCATCTCAGACTCTGCCTGGTCCGTCTCGGGACTCAACTACCCGCTCGACGGCGGGGCCAATCGCTTCTTCATAACGGTGGACGTGGCGCCCCGCGATTTCGTGGGGGGTACGCTGAGGTTCGAAATACCAGTGGCCGGGGCGACTTATCTCTCGGGCGCGAACGGACCGGATGACGAGCCGGTCGGCAATACCCAGGCTCATTTCATTCTGCCGTCCAACCGCATAACCGTAATATCGATTCCGAGGGACGCAGCCAGCGTGCACCCCGGCAGCGCCAATGCCCAGGTGATGACATTCGCGCTTTATAATGGATATACAGACCAGGCTCACACTCTCTCGGGAATCAGGTTGTCAAACCACTCCGTCACCGTCTCCGACGGTGAGTTCGCGGACTTTGAGCTCGGCCAGGTCTCGCTGTATTATGACTCGAACTCCAACCGGGAGTTCGACCGGGATTCGCTGCTTGCGTCGGGTTACTTCAACTCGGGCGGCCTCAGTATGGACGGCCTCAGCGTTTCGCTGCCTGCGGAGTCCCTTTCGTACTTCTTCATCACGTCGAAGGTGCCGCTCGGAGTCATAGACGGCGACACCCTGGAGATAAGCGTCGAGGAGCACTCGGATTTCACCTTCGGAAGGACCGTCAATCTCAACGGCGATCTGCCGCTCACGCGGGGCGGACCCCTGGTGATCGACGGGTCCGTGCGCGCCCAGTACAGGCTCTTCACGGTATCGGGGCGGACTCTCTCCCCGGGTGACGAATCAGTCACTCTGTTCGCTTTCAGGCCAGCGGTGAACGGCGACCAGGAGGACACTCTCACATCGCTCACGATCATGAATGACGGTGACGCCGGCCCCGGCGACATCGGCAATCTGAAGGTCTGGGTGGATGCGAACGACGACCAGGAATGGCAGGCCACGGATATTCTTGCCGGTGGCCTCACCTATTCGGGTGGATCCTGGACCGTCGGCGGCCTTGAGATAGAAGTGGTTGAAGAAGCGCCGGCCGTTTTCCTGACGGGCGACGTCAAGATAGGCGCGGTGCCCAATTCGTCATTCCGGGCGGTCGTCCCTCTCGAGGGCTGCGAGTTCAAGTCCGGAAACGACGGACCGGTGGACGCGAACCTGGTCAGCGAGCAGATGTTTGTGATTTCCAGTTCCGGCCTGAGCATCACCTACGACCTCGGGCAGAGCAAGTACTCCGTTGGACAGGACATAGACCTCAAGGTCTATGTCACCAACATACTACCGACCCACCTTGAGGACATTTACTGCGATGCGACATTCGCGGGCGTCCCGGGCACGGTGGAGCTCGACAGCAGCTATGCCGGCCCGGCCAGCCTGGGGTCGGGCGAGACGGCGGAGTTCGACTACTACTATACCGCGGCGGCGCAGGGTGACGCATACTGGCAACTCGGGGCATTCTCGACAAGCGTGCCGGAATCGTCGGCCACCGTAGAGACCGAAGTGGTCGAGATACAGACAGTCCCGACCGGGGTGGTTGTCGAGATGATCAGCTCGATCCCCACTGCGGTCACAAGGGGCCAGTCTCATGTGTTCCCGCTCAGCGTGAGATACCATCACACGGACGTTTCACCGCTGTGCGCGCCGGTTCGGCTGGACAGTCTCCGCATACACGTGGAGGACGGCCTCGGCGGGGACCAGGCGGCACGTGATGTTTTTGAGCGGATGGTGCTGGGCGCGGGCTACACCAACCTCGCCATCGTGGAGTCCTTTGACTCGGAGTCGTCCGTCCTGCTCGAGTTCGCCGAACCGGCGGTGATCTCCCCGGGAGAGGAGCAGATACTCTCCTTGAGAGTGGACATAGACAGCACGGCCGCCGCCTCGGCTTTCGCCCTTTCGCTCGGGAGCGAGAGCTCGGTCAGGTTCCATGACAGCAACACCGGCGGGCACGTCCCCGTGGATCCCGGCGTGACATTCCCGCTCAAGACCGCATCATGCACCATCAACGACCCCTCGCAATCCCTGGCGGTGTCATATGTGCCGACACTCTCCGAACACGCCAATTACGGGCAACCGGACGTCTCCGTAATGCAGCTCATACTCAGGCACTACGGGGCGGCCGGCAACTCTCAAATCAAGTTCACGGGGCTCTCTTTTGAATTCACCGACGCAGGAGGCGCGGCGCTGTTCGCGGGCGACCTCGTGGAGAGCGTTGAGCTCCTCCAGCAGCAGACGCCGCTCGCCGAGCTCACGTCCTTTACATACGGGGACTCGCTGCTCACGCTATGGCTCACTTCGCCTCTGGTGGTGAGCCCGGGTCACCAGGATACCGTGAGGATTGAGGTCACATTGAAGTCTCAGTCGCAGTACACGGGCTTCGGAGTCACCATAGAAGACAGCAGTCTCTTTGTCCTGAGGGACCTCAGCTCGGGCTCCACCGTCCCCGCCGTGGGCGACACCGCGGCGGACGTCATCCAGCCGGTCTTCCCCATGACCTCAGGTTATGCAGGACTCAGGCAGCCGGCACGAAGCCCGGAGATCTGTCTCTCGTCGGGTCTCAACGATGGGATAGTAGCGGGTGATGACTCCGTATCGCTGCTGAGACTTGATCTCAGCTACGATGCGTCGGGAGACTACTCGCCCGTTGTACTCGAGTATGTGAAGGTGTCCGTGCTCGACACATTGGGCAGGTCGCTGGATCCCGGCCAGCTTTTCGATCGAATAGGCTTCGCCCTTGCGGGCGGGCAGGCCCGGTATGCGACATCGATCGAGCTTGAGGGGGGCTATACATTATTCCGCTTCGGCGATGACGGGCTCGAGGTGCCTCCCGGCGGAGAGCTGGCGGTAAACCTGATCGGCGACATCGAAGCCGACACTCCATACGACCACTTCCTCATGAGGATACATGGGGCGGGCATGATCGGAATCGCCGATGCCACCGACCCCGGAGCGAGTCCCGGCTTTGAGGAGGCGCCGGGGTGTGAGGATATCTTCCCGTTTGAGACCGGCAGCGCGAGCATATATCTGCCGGCCGGCACGCCCGAGTTCGAGGTGATATCCGTAGCCACCCGCATTGGCGCACCCGGAGGGCAGGACCTCAAGGTCTTTGTCGGGGAGCTTACCTATGAAACGGATAGCCCGCAGGGCGACCTGGTCCTCGTCAGTATGACGGGCGATGTGCTCAGCAGGACCGGTTCGGGCGATACGCATGTCTCCGCGGCGGAAGTGTTCGACGCCGTCCATCTCATGTCGGGCGACGAGATCGTGGCCACCGACAGCGTTCTCACGGGCAGCGGAATTCGGTTGCTTCCGGGAAGCGAGTATGTCATTTCGCGCGGTGTCGAGCATACGCTCGAGATAGTCTGTGATCTCAGCCCCTCGGTCGCCGCGGGCAACTATGTGATTGAGTTCGGCGACGTCGCCTTCATGCGGCTCGCTGACAGGAATCTGGCTACCGATGTGTACCCGGATCTCGTGGGCGCCGATTTGCCCGTGCGGAGCGCCGAGATCTCCGTGGCAAACGAGGATCTCGCCGGCTCATTCACCAATTATCCTAATCCCTTCAATCCCGCGCGCGGCGAGCATACGACGATAGGGTTTTACATAAGCGAAAGCGCGCGCGTGGACATAGAGATATTCACCGTCACCGGAGAACTCGTCAAGAAGGTCGCCTGGAATGAGGATAAGTCGGAGGGGCCCCATCAGGATGACACCTGGTCGGGCCTCAATGAAGACGGACTCGGGGTACTGCCGGGGACCTACCTTTGCCGGATTACTGCGAGGTATTCATCGGGCAGGACAGAGACCTGTCGAAGGAAGGTAATGGTCATAAGATGATGCGGGTTGCGGCTGGCATAGTATGCACCGCGGTACTGGCTGCAGGGGCAGCCCTGGCCGGCAATGGCGGCACGGAATCGCCCTTCAGCATGGGGGCGGGCACGCGTGAGCTGGCAATGGGAAGCGCCGATCTTGTGTATTGCCGGCCGGGCGCCGCGGTTTACTTGAACCCGGCGGCGCTTGCGCTGGCCGAGCGGTACTCGCTCGAGGCTTTCCACAGCAGCCTGTTCGAGTCGGACGCGGGCTACCAGTACTTCGGTTTCGCCGTTCCCACAATGGACTACGGCAGCTTCGGACTGGGAGTCTTCCGGCTCGGCATAGACGGCATAGAGAAGCGGGACGCCAGCAACCTATACCTCGGGGATATCTCGGACAGCCGGCTCGGTCTCTATCTGGGCTATGGCCACACGATTTCGGGTTACGAGGTCGGGGCGGCCGTTACCGTGGAGCAGCACTCTCCCGATGTCTACAGCGCGACGTCTTCGCCGGGCATAACCCTGTCGGCGGGGCGCCGTTTTAAGCCGGGCAGCGACAGGTTGCCGGAGGTCGGGGCGATGTTCGTCGCCCGGAATCTGATAAGGCCCAGTATCAAACTTGACGAACAGAGCGTCACCTATCCCTATTCGGTCGACGGTGGTTTATCGCTCCAGTTCCTTCCTGCCGGCACCCATGATCATGTCGTCTTGCTGTCGGCCAAGTTAAGCAAAGTCGAGAACCTGAACGCAAGGGCCGCGTTCGGAGTGGAGTACAGTCTTTATGATTGCGTGGGCCTCCGCGCGGGACTTAAAGACGGTGAGGCCTCATTCGGCTTCGGTCTCTTCTATAAATATGTGGGCTTCGACTATGCAATGCTCAAGCGCGACCTGGGCACGCTTCATACGTTCAGTCTTACCGCGGGCTTCGGCCTTCCGATCAGCCTCAAACGGCGGCAACGCGAGGAGAGACGGGAGGCGGAGTTCAACAAACTGCTCAACCAGCGGTTCGCCGAATCCAACCGGATCATGATAAATGACCTGGTTGAGCAGGCGGGGCGCATGGAATCCTCCGGCGATCTTGCCCAGGCGATTACCCTGTATGATCGGGCGTTGTTCCTTGCCGCCGACGCGGGGATGGATACAACCGAGATTTCCTGGCGCGCTGTGAAGTCCCGTGAGCGTCTTGAGGTGGAACAGATCAACGCCGCCTACAGGCGGAGTATTGACGATGCCCGGGCGAGATTCGATTCGGGCGACTTCCTCGGCGCCAGGTACTTCGCGAACCTGGCCCTCTCGGTCAATCCGGATTCCGAAGAAGCTGAGAGTCTTCTCAAACGCGCCGACGCCGTTGTCGCCCGGAGCGTCTCCCGGGAGCAGGAGATTGAAAGAGGCCTGATGATGGCCGATTCGCTGGCGAGCTATGGGGAGATCGATGATGCGCTGGTTGTGGCGCGTTCGCTCAAGAAAGTGGACAGGGATGATCCCCGCGTTCAGATTGCGATCAGGAAGGCAGAATTCGCATACTGGCAGGATATCGCCGAGAAGGCCTTTGTGCGGGCCGACTATGGCCAGGCAGGGGCGGCTGTCGACTCGGCGGCGGTCAGGTTCCCGGGCCATCCGTGGATCAAGAATCTGAACGGCAGCATCGCGGCCGAGACCGAGCGCAGGAGTCCTGCGGCAGCTCGTCCGGTTTCCGAACCCGGGTCGGAGGTGCAGAGGCCCGCAACTCTCAGTCCCGAAATGCAGAGAGAGGTGGCGGCCACTTACAAGCGCGGTCAGGACCTGTTTGAGAAAGGCAGGCTCTCGGAGGCCGTTGTTGAATGGGAGAGGGTCGAGGCGCTGGCGCCGGATCATATGTCCGTCCGGGATTACCTGGTGGATGCCTACAAGTTCCTGGGGGTGGAGCTGTATACGCAGAGCAAACTCAGCGAGGCGGTGGACGTCTGGAAGAAGGCCTCGCGCATAGCTCCGGACAGCACGGAAATCGAGAGTTATATAAAGCGCACCGAACATGAGATAAGCAAGCTGCAGGAGATGTCCTATGACAGACGATAAGCAAAGCGTTCTCGCCGGGGACGCCTGGCCGGAGCCGTCTGAGTTCAAGAAGTCGATACGCCTGGAGTTCACGATGTACGTGTCTGTCATCATCGTGGTGCTGATGGCTGTTACGGGTTACGTCATCTCCAGCCAGTACGTGAAGACGGTCACCGAGAACGTAGTCGAGAAGCTCGTGGTTCAGGCGCGATCATACTCCAACCCGGCGGGGAAACTCATCATATCCGAGGACGGTCCCGATGCCCTGCTTCTCAACAACATCTGCAAGAAGCTGGCGGACGACAATCCCGACGTTCACTGGGCCGGGATTACAGGGGATGACGGCGTCTTCCTGGCGCATACGGACATCAGGCAGGTCATGAGCGGCGAGAAGCTCAAGCGGTTCGCCGCCAGCGGATTCTTCGACATACTGCGGCCCGACGAGAGCTTCGCCATAGCATCGGATACGATATACATATCCGTTGGAATACGGGAGAACGAGGTGAATCTGGGCACCCTGGCCGTTGCGGCATCTGCCGAGCCGATCCTGGGTGCGAAGAGAGCTTCCATACTGACGGTCCTATATATCACGGCTGCCATGATCATCCTGGGCATACCGGCGACTATCGTCATCCTCAGACGAAAACTCAGCCCCATCGGCGTGATCACGGATCACCTGAAAGGGGTCGACCTCGAGAACCTGTCGATTGACATCCCGGTCAGAAGCGAAAACGAGTTCGGCTTCCTTGCCGAAACGCTCCGTGTAATGGGCTCCAAGCTCAATGTCGCCAAGAGGGCGCTTGTCGACAAGGAGCGAATGGAGAGGGAGTACGAAATCGCCAGGGAGATCCAGGCAAATATACTGCCAAGGGAATACCCGAGTGGAGCGCATTTCGAGATTGCGGGAGCCTACCGCAGCGCCAAGGAGGTCGGAGGGGACTACTATGATTTCGTCGAGTTTGACGAGAACAGGCTCGGCATACTCGTGGCTGATGTATCCGGCAAGTCGCTTCCCGGGATGCTCGTAATGCTCATGACGCGCGACATCGTCAAGGAGCTCACGAAATCCTTCATGGAGCCCGAAAAACTCCTGGCGGAAGTCAACAGACGGCTCCTCCCCAATATCAAGAAGGGCATGTTCGTGACCATGTTCTTCGGGGTGCTGGACCGGAGAGACGGGCGGTTCCGCTATGCTTCGGCGGGCCATAACCCGCTTGTGGTTCTGAGTCGCGATCTGGATTCAGCGAAGCTGGTCAAGACCAAGGGCTACCCGCTTGGAATGGTCCCGGCAGCCGCGTACGAAAAGAGGGTGGAGTGCCGGGAGATCACACTGGGAGAAGGCGACTGGCTCATACAGTACACCGATGGCGTAAATGAGGCCCAGGACAGGGCGGGCAACGAGTTCGGCATGGAGAGATTCGTCAGCATGGTGGAGTCCCACCGGGATCTCGAAGCCGCGGAGCTGGTCGACCGGGTTCTGGCTGAACACGCCGAGTTCGTGGGAGACGCCCCGCAGTATGATGACATCACGCTATTAGCGCTCAAATGGACGGCACAAGTCGCCGATATGAAGAGGGAAACTGTGGGGAGGACTGCCTATGTCGGTCAGGGCTAGAAGGACGGTTACCCTTCTTGTACCCCTGGACATTTACGGGGATACTCTTGAGAGCTTCTACGAGGAGCTGCGCGGGCGCTTGAAAGAGCAGCCCGAGGAAATACGTCTCGACTGCTCGCTTCTGGAGCACGCTACTTCAGCGCACATCAACACCCTCTGGCATGCACAGAGCAAATGCGAGGATGCAGGCGTGTCCGTCAAGCTCATCTCGGTCACCTACGGGCTTGAGCGAGTGCTTGCCGTCCTCGACCTGCGCGACCTCTTCGTTGTCGAACGCGACGAAGTCGAGGCGAGGGCCGGGAAGTATCGGCCGGTGCGCGACGAAGAGGCCCCCGACGCGCTGTCGCTGGCGGTGGCGCCCACTGTTGAGGGTATAAGCGAGGGCATGCAGTGCCTTCATGACTACCTTCTGGGGTTGAACCATGGGGAGATGTTCGCGTTCGATCTTGAGACGGTCTTCTATGAGGTCACAACGAATATCCGGCTTCATGGTGATCTGCCTGAGGGCGAATACATAAGTTTTACCGCCGCCGCCCGCAACGGCTCGGTACACCTGTGCTTCGAAGACCAGGGGGCATGTTTCGACCCGACCAGCCGTAGAATCGATTTCGATCCCCAGAGAGCCATAAGCCAACGGCAGACACGTGGATTCGGGCTGGCGATGATCAGGAAATTGGTGGACGGCATTTCATATGAACGGCAGAACGACAGCATCAACACCCTGAATCTCGAGAAGAAGATCAATTGGAATGGAGGGCAGTTCTAATGATATCAGAGAAGCGACTGGGCATCGAGACGATAGTCCTTAAACCCGGCAAGGCTCTGGACAACACGAACGCGCATGAAATGACTGAAGCAATATGCAAAGCCCAGGGAGAGGGTTTCAAGAACATAATCCTCGACATGGAGGAACTGCAGCTCCTGTCGTCCGCCGGCGTGGGGTCGATTCTCGGAACCGTCGAAATCTCGAGGGACATGGGGGGAGATATAGTACTCTGCGGCGCCGGCGACAAGATCGTGCACATACTGGAAGTGCTCGACCTCTGCGACTATCTGACCATCAAGTCCAAAGACGAAGTAGATAAGCAGTACCATATGCAAGAGGTGAACTGATGAACGACGTCCCGGAGGGACATGGCCAGGCGACGGCTGTGACGGAAGCGCCAAAAGAGCCTCTCGAGAGGAGGCTCCTGGCGCTGGACGCGCTTTCGAAGCTCGCCAGGCAGTTCTCCGCAAAACCCGACTTCGAGCATCTCATGAGCGTGCTTCTCATGACGCTGTGCGGGCAGTTCTCGGTCGGAAATGCGGTGGCCATATTGAAGCGCCCTCATTCGGGCTCATGCGGTCGGACTTTCTTCGCCACCGGGCGGTTCCGGAATAGCAGTGGACTCGCCGGGCTGGACATCTCAAGCGAGAGCTGCTCGGCGCTTATGGGCGGGCAAAGCTCATGCAAGCTTAAGGACCTTGACCTGTCCGACAGGCATTCGGGGATCATCCCCGTCTTGAGAGAGCAGGGCGTAGGCCTTGTATGTCCATTGATTCATGACGACGACCTCCTCGGGATCATCGGAATCGGAGACAGGGTAACAGGTAAGGAGTTCGACCGGGAAGAGGTAGAACTGATAGTCGCGATTATTGATACGATCACTCCATTTCTGGCGAACACGTATCTATTCTGGGAAATAGGCAGGCTGAATACCTGGTATCTGGACATACTGAACAGCGTGAAGCAGGGGGTGTTCGTGTTTGACTCCTTCAACAGGCTTAAGAAGATAAACACAGCCGGACTGGATATATACCAGGCCTTCGCCCGGGGTATTTCAGACGCCGGCGAGATCTGTGGGAAGCCCATCGAGCAGGTCTTTCCGCCCCACGCTTTCGGCGGCCTTGTGCCTGATGTGATGACTTCGAAGATCGCCGGCGGGAGCGCGGGTGCGAAGAGCTTCGTGGCGCGCGGCAAGAATGCGAACCGGGTATACAACCTGCGTTTGAGCGAGAGCAGGGAGGGTGACGAGAACGGGACGGATCTCATAATGACTCTGGACGACATCACCGCACAGAGAGAGGCTGAGGAGAGGCTCTTTAATCTCCAGCAGCTCGCCGACCGCGGTGTTATGGCGTCGGCCATATCCCACGAGCTGAGGAACTTCCTGGGCCTTCTCCTGGGAGGGTTGGAGCTCACTCAGGTTGCAATTACAAGGGGTGAGGGAGACAAGGCCGATGAGCACATAGACAAGCTCAAATCGACGGTTGAGAACCTCGAGAAGTTCGCATCGGGCCTCATGGATTATAATAAGTTCGAAGTTGACAAGCAGACATCAAGCCTCAACGGCGTGATCAGCGATGTGATTTCCTTTATATCGGGCCAGCAGCACTTCAAAGACATAACCATCACGGCAGACCTCGACACAGACCTGCCCGAGGTCATGATAGACGCCGATAAGATCGCGCAGCTGCTCCTCAACCTTCTCCACAACGGGGCCGACGCTATCCTGGAGGCCGGCCGCTCCGACGGCGAGATCATGGTCGGGACGTTCTCGGATGAATCCGAAGTGGTGTTGATCATCTCCGATAACGGCGCCGGCGTCAGTCCTGATATCAAAGACAGCCTTTTCAAGAAGAGGTTGACCACCAAGAAGCACGGGCATGGCTACGGCCTGGTGACATGTGCGAGCATCATAGAGGGGCACAATGCTACGGTGACCGTTGACTCGGAGCCAAACGAGGGTTCGGTCTTCACCTTCCGATTCCCCGTATAGCGAGTATCCTGCCGCGGGCCGACGCTCAATCGGCGCTTCGTAATCCCCGGCTGCCTGCTATCTGATCATGGTTAGAACCATCTTGAAGGGCGTCACGGCGCGCAGCGCATGCGGCTCGCTGGCAGGCATTATGATCATATCACCCTGGCTGAGATTGAAGGGCTTTCCGGAGATCATTATCTCGGCTTCCCCGTCGAGCACATAGACCATCGCGTCGAATGGAGCGGTGTGCTCGCTGAGACCCTGTCCCCCGGCGAAGGCGAAGACAGTAATGGTGCCGGTTTTCTTGTCTATAACCGTTCTGCTTACGACGGAGCCCTCCTGGTAGTCCACGAGTTCCGCCATGCTCAGCACCTCTGACAGTGGTGCGGCGCCTGAATCATGGGGCATAGTTTTCCTCCTGATTATCTATATCGATATTACTTAAGCTGCTTCCGCATTATGGGCCTTGTCGGCGACCTGCGGGCGACTTCCGCGAAGCCGGCGCCTCGGTAGGCCGACACCGGCCCGTGGTAGGCGAAGGTATCGGGCGTCTTTCCCTTCCTTGGATCGACAGCATAGCCCTCCACGACCTTCGCGCCATTCTTGCGGGCGAAACTCGCCGCGGCCTTCAGCAGCCTGACGCTTATCCCCTTCTTGCGGTGGCTCTTCGTTATGAACAGGCAGACTATGGACCAGACGGGCTCGGCATCGACCGGTTTCAATATCCTTGATCTCTCAAGGCGCGGGAAATGCGAGCGGGGAGCCACGGAGCACCAGGCGACGGCTTCGCCGTCAAGATAGGCTATTATGCCGGGGATCTGTCCCGATTTAACGAGTTTCCGCATGGCCCTGCGGTTGGGCTCACCCTTGCTGGCCTCGAATTCCTTCGCGCTCAGGCGCCACCACATGCACCAGCAGCCGCCGCAGGCGCCCTTCTCCCCGAAGAGCGCCTCGAAGTCTTTCCAGGTGTCCGCCGTGAGCGGACGGAACTTAAGCATCATTCGTCCCGGGCAGGGTAACCTACCGTCTGCGTAAGCACTATGTGCCGCTCCGGTCCGAGTTTCATAACCTCCGAAAGGCGCTCACGGTCGAACCACCCGCGGACGACGGTTGCCAGCCCCTCAGATGCGCAGAAGAGATAGACGTTCTGGCTGATGAAACCCACGTCGGCGGCCGAGTAGACTTTCTTTTCCTCGTCTGAGGCCTGGCCCATCTTAGACAGGTCGGCTACGAAGACCAGGTTCACCGGTGCGTCCTTCACAAAGGGCTGCATACCTGTGGCCCCGCGGATGTCCTCGGCCAGGACGGGCTTGAGGACGTTATTGTGGGGATCATATAAATAGAGGCCGCTCTCCAGGGCGACATAGATCTCGGTTTCCTGCCAGTTCATCGCCGATGGCGCCGTGCGCTTCCCGGAATCCGGGCGGTTTATGCCGAAGGCGGCCCACAGAAGATCCGAGAGCGTCTGGGGCGGAAGGTCTTCCGGGGCGTATTCCCGTTGAGTCGACCTTGCTTTCAGCGCCTCCATCAGAGGCATCCCGCCCTTCATATTAGGTTCAGGCAATTCAATCGGCTTGAGTTCATTGCCCTCTGCAAAGGCGGATGATGCCAGGGCCGCCAATGTAAGAAGGGTCATGATCGCGAATGTGGATTTCCTCATATCAGCCTCCAGATTTAATTTTGTCAGATGACTATTCTGACTCTTCTTCAAAGTCAAGTGAAGCGGAATTTATGCAGTACCGCTGACCCGTCGGCTTCGGTCCGTCCTCGAAGACATGTCCCAGATGGGCCCTGCAACTGCTGCACAGCACCTCCACGCGCTTCATGCCGTGGCTCTCGTCCGACTGTGTCGCCACCGAGGCCTCGTCCACCGGAGCGTAGAAACTCGGCCATCCGGAGCCAGAGTCATACTTGGTATCGGAACTGAATAGCGGCTGCCCGCAGGCCCCACACCTGTAAATGCCGGGCTTCTTGTTGTCCCAGTATTCGCCGGTGAAGGCCCGTTCCGTGCCCTTCTCCCGCATTATTCGGTACTCCTCTGGAGTCAATCTGGCTTTCCATTCCTCTTCGGTCAGGGCGAGATTGTCATCGAGGTACTTGTCCGGATCGGCCTTAAGCTTCTCACCGCAGGCGGAGCAACACACGTAATACTTCTTGCCCTCAATCTCAACATACGGCGTGCTCTCGCCCACTTCAAACCCATTCCCGTTGACGGGGCAGATTAGGGTCTCGCCCTTCCGCGCCTCAGCCGAGCTGTATGTCTGGCGCATTCCGCTATCCTCCTTGCCGCAGTCGGCCGCTGTTCCGCTCCGTTCCGGAGCCCCGGTTCCCATTGTGCCGCATGAAGCCCCTGTCTTGGCGCCCGCGCCTGCGCCCGGACAACATGAACCACCCGCCCGGGCGGCGGGCCCCGCCACCATGAGTGCCATAGCCGCAAAACCTGCAGCGGCGACTATTCTAAATCCTACCGACTTCATAATATACCTCACCTTCAAGCCTGCCTCCCCATCCTTATCTTTAGATGTGTATCCGGGCTCTATGTTGCCCGGTTTGGCGCGATCGGCTGTTTCGCCCGTCAAGCGGGCCTCCTGAATTGTCGATAGAAGTATATGAGATGTGAACGGGAACACGACCGTCGCGGCCAGGGCGGCTTCACGCTGGTGGAGCTCGCGGTCGTCCTGATCATCATATCGATTCTCGTGGCCATATCCATTGCCGCTTACGGCCGCATGAGGGACAACGCTTACCGCGCTGAATGCAGGTCCAACCAGAGGGGCATTGTGCAGTCGGCCTACGTGTACTCCATGGACTTCGACGTTCCCGACGGGCAGATGAACGTCGAAGACCTGTTTATGGCCGGGTATGTAATGGGGGACCTGTGCGAGTGTCCCAATGACGGGGCCCTGGACATGAATGACTATATAATCACCTGGGAGGACGGCCGACCCGTGGATGTCGATTGCGACGAGGCGGGCGCCGACCACGACTGGGCCCCTAATTAGGTGCCGGCCCGCCTGCTGAGCCCTATCTCATAATACCCTTAAAGGCCATACCCTTATAGGCCCCATAGGCCTCAAGCATGCTCTTGCATCTGCCGATGTATACGATGAGATGGAAAGCAAGAGCAAATACATGTCGGGGCAGAGCGGCTTTACCCTCATAGAGCTCATGGTTGTGGTAGTCATTATCGGCATACTGGCGGCTATCGGCACCGCCAATTTCGCCCGAATGAGGGAGAACGCCAAGCTCGCCGGATGCGTCAGTAATCAGAGGCACATTTTCCAGACCGGATACAACTATGCCATATGGAACGCGGTACCCGACGGCGATATGAATGTCTCGGTGCTGGCCGCGGCCGGGTTTGCTCCGGACAACCTGTGCGAGTGCCCTTGCAGCAATAACCCTGACTTCAATGACTATACGATAACCTGGCTGGATGGCCTGCCTATCGATGTAACCTGCGATGTGGAGGGGGCGGTGCACGACTGGGAGCCGGAATAGAGTAAAGGCCGATGGGGATCCCGACCCGCTTCTCCTAGAAGCGCATTTTATCCGGGGGACGGCGCTCGGGAACGTGCCGGTGTTCGATCCTGCCCTCGTTCCAGTCCTTTGATACATAGAGATTGCAGTAGCAGCTCCCGTATTCCGCGACATCCGCTTCGCGGTAGGCGCAGGGGCAGATTATGTCGCGGTCCCATTCCGGGTCCTCGCCGGCGAGCCGGCAGGGGCAGCACATATAGCCGTACCGCTCCTTGTTCAGGAGGAGGGCGTTCAAGAGGTCCATAACGTGCTCGCGGTCATTGGAAAAGAAGTAGCCCTTTGGCTCCTGGACCTTTCTGAGCATTTCATAGAGTTCTTCGGCATTCATGCTTGAGCTCCGTTCCTAAAGGCCCAGGGCGGCCTTCAGCTTTCCTTCCTCGTTTCCCACGACAACTTCATCCCCGATTAATATGGTGGGGAAAGTCGTGTTCGGATTGTACTGCCTCATTTCCCTGATCATGTCCTTGCGTTCCTGGCCCTGAAGAAGGTCCACGTCTACGAATTCATAATCGACTCCGTGGTCCGCCATCCACTTCTTCGCGGCCTTGCAATGGCCGCACGTGCTCAGTGTGTACATCTTGACCTTGCCCTGATTCATCTCTATTCCTCCGTATCAATAATGGCCCGGGGCCGCAATGGCACGGCCCCGGCGCTTGCCTTATATTCTGACGCGCGACGGCCATATCGGATTCGCCCCTTATGGCCGCGCGAAATGAACGCGCTGACCCTAGTCCTCCACCGTCAGGCCCATCATCTCCGCGGGCAGCATGGGCAGGGGGTCGCCGTTGTGATCGAGACGGAACTTGATAAGCTCTATGAACTCGTCCTCCTGCCCGGCTTCGATCCCGAACAGCCTTGGCGCGAAGAGGTCCGAGCTCATCAGCGCGGGCCTCGGCATTTCGACAATCTCGACTTTCTCGTCTGCAGGAATACCCGCCTCGCGCTTCGCAAGCTTTATCGCCGTATCGAGGCCGCCCAGCTCATCAACCAGTCCGTTCTTTCTGCCGTCGGTGCCGAGCCAGATCCTTCCCTGGCCGATGGCGTCCACCTCGTCGTATTCCATGCGGCGGCCCCGAGCTACCTTCTCCACGAACTGGCGGTAGAAGTCCGTTATATGCTCCTTCATCCTGGCGAACTCGTCGTCAGTCAAGTTGCGGTCCGGGATCCTCAGGCCCAGAATCGGCAGCGTAGCGCCGAAGCCCAGGTCGGCATGCTCGCCCGCCTTAACGAAGTCGGTGCTCATACCGAGTTTCTCTTTGAGTCCCTTGTTGTAAAACCATCCGCCGATAACTCCTATTGAGCCGGTTATGGTCGCGGGGGAAGCTACGATCTTGTCGCCGTACATGGAGATCCAGTAGCCGCCCGAAGCCGCCACCGCGCCCTGTGTAACGATCACGGGTTTCTCCGCCGCGCACTTCTTAAGGGCTTCCGCCACCAGATCGGAGGCCATACCGCTCCCGCCGGGCGAGTCCACCCGGAAGACAACGGCCTTGATATCCTTGTTTTTCCTGGCGGCGTCGATGTACCGGGACAGCTTCCTCGCGTTTATGCCATCGTCCATTGCGCAGACGCCGATGGCGTAAATGAGAGCTACCTGCTTGCGGCTTCCCCAGTATCCCTCCCTCGGCAGGGTGGACATCTCGAAGTACTTGGGGCTGACAGTCGCCAGCTTCTCTCCCTCGAGGTCCTCAATAGCGTCCTCGGTGGCGTCCCACTTGCCCAGCTCGTCAACTAAGCCGAGCTCAAGGGCCTCCTCCGGCATGAGGAAGGCCATTTCATTCACCACGCGGTCGTACTCCTCGGGGCTTATGCCGCGGGCATCACAGATCTTCTCTCTGATGATGCGGTAGGCCTCTTCGATTATCCTCTTGATCTGCTCCTCATCGCCCTCGGAGAAGTCCGTCCTGCTATATCCCTCGTACGCGGACTTGTACTTAAAGAATCGCCACTCGTCGAAGCCTATGCCGACCTTGTCGAGGGTCTCCTTCATATAGGTGCGCCCGGCGAGCATGCCGGGCATCGCGAGCCCGCCGGTATCGTCCATGACGATCTTGTCGGCCACTGTCGCCAGAGTGTAGGTCGTAAGGCCTACGTCGTCGACGTAGACCACCACCTTCTTGCCGGACCTCCGGAAATCCTCGAGCATATCACGGATTTCCCACTTATTTTCTATGTTGGCGTAGAGCCCCGAGGTGTTGACCACGATGCCGGCGATTGAATCGTCTTCCCTGGCTCTATCGATCGTTTCAAGCAGGCCCACGAGGGTCGTGGACCGGTCGAACCATATATATCGCTGGTACCTGACGGGGCCCTTCAGATCGAGCCGGAGATAGCGTTTCTTGCCGACCCTACCATGGAATACATTGCGGTCGAAGGCGCCTGTGCGAACCCCGTAAGTGTTATAGCCGTGCTTGCTTTCATTGTCCCACAGCGCCTGCGCCGCGACCCCCGCGTGGCCGAGGCTGAAAGAGAGCCCAACGGTGAACGCCTCGGTGTCGAAGTAGCGGCCGGTCAGGCGAATGCCCGGCAACATCTCCAGGATAACGCCGGCGCTCCATGGCGCGTCCTCCATCCTCATGCCCCGCTGTATGGCGTAATCCGCGTAAACCGTCAGGCGTTCGTCGCCGAGGACGCGGACTGCGGCATCGAATATGCCCTGGTTGTCCCTGCTGGTGGTGGAGAACTGGCCCACCGCTCCGAGCGAAAGGTAGCGCATCGGGCGCCCCAGCCATCCGACGCTGAAGAAGCTGGACCTGTCGAGCGTCCGGTTGCTCCCCGCCGACCAGTTGTACTGGAAGCCGATGCTCGATGTGGGTCTGCCGCCTGCAAAAGAGAGCCGGTAATCGTAAGAGGATCCGGCGTCCATCTGGTCCCTTATCACTCCGAATCCCGTGTTAAGGGCCGGAATTCCGGTGAAGAACCCCCAGCCGTCGAAGCTGCTCCAGTCGTCCTTGGCGTCTGACCAGGCGAAGTAGAAATCAGGCTGGTGAAGATACGTGAGCAGAGCGGGATTCACGTATCCGTAGAGCCCCATCCCCATGGCGCCGGGAGATGCCAGGAGATATTTCGAATGAGTGTGATAGTGGGGTATGGTCGCCCAGCACATTCCCGCGAGCGCGAGAAGCAGTACGGCCGTGAGCAGGAACTTCGCCGGTTTCATGTAGTCCTCCTTCCGGGCATGAGTCACAGTGCACTCGAGTCATAGGGGAATCAGCGAATGTGATTCGCTGAGCCTTTCCGGTGAATGGTTCGGCGCTACCATCTGAATAGATCGACGCTGCAGTATATCACCGGGCCCATCACAAGTCAATATACCAGACTAGCATTACCTCATGAGCCACCCGGCGGTCGTGGGCGTATGCGTGCAAGTTTATCTCGCCCAGCCGGCAGCCCCTGGCGTAATAGAAGCGACAGGCCGGGACGTTGATGTTCTGAGTTTCAATCTTCATCTGCACCGCGCCCCGGCCGCGCGCCCACGCGAGCGCGTGGTTGAAAATTCTGGTGCCGGTTCCGGAGCGCCGCAGTCCCGGGGCTACCCGAATGTCCCACAGCACAGCCAGGTCGCGGCGCCCGGCGAGCATATTGACCCCCGGGGTATCGTAGGCCACGGTCGCGCAGCAGATGGGGGAGGCGTCCTCATAGCCGATGAATATACCCCAGTTCGCCAGGTCGAACCTCCTTGCCCAGCGTTCCGGGCCGCCTTCTTCCGAGTCGTCGTAGTTCTTGATATAAGGGGTTGCAACGGGCTCCTCCGTCAGGCTTATGCCCCCCAGGCCCCCGTCCACGCGGTCGATGCGGAGCACCGAACTGACTTCGAAGGCTATGGAAACTTCCGAGTACTCGCGGAGGCCGTCCCTGCCCGTTTCGACTATGCTGAAGGCCATTTATCTTTCCCCGCAGATATCCCGGCAAAGCGTTGCGCCCGAGTGGATCAGGCGCCACGCGCCTCCGTCACGGGATACGTGTACGAGTTCTTCATTTCACGCGCCCGGTCCATATAATGCGTCATATGCTGGCCGCAATTGCTGCCGATATGGTTCTCCTCAAGCTCCCCGATTGAGAGGATGACGTCGTAACCCGCGCCTCGCAGCTCGCGGACAGGGCCGCAGTCCTCACCGCCGGACGAGACCAGTGAAGCGATGTCGTTCCTTCTCGCCTGGTAGGTGGGATTTACGGGAGTTATCTTTATCAGGAAATCGTCCGGGTCGAAGAGCGACCGGAGAAGCCCGGAGTCCACCGGCACGCCGCGGGCGAGCGCGAAATTGAGGGTGACTTTGCGCTCGCCTCGTACGTGAAAAGACCTGCCGTACTCGGCGATCTTCTCGAGTCCCCACTTCCTAACCGGAACCAGCCAGGACCTGGCGCCCTCGTCGGTCGAGTGTATGGAGAACTGCAGCTGGAACCTCCTGCCGTACAACCTGTTCTTGATGTCGCGCAGCCCATCGAAAAACGCCTCTCTGCCCGCCGGCGCAACCGTAGAGAGCGAAGGGAACAGGACGTCGGGCGGGTAGAGTTCCGGAAGGCGCTCCAGCGCCTTGAGCACCTCGTCGTTGAGAGCGGGCTCGCCCATTCGCGCGAACTGGATCTTGAGCCTGCGGGTGCCTATTCGCCCGTCCGGAAACCGGCGCGACACGAGGTACTCGACCTGTGAGAGGATCTCGTCCGCCGTGAGCTTGCCTTCGTAGAAGTTGCCGGCATCGCAGAACGGGCAACCTACCGGGCATCCGAAGAGCGTCGACAGGATGAGCACCCATTTCTCTTCGAGCGGAACCGGTGGCTGCACGGATTCGACAAACTCCATCTTTTTGCCCCCATCCGTCTCGGCGATATATACCCTGGCGAGTTCGTCCTTTCCGGTCTCTGCAAGTACTCTCAACGCTTCCGCTCCGGTGCCGGATTCACTGATTGATCCGGCCTTCAGATCTGAGATGTTTCGCTATGTGCATCGCGGCTTCCACGCCGTTCCCCACCGAAATCGATGCCTGCCGGTAAAGGCCGTTTCTCACATCGCCGATGAGGTGGAGCTTATTTCTCAACGTGAGGTATGCCGACTGCTCAGCAAGTCCCCTGGTGAAGAAGTGAGTAGCCGGTTCCCTGCCGACCGCAATGACCAGGTAGCCCACACTGACCGTGGTTTCACCCGGCCTGCGGAGATGGCTGCAGGATAGCAGCAGTTTTCCGCCGCGTCCAACGGCTTTTCGCACCTCAATGCCGGTCATCAGGGATATGTGGAGCGAACTCGCTGCCTTTTCCCAGAGTCTGTGATTGCACCTGGGGGCGGCGCTCCTTGCCAGCACGGTCACCTCGTTCTGGCGGGAGAGGTTAAGCGCGTAGTCAAATGCCGCATCCCCCGCGCCGACGATCGCGATGTTCTTATCGCGGACGTCCCGGATGGGATAGACTTCGTAGAATACGCGATCCATGATGTCATCCGGGATTGCCAGATCGGGGATCTTCCTGGGCTCGGTTCCGGATGCGACCACAGCGACGCGACATATCGTCCCGCCGCCGGCGGTCCTCAGTAAATACCGGTCTTCCCTGTAATCCAGCGACACCGCCCTCTCGCGGCGCACCTCGACGTCATTGCGCCCCAGATGATCCCGCATGAGCGCCACCAGTTCGGGACCGGCGATGCCCTCGGGGAATCCGGGATAGTTCTCGACCATGTAGGCGTTTCGGAGAAGGCCGCCGACTTCATCCTGCTCGAAGACGACCGGAGATATTTCCTGGCGCCTGAGCTGAATGGCCGCTGCGATTCCAGCGGGGCCGGCGCCTATTATGACCACGTCCCGCGCTTCCACTTATGCGCCCTCCAGGGCGGCCAGGAGGTCGCGTGTCAGAATCGGCACGGCAAAACCATGTGAGAGGTTGAGCAGGCTCCCGAAGTGGAAATCCTCGTTGTAAGTCGCCGTGGCGTCCACGGGAATCAGGACGGTGAAGCCCCTCATGAATGCCGACCTCGCCGTGGTCTCACAACACAGATGCGTCATCACTCCCGTGACGACAACCTGCGATACGCCCCGCTCCCTGAGCTCCTCCTCCAGCCTTGTCCCGTGGAATGCGTCATACTGCGTCTTCTCGATGACAATGGAGCCTGGTGAAATGAGCGCGGGCTCGATCTCGCTGTAGCGGGTGCCCGCGCGTATGAGGTCCTTCCACCATGTCGCCAGGAGGCCCGCGTCCTCTTGGGTGTTGACGTGACGGGTGAGGACCACCGGCAGTCCCGCCGCGGTATAGGCAGCTTCCATCTCCTCTATACGGCCGATGACGGGGAGGAGGCTGGGTATAAAGGCATGCGAGTCGGGGTCGCTGAAGTACCGCTGAACATCGAGAATCAGGAGCGCCGAATGCCTCGGCTCAACCTGTATGTCGCGCACCTTGACCCGGTCGCGAATGCCGGAGAGCATGGCCTGCGCCCTGTCGTCGATGTTGTCTTCTGTGAAATACGCGGTTTTCATTTCCAGAGCAGAGCCAGGTCAAAGTCGCGGATGCCTGTTGTGCCGGGTGCGGTGGCGCCCCTGCCTCAGAACTTGCCGAGCCTGAGGGTGAGGGTGGCGGCAACGTCCCGGAGATCCTCATTGCTGAGTCCTTCCATCTGGAGATCGGAAACGAAGCGATACGTATAGCCGAAGTCAATGCGCCAGCCCTCGCGGATGTTGAACTCCAGGTTGAATCCGGGCTCTATTATCAAGAAGGAATCGCCATCCCATTCTTCGTCGCTGCCCTCTTCGCGCGTGAAAAAGTCGGCACCTCCGACGCCGATAAGGGTGTATAGCGTGAAGTGAAACATGTGCTGGGGGTAGAAGATATACTCCACTTCGACTCCGCCGTAACCGAAGTTGAGAAGAGCCGAAACGTCGGTCCGGTCGAAGTCGGTGGTGATATCCGAAGCCAGCCCGTACCCGCCCACGCCGAGACAGAACTGGTGATTTGCGACCCATGCGACCCGTCCCCCGGCCAGCAGTGAGAACTGCCCCAGGATTTCCGTCCCCTTGAGCACAGGGGCAGCAAACGCCCCGTGATGGTGTATCGACCCGACCAGCGTGCGGTCATCCGCCGCAAGAGCCGAAGCGCAGACCAGGATGAGGAGGGCGACAAGCATGAGCTTCTTCATATTGCTTCCTCCGTAACTGTGACTGCCGGCATCATTTCTCCCTGAACCGTAAGGGCTGCGGCCACGCTTTGTCAAGCGCCTTGAGAGCGGCGGCCCTGCGCCCGTCTCTTAGCCGCCGGCCGCCCCTACAGCCGGCGGCACCAGAACTGCAGTATCGTGTCGCCGAAGGCCTTAACGGGATAGAACTCCTCCTCGACTATGTCAAACAGTCCCCGCACCAGCCCCTGCATCTCTTCGGCGCCGTAGTAGGCGTAGTATCTCGGGGCCCCCGGGTATGAACGGGGGTTCTCTTCCATACCTTCGCCCTCGCCGGTCTTGAAGTTGAATGAAAATACCCCGCCGGGCTTTATCACCCGGTGTATTTCGGTCATGGCAGCCGGCAGGTCGCGCTTGGGGAGATGGTAGAGAATGCCGCTTGCCCACAAACCGTCAAGGTAACCGTCGAGCAGAGCCAGGCCGCGCACGTCCATGTTAAGGTGGATGCCCTCCGGGACCCTTCTGGCCGCTTCAGCGAGCATGCCCCGCGAGAGATCGACGAGGAGCACGCGCGCTCCCCCGGCGATGAGATGTCCCGCGTCCCTTCCGTCCCCGCACCCCACGTCGGCAATCAGCGGGGCCTTACGGCCCATCAGCCGGAGGAATCTTTCAAGGAAATCCTCTTCAATGCGGCGGAACTCGTCGCGCAGAGTATGCCTGCAGTAATCGCTTGCGATCTTGTCGTAGGATTCAATCGTGGTCCGGACTTCATCGGGCATGCTTATCCTCCTCAAAGGGGAACGTCAGGGGACCTCCGGGGGATGTAACCTCCTGAAAACGCCGGGGTTCCAGCCCGCCGGTAGGGGGCGGATACACCGCCGGGCAGGCCTATCGACTCCATTCGAACCGGCCTGCCCGTTCAGTGCGAAGCAAATCTAGAACTGGCCGTCCATCTTGTACTCCATGACGTCGAACCAGTATCCGTTGTGGGTCAGGTTGTCGATTTGCGACTGGATGAGGTCGTAGTGCGTCTGCTCCTCATCCCTGATACGCCTGAAGACTTCCGCTGCTTCAGGATTGCCCGCTTCTATTATGGCTTTATCGAAGAACTGCATCGCACTCCGCTCGAGTTCGAGAGCTTTATTCAGAAAATCGAGCTCGACGGATAAGTTCTTGCACTCGCATTGCTCGCGCGCTTCATCGAAATAGGGGACGCGCTTGGCCGGCTGGACGTTCTTGACCGCCGCCTTCCATTCGCCGCCGCCCGACACCTCATCAAATATCTTCTGGAAGGTCCTCTGATGCTCTATCTCCTCATTGGCGAGCCGGGTAAACATCTTCTTGCCTACATCGCTCTCAACCTTGTCGGCGGCGTCCATGAAGAACTTGTACCCCGACACTTCCATCTCTATGGCGGTCTTCATCGCCTGGGCAGCCTTGTCGTCGACCATTGTCGCACTCCTTTCATATTCGGTCTTATGGGTAATCGGGATTATCGTCCCGGATATTCTAAGCCACTTCCCGGAATTAGACAAGCGATATGCTCTGTGCCCGACACCTCTTAGATGTATGGTAAGCAGCCTGCGTAGCGGGAAATCACGGCTTCCGGGCGACGACAACCTGAAAAAACTGGGAGGCCACCGCCTCTGTGCTCATGACCCGGAATCCCGCTTCGGCAATCTCGCGCGACAGGCCGCTCTCCAGCAGGTCGGAATAGGTCGGGTACTCGGGCGTGGGCCGCTCAAGCAGCCTGTAGAAAAGCGCGCGCCACCGCCCCTCCGGCCGGTTGTGTTCGAGAATGACCATGCGTGCGCCGGGCTTGAGCACGCGATAGGCTTCGGCGAGTATGTTGCGCCTCGCCGGCCCCGGTATCTCGTGCAGGGCGCCGAAGATCACTCCTTTATCGAATCGGGCATCCGGATACGGGACGGCCTGCGCGTCGGCCCTCGCCAGTTCGACGTTGGCCGGGATCGATTTGTTCATCGCCACGGCCATCTGGCGGTCCGATATCTCTATCCCGGCGACCCCGCCGGGGGCCGGCCCGGAACCCTGCCCCAGACCCGCGAGCCTGTTGCCTATCATTATGGCCAGCGTCCCCGTGCCCGAGCATATGTCGATGACCCTGTCGCCGGGCTTGAGTTCAAGCCGGTCTATCACCAGCTCCCGGAGCCTTCGCTCGCCTCCGAATCCGCCGTTAAGCATGAAGAGCAGCAGCGGGACGAACAGGTCATAGTACCTCGAAAACCACCTGTACCAGGGCACGTACGTCTCGCGGTAGTAGTCCGGGATTCGGTTGCCGGCTTTCATAATTGAGATAATACCACCGCGCCGTCCGTGCTTCAACGGGTAGCGCGTCTCAAGGATTTTTCTTGACTCGCGCCCCCTCAAGGTGGATAAATCAAGTGCCCAGTGTTGACAATGCGAATCTGCCAAGCTCGAAGCCGCGAGCAGGGATAGCGGGATTCTCTTGTTCGATGTCTGCGCAGACCATCGGGGTATTTCGCGGCATATGACTGTCCGGGCACCCCACTCCATATGTTATCTCATTCCCGGCCCCATCGGGGACCTTGAGCAATCCATAGGCAATAAATCACACACGTCAATAAGAAGTCTCCGAAAGGAGGTGTTGTCCGCGGGGGAATTCGTGCGGAATCAGGCCGGCATGGGGCTCATGCCGGTTACACAGGCAGATGGCGCAGCGAACATCAGTCCAGGAGGATAGAAAATGCCAAGGAACAGGAAGGGCCTGGCGGCGGCATTCGCCGTGGCGGCCGTTTCGACTCTCATCGCGGGCCTTGTCATGGCTGCGATACCCCAGAAAATCAATTACCAGGGGAGGCTTACAGACGCGGGAACGGGTCTGCCCCTTCCGGGCTCCCACTCGGCCGTCTTCAGCATCTACGACGATCCGGTAAGCGGGTCGCTTCTCTGGACCGAGACGACCTCGGTTCAGGCTGATACCAACGGAGTCTTTGCGGCCGTCCTGGGAAGCGTTAATCCCATAGACATAGACTTCGACGGCCCGGCGTACCTCAAGGTCGTGATCGACGGTGAGACCCTCGATCCCCGGCGCGAGCTCGTCAGCTCGCCGTATGCGTTTAATGCCATGAACGCCGAGAACCTGGACGGGCTGCCGGCCGGCGACTACGCCACGGCCGACGCCCTTAGCGGGATCGGCACCATCAATGACCCGTCGAATCCGGTCGACTGGTCGCAGCTCAAGAACGTCCCGGCGGGATTCGCGGACGGCTCCGACGAGGCCGGTGGCAGCGGGGACGGCCACTCGCTGGACGCGGCGGACGGCGACCCCGTCGACGTCGTGTATGTGGACAACACGGGCAAGGTCGGAGTCGGAACGACCATCCCTGAGGAAAAACTCCACGTATCGGGCGACATCCGGCTTGACAGCGGCGGTGACATCGCCTTCGGTGACGATAACACCAGGGTATATCACTCGAGCGATGACCTGCACCTCACATCCGAGGATGATATCTATATCAGGCCCGACGATGACCTCTACATCGGGGTGGACGGCGGCAGTGATTGGGTCCATTTCGACGCGAGCTTCAAGAGACTGGGATTGGGGATTCTCAATCCGGCAAGGGAATTGCAGATATATCAGCCTGGAAGTTCGACCTGTTATCTTCAGGTGACCAACACCCCCAGCGGAACCAATAGCACCGACGGCCTCATACTGGGATTGAACGGAGCTGCCGTCGGCTTCCTTTACAATCAGGAACCGGGGCTGGGGTTATGCCTCGGGACAAGCAACGGGACCAAGCTGTATATAGCCGGTGACGGCGATGTGGCGATCGGAAACAACAACACGAGCCCCGACCAGAAGCTCGAAGTCGATGGCAATATCCTGGCCGACAGCCTGTTCCTGGGAGAAGGTTCGACCGTTGGCCATCTGGAGATCAACTCGGGTGCGGCTTCGGCCCCTATTGTGAAAGCCGATCAGTACTTTACCATGGGCGGGAGAGTGTGGTGTTATGACGAGGCCGGTGGTGGTATAGCGGGAATGGAAGCCGATTTTAACGGTACCGGCGGCTACCTTGTGGTATCTAGGAGTTCGGGCTATAACGGCTTCTTGGTCGACGGCAATTACAACAACACAGGGAACCCGCACATGAGTATCTCCGGTAGCAGCAGGAGCGCCGTCTTTGATATGTCCACCTCCGGGGATAACTCGGTACAGCTTCCCAGTGACGCCATATCCGCGCCCGAGCTCGAGGACGAACCCGGCGTCGCGTCCGCGAACCGCGATGGCCCGACCCTGACCCTTTCCACCAGTCCGACTAACATCGAATCGAGAGCCATAGTCAATCCGGCTGCGGGTTACTGCCTGGTGATAGGGTCCTGCGAGGTTCGGATAAGTCACACGAACGGCACAACCAGCTCTGCGATATTCGGGGTTACCACGTCCTCTCTCACGCTGCCTGCATCCCAGGACTACAGCCTGTATCTCTCCCCTAACGCTCCGACGGGCATTTATTACTTCCCGGTAACGGTTCAATCCATAATTGCTACGTCCACGGGCAGCGACACCTTCTATCTGGTGGGGGAGGTATTTACCGGGAGCTTCTCCGTCTATGAGGCTCAGCTCTCCGTCATATACTTCCCGACCAATTACGGAACAGTGGACCCGCCGGCTCCGGGGGGGCCCACCGCCCCTGAAAATCAGACCGGGACGGCCCTTCCCTTGACGGAGGTCGAGGAAGAAGCCGAGCGGCAGGAGTCCGAGGCAGCCAACAGGGCGAGGATAGAAGAGGAAATGGCCGAGATGAGAGCCAGGCTTGAAGAGCTGGAGCAGATAGTCGAGGAGCAGCAGCAATAATGGCACCCATTGACCATAAACAGGAGGATGGAAAAATGCTACCCACGCGAGACAGCGTGAGGTGGGTGCCGCTTGCCCTCCTTGCGATAAGTGTGATGTCATTGCTGGCGGTTGCCGGCACCGTCATCGCGGATACGGAGATGGCTGCGGATGTTGTGAGTGGAGGTGGCGGGAGCAGCCAGTCGGCGTCGTTTGTAATATCGGATACCTTCGGGCAGGGGCCTGTCGGGCCGGCAGCCTCCGGCGGAGCAATCGGCCTGGTTGACGGTTTCTGGGCTGCTGCGGCCCTGCCGGTCAAGGGCGACACGCTTCCGCCGGGCGCGGTTACCATATTCACGGCAACCCCCAGCGACGAGAGCGTGATGCTCGAGTGGACCAATCCGGGCGACGCGGATTTCGCCAGGACGGTCATACGTTACTCGACCACGGGTTACCCCGGTAGCCCGTCGGCGGGAAGCCCGGTGGAGAACGGGGCCGGGGGCGCCTTCCCCAATGAACACTCGTCATCCGACAGTTTCATTCATGAGGACCTCGCCAACCTGACGACTTACTATTATACGGCGTTTGCCTTCGACAGCTCGTACAACTACTCGTCCGGGGTGATCGCATCGGCCGTTCCTTTCGATGAGGACCCGCCTCTCCCCGTCACCCAGTTCACGGCGGAGGGCAGTGACACCACGGTCGCTCTTATATGGACCAACCCCGACGACTACGACTTCGACCATACGCTGATCCGGTACTCGACGACGGCATATCCGGCGGGGCCGGGCGAAGGCAGCGCGTTAGAGAATGGCCTGGGCGGGAAGTTCTACGGCGCCCGGGCCTCCGTGGATACTTTCTTCCACACCGGGCTCGACAATAACGAGATCTACTACTACACGGCCTTCGCCGGTGACGAGATGCCAAATTACGCGGCCGGCGTCAGCGCAGCGGGCGACCCGGAAGATAACATAGCTCCGCCGGCCGTTGTGGCCTTCTCCTCGACGGCGGGGGACACCACGGTGACCTTGCGGTGGACCAACCCCGACGATGCCGACTTCGATCACACGCTCATACGCTATTCCACAAGCGCCTATCCTTCATCACCCACAGCGGGACTGGCCGTGGAAAACGGCTCGGGCGGCATGTTCGAGGCGGACGCCGCAACCGCGGACAGCTTCGCGCACACGGGTTTGGACAACGGCACGCTCTACTACTACGCCGCCTTCGCGGGTGACGAGGTCCCCAATTATGCGGCGGCCCTGACGACCAGCGCAACGCCGGTGGACACGATACCGCCGGGCCCGGCCGGCGGATTCACGGCGCTTGCGCTCAATGACGGCACTGTGAAGCTCCGCTGGACGCGCGCGAGCGCGAGCGATGCCCGGGGTGTGCACATCAGGTACTCAGCCACCGCCTACCCCGACGACGAGACCGAGGGCAGCTATGTGGATAATGGCGCCGGAGGCATGTTCGACGGGGCTCCCGCACAGGCCGACTCCTTCATTCACTCGGAGCTCACTGTGGGGACCACATACTACTATGCCGCGTTCGCCTATGACGAGGAGGACAATTATTCCGGCGGCGTGACCGCGAGCGCCACCCCCTATGATGAAATCGCGCCCACATTCGACATCTCGGTATTCCAGAACCCCTATCTCACGAATCACCTGGATGTCTTCGTCATTCCCGCCGAAGCCATCTTCGATACCAGCCTTGTAGTGGTCGTGAACGGCACGCATACCCTGGATATGGACGTGACCGACGCTTCGGAGAGAGTGTACCGGGGCGACTATGACCTCTATGGGACGGGCTCGGTGTCCATCAGGGCCTACGGAAGGGATGTCAATGACAACTACGGCTGGACCGAACGCAACTTCTCGTCGACCTTTGTCCTCGCCGGAAGCGGCGGCGTGGCCAGGAGTCTCGACGGGCTCTGCCAGGTCAATATACCCGGCTCTTCGGTAAGCGGCGACATGTACGTCATTGTGCTCGAAGAGTGGGGGCCGAACGGGGACATTATCTACGAGTTCTCCCCGTCGGCCGGTCTCGGCGACTTCGCGGAATTGTCCATTTTGCTATCGGACGACCTGGCTTCCCCCGAGCATCTCTCGCTGGCGAGGGTTGAGGACGGAGAAGCCGTCCCGATAGAGTCTTACATCGCTGAAGGCGAGAACAGGATAGTGTCGCATGTGGACCGGCTGGGTTCTTTCAGCCTGGTGTGGAGGGCGGATATAGAAACGCCGGTCTACGGCGAAGGCGACCTTGCCGTCTTCCAGAATGTGCCCAACCCGTTTGTGGGCAATACGACCATCGCATTTGAAATGCCGCGGCTCGGCACCGTGAAAGTTGATATAGTGTCGGTGGACGGGCGAATAATAAGGACTCTGTTTGACGATACGGTGCTGCCCGGCAGGCGCAGCGTAGACTGGGACGGTCATGACGCCGACGGCAACAGGGTGGCGAGCGGCGTATATCTCTACAGGGTCCGCACCGACTCGAAGGTAGTTACAAAGAAGATGATTCTCTTACGATAGGAGGTAATTCGAATGAGGCGCGCGATTTTGGCTGGTACTCTATGCGCACTTGCTCTGGCCGTGGGGTGCGGGGGAGACGGCGGAGCCGGGCCCGGCGCCACGGCGGAGTCCAGGACCGATGAAGGCTGGGCCCTATTCGAGGCAGGTGATTACACGGGGGCCATAGGCAAGTTCAATGAAGCAGTAGCGATAGATGATGAATACGCGGACGCATACAACGGCCTGGGGTGGAGCTTCGCCAAGCTGGATTCCCTTGCAAGGGCTCTGACCCACTTCGGGAGTTCTATCTCGAACGGCATGACCGGGGACCCCCATGCGGGGCGAGCCCCCGTGTACAGGGACGTTGACCCGCCTGAATTCGCAAATGCCGTTTCGACGGCGACGACTGCGCTTAATCATGACCGCAGGTACGAGTTCGAACACGATACCGACTTCGACTGGCGGGACCTTCATCTCATAATGGCGCAGAGCCATTTCGGCCTGGGCCAGTACGATCTAGCCAACGCCGAGGTGGACTCGCTGGGCGGGAACGTGCAGAACCCGTCATCGTCGACGTTCGTTGAAGACCTTGCGGACGAGATAGAGCGCCTGGAGGGTGTTTACGGTAGCTAGACGGGACGGTGATTAGACGGGACGGCAGCCTGACGGGCGGCGCGCTTCGAGGCGGGCTGCCGGGAGGTCTACGATGCGCCCTGTTCAGCCAGCAGGGCCTTGAGGTCCGCTGTGGACGTGGCCGGCGTTGCGCAGGCGAAGCCGGTGCATACATAGGCCGTCGTCTTGCCGTCAACTGCGCTGTGCCCGGACAGAAACGGCGCCAGGCCCACAATCGGCGTGGCGGTCTCCTCCTCGGCGGGTTTCATCATCACGACCTTGTTGGGAATGAAACTCGCATATACGGCGCCCAGCATATCGCGTACACCGGCGCCCCCGGATCCCTCCGCCAGGATAATCTCCCGGGACGGCCCCACGGCGAAATCGAGCGCCGCGAGCATGAAGGAATAAGAGCCGGGCATGGCGCCGATATCGCCGGAGAAGGCTTTCATGAGGTCGCCGGCGAGGGACTCGAATTCGGGCCTTGCCGTAAGTCTGCCGAGCCTGATGAGGTCGAGGGCGGCCACGGAGTTCCCGGATGGGATGGCCCCGTCATATACCTGCTTGGTGCGGATGATGAGCTCCTCCGAGCCCTCCGCCGTGAAGTAGAATCCGCCTGACTTCCCGTCCCAGAAGAGGTCCCGCATAATGCCGGCGAGCCTGATCGCCTCCTCAAGATATGCTGCGTCGAACGTGGCCTCATATAGATCTATAAGCCCGTGTATGAAAAATGCGTAATCATCGATTGTGGCCTCGATGCCCGATACGCCGTCGCGATAACGGTGAAGCAGGCGCCCGTCACGTCCGACGAGGTTTTCGAGTATGAAGCGGGCCGAGCGCTCGGCCGCGTCGCCGTATGCGGCATCGCCCAGGACTCTTGACGCGAAGGCGAGGCTCGCGATCATGAGCCCGTTCCAGTCGGTGAGTATCTTATCGTCGAGATGCGGCCTCGGTCTCTTATCTCTCGCCGCCAGCAGCCTCTTGCCGGATGTCTCCAGCGCGGCCCTGACCCTGTCCACGTCCATGTCAAAATGCTGGGCGGTGCCCTCCAGCGTGCTCGCCACGTAGAGGACGTTATTGCCGCGGAACTCGCCGTGCGGGTCGGTGACGGCATTGCCTCCTGGCAGAATGCCGTAATGATATGAGATGACATCGCCTTTTTTCTCGCCCAGGACCTCCCGGATCCCGTCCAGCGTCCACAGGTAAAACGCGCCCTCTTTCCTGGTTTCAGGCCTTTCCGGGAGGGGCGAGTCCGCATCCTCCGCCGAGTAGAAACCGCCCCGGGCGTCGGTCATGTCCCTGAGCACGTAGTCCAGCGTCTTACGGGCGACGCGCGCATAGTGGCCGTCCCCGGTGGCCTGGTAGGCCTCGAGGTACGCCCTGGAGAGTATCGCCTGGTCATAGAGCATCTTCTCGAAGTGAGGTATGCGCCATTCGTCGTCGGTGGAGTAACGGTGAAACCCGCCTCCGATCTGATCGTACATGCCGCCTGCGGCCATGGCCTTGAGGGTCTTCTCTGCCATCGCCAGGGCATCGGATTCGGTCGCCCTCATGGCGTATCTGAGCAGGAATGAGAGGTTATGCCCCATGGGGAACTTGGGGGCGCCTCCGAAGCCGCCGCTGTCCTCGTCGAATGTCGCCCGGGAATGTGAGTATGCAAGGTCCAGGGTGCTCTCGCCGAGGGGGGCCGCGCGCCCGCCACCGGCCGCCTGCGCCCCGAGCGCCCTTGTGAGCCGCTCTCCGGACCGGGCTATCTCCGCTCTCCTGTTTTTCCAGGCATCCGCCACGGAGGTGACCACGGTCTTGATGCCGCTCATCCCCCATCTATCTTCGGGAGGGAAATAGGTGCCTCCGAAAAACGGCTTCTGATCTGGGGTAAGAAAAACAGTCAGGGGCCAGCCTCCCCGGCCCGTCATTGCCACGACCGCGCTCATGTATATGTTGTCGATGTCGGGCCGCTCCTCGCGGTCGACCTTTATACAGATGAAGTGCTCGTTGAGCAGGCCGGCGATCCCGGGGTCCGAGAAAGACTCTCTCTCCATTACATGGCACCAGTGGCAGGTGGAGTAGCCGATCGAGAGGAAGACGGGTTTATCCTGGGCCCGGGCCAGCTCGAAGGCCTCCCGGCCCCACGGGTGCCACTCCACGGGATTGTCCGCATGCTGAAGAAGATACGGGCTCTTCTCGCCTGAAAGGCGGTTCCTGCCTTGCTCTCCCGCCATGCCCTGTTCACCTCGCGATTTCAGCTCTATTACGGCCCCGTCGGCCACGCGGCCGTGCATACGTCACTACTCCGGCCCGGTGTTTTAGATGCGCGGGGTCGCCATAAGCTGTCATGAGAACTCGATCGGATGAAGAAAGCGCCGTCGGGTGCGGTCGCGCCGCCGGGGCACGGGCCTATTTGAGCGGCTCGTCCGGACCCTTGAGACAGGAGGACTTGTCTATGTCGATGATTGTCGCTCCGCCGACGTATTCGCGGGTCTCGTATCGCGTTATCTGCTGGATCTTTCTCGAGATGGCGATCATTCTGTCGCTGGCTGCCTTTATTCTCCTGAGCTCGTCAGAGCCCGGGCCGGTTTCCCCCCTGTCCCGCAGCAGGAGCTCGGCGTAGCCGGAGATGACCTGCATGGGCTGGTTGAACTCATGGCAGGCGGCTCCGGCCATCTCGAGAGCCCCGCGGAGTTTCTCGCGACGCATGAGTTCCTGCTCGCGCTCGCGCTCGGCGCGCTTCCGGTTGGTTATGTCTATGAAAGAGGCCATCATCCTGATGGGGTTGCCCTGCTTGTCGGTGACAAGGGTGGCCGCCGTATCGACTTCGAATGTCGAACCGTCCCTGCGCCGGCCCACGAGCTCTCCTATCCACCCGCCGTCCCGGTGGAGTGCGGTCACGACCTCCCTGGCTTTGTCTGCCATTTCCCAGAACTCTATAACGGGCCTTCGCATCACTTCCACTTCGCTTTCGTAACCCCACATCCTTATGAATGCGGCGTTTACATATGTCAGCCTGCCCTCCATATCCGCGATGGCTATTGCATTGATGGAGCATGCCATTGCGCTGTCGACGATGCGGAGGTCGGTCTCGGCGCGTTTCCGCTCGGTCATGTCGATAATGACTCCCCTTAAGCCCGCAGGTTTGCCGTCGCGGTAGATGGGAGCGGAGTGGATCAGCACCGGGAACTCAGTGCCGTCTTTTCGGACGGCCGTATATTCATGCGGCCCGCCGGTACTGCCTGAGAGGATGGCAGAGATGTTCCGCGTGGCCGCGGCCCGATCCCGGGGCGCGATAATCGCGACGGCCTTCAGCCCGCTCTCGAAGTCCTCGGGCGTATAGCCGGTGAGTTCGTAGCCCTTCTGGTTCACGAATGTCAATTTCCCGTCCAGGTCCATCTCGAAGACGATTTCGGGAAGAAGGTCGGCCAGGTCCTCCGGCTGCACGACGCTTTCGGGGGGCTCGACACTGTGCCCGGTGGAATCACCCGCATTGAGCGCGCAGATGATATGCGTGTCGCCCCCGCAGGCGCAGGGGAGTTCGAGGCCCGACAGATGAGCGTCGAAGGTGGCCCCGTCCGCGGCGGTCAGGCTTATGGGTTTCCTTCCGGCTGAGCCGTCGTCCGAGATCATAGCACTGATTTGACTGAAGTCGAGCCGCCCGCCCAGGAAGCGGGAGATGTGCGAGCCCTCGAGCTCCGGAATCGCCGCGCCAAGCAGGCTCGAAGCGCGCCGGTTCGCCTTAATGATCTCGCCGCTGTGCGCAAGTACGAGAATGGCGGGGCATGAAAAAGGATATAGTCTTCTGTCGTCGGTCATAGGCTGAACCGGAATCCCGTGCGGAGAAAGGTCTACTCCGCCGAATGCGAGTCCCCCTCGAACGCTATATCGTTCCCCACTTAATAATCGGCATAATTCCAGAGAAATGAAGGTATTACCCGCCGAATCGAGTTGAATGCAGGGGCGTGGATTGCGGTATTTTGCGAACCATGTTGTTTAAGTCTTGCGCCCTTTTGCCGATAAGAAGATGGGACACGAGCATAACTGCATCCGGGGATTTGCGCAGCACCACAGGAATTTGCGAGGAGGTTCTCCATGTCGGGGGATTGCGAAGGACATCAGGGAAGTGAAGCAGACTACCGTCACCTGATTGAGTTCCACCAGATCGTGACGACCATAGCATCCGTATTCGTCGGCATTCCCATGGACGAGATCGACCAGGGTATAGAAGGCGCGTTGAAATCCATAGGCCAGTTCATCGGCGCGCACCGGGGACAGGTTTTCATACTCAATGGCGAGAAATCGAGGTTCGACAGTACCCATGAGTGGCACCCGGAGGGGACGGACTCTCATAGAGACCGCATGCAAAATGTCGAAGTGGAGAGCTTCCCCTGGTATATGGACAACCTCCGCCGCTTCCAGAGTATCGTCATTCGAAAGCTCGAAGATATACCGGAGGAAGGCGGGCGGGAGCGCCGACATCTCGAGTCGATGGGAATACGCTCGAGCGTCGCGGTCCCTTTGAGCCGGCATGGTAACCTCATCGGCTTCATGGCCTTCGATTCGCCTGACGGCGAGATGTCGCTCCCGGGCGACTGCGTGGCACTTCTGGCCGTCGTCGGAGAGGTATTCGCGGGCGCGATGGACCGGAGACGCATGAACCAGGCGCTGCGCGACAACGAGGAGTCCATGACGGCGGTTGAAGACATAACCGACCGGGAGCGGGCCGAGCAGCTGCTTCGAATACAGCGGGACGTAGCCGTCAGGATCGGGTCTACCACTCGGATTGAGGAGGCCCTGGACTATCTTCTCGAAGCTGTAAGCTCTATTGATGGCATCGACTGCGGCGGATTCTACAGGGTCGATCAGCGGAGCGGCTACCTGGATCTCCTGGCGCATCGGGGGCTTTCAGACGATTTCATCCGGAATGCCTCCCACTATGCCCCGGACAGCCCGAATACGCGTATTGTGATGGGGGGCGAGCCGGTGTACGCGACTTACAGCAATCTCGAAACCAACCAGGGGGACGTCGACGCCCGGGAAGGGCTCAAAGGCATCGCGATAATTCCGGTGAAGCATGAGAGGGCCGTGATAGGGGCGCTCAATATCGCCTCGCGCACCCATGAGGAGATACCGCTCCCCGCGCGCGACATGCTGGAGGCTGTTGCAGCCCAGTTGAGCGGTCTGCTCGGGCGGTTCAAATCAGAAGAAGCGCTCAGGGAAAGCGAGGGGCTGCACCGCCTTCTGGCAGAGAACATCTCCGATGTAATCTGGACTATGGACGTCGACTTCGGGAAGATCCGCTATATGAGCCCTTCCATCCGCAATCTGACCGGTTTCACTCCCGGCGAAGCTATGCGGATGTCCCTGGAAGACATGCTGGCGCCGGAGTCACTGGAGAGAGCCAGGGTCATCATGGAGAGCATCGTCGAGGAATTGAAGGATGGAGCATTCGAAACGCTCACCGCTGAGATGGACCTGGTATGCAGGGATGGGGTGATTGTCCCGGTGGAAACCCGGATATCGGTCGTCTACGCGGACAATGGAAACCCGCTCTATATACTGGGAGTGACCCGTGATGTCTCGGAACGAAAGAGGCTCGAGGAGCAGCTGCGCCAGAGCGTCAAGATGCAGGCCATCGGAGAGCTCGCGGGAGGCATCGCACATGAGTTCAACAACATGCTCACGGGCATCCTGGGCTACGCCAATATGCTCAGGTTGACTGCGGAGCCGGGGACCACCGTTCACGACTCTTCGAAGGCCATCGAAAGGGCCGCGGAGCGCGCGTCGGACCTCACGCGCAAGCTTCTCGGATTCGCGAGGCGGGGCAGGCAACGCCGGGAGCCTGTGGACGCCCACGCCGTTATCAGGGAAGTCATCTCGTTGCTGCAGCAGACTGTAAGCGAGAGAATACACCTGTCATGCGAGATGAACGCGGAGGATATCATAATCACCGGCGACCCGGCACAGGTTGAACAGGTGCTTCTCAACCTGGCTCTAAACGCCCGGGATGCAATGCCTTCGGGCGGCGAACTTGTCTTCAAGACCGGAATAGAGGAGTTCGCAGATTCGCGCTCGCTGCCTGAACCGGACATAAGGCCGGGGAGATTCGCCGTGCTGACCGTAGAGGACACCGGGACGGGAATAAAGCCGGAGAACATGGAGCGCATTTTCGAGCCCTTCTTTACAACCAAGGGCAAGGGGCGCGGGACGGGCATGGGGCTCGCCATGATTTACGGCACGGTCAGGAATCACGGCGGATTCATCAGGGTAGACAGCGCCCCCGGCAAGGGTGCGACATTCAGAGTGTACCTCCCGCTCGAGAGTGACGCCGTGCGTGATGAAGAGCCTCCTCCTGCGGCACCGGCCCCCGATTCGGGGACGGGGCGGATTCTGGTTGTGGACGACGAAGAAACGGTGCGTGACGTGGCGCGCAGCATGCTCGAAATCTGCGGCTATGAAGTCGTCACGGTGTCAAATGGCCTTGAGGCAGTCGACTATTACAGGGATCATGGCGGCCGAATCGATCTCGTGGTCATCGACATGGTAATGCCGGAGATGAACGGCCGGGAATGTTTTCGTGCCCTGCGCGAGATGGACCCGAATATACGCGCGGTACTCTCCACGGGTTACGGCGCAGACGGCGAAGCCAAGGAAATCGTCCAGGAGGGTATGGCCGGGCTCGTATTGAAGCCGTTCAGCAAAGGCGCACTGGCGGCAACCGTCCAGGAAGCCCTGAGCGGAGACATCGTACCGGCCGGCTGAACCTCCGCCTCGAGGCGCTCCGAA
>JASFEA010000013.1:0-36620 GCA_050125095.1 bacterium
TCGTGCGCCTGAAGTAGACGTGGCGCGCAAAACGACGTGACGCAGCACTGGGTGAGCCGGAGTTGGAGAAATGCCCCAGGCCCAGTGCTGTGTCACTTCCATGCCGTGCAACTTCCATGTATCGGCCAAATGCCCGCTTGACGCTTTTTCTCAAAAATAGTATACTATTAATAGACTACTAATTAAGTCCCGGCAACGCGGAGGGTCGAGTGGGCAGTCAGGCGAGCATACAGGCGCTTGAAGACCTCGGGTTCACAAGGGTCGAGTCGGAGGTCTATGTGTACCTGGTTCACTCCTCACCGGCCACGGGATACCAGATCGCCAAGGGTATCAACCGCACGCGGGGGGCCACCTACAAGGTGCTGGCCACGCTGGCGTCGAAGGGCGCCCTGGAGGTGGACAGCCAGAAGGGGAGCCAGTGGCGCGCCGTGCCGCCGGCGGAGTTCCTGAGCCAGCTTGAGCAGCGCTTCCTGAGGGGGAAGAAGAGGGCCAATGAAGCCCTTAAGGCGCTTGAGCCGCCTGCTCCGGATTACCGGATCTATCAGCTCCAGACCGTTGACCAGGTCTATGAGCGGGCGCGGACCATGCTCGCGTCCTGTGAGGAGTTCGCGCTGGTCGACGTCTTCCCACTTGCCCTGGACAAGTTGCGCGGGGACATTGAGGCGGCTATCGCGCGGGGCAAGAAAGTGGCGATAGACGTCTATGCTCCTGACAGGATCCCGGGCGCGCGCATGACCCACACCTATGAGGGCTTCGGATTCCTCGAGCATGTCCCCGCCAACTGGATAACGGTCTCGACAGACGGAGAGGAGCTGCTGCTCGCGGTGCTTACACCGGATGACGACCGCGTTCTGCAGGCCACCTGGTCGGCGAACACCTTCCTGGCCCGCACCCTGGCGGCATATCTCAGGCATTCGTTCCTCGCCGAGGATTTCATATCGCTGATGGAGGCCGGCGCTGGCCTTGAGAAGATAAAGGCAAGGTACAGGTCTCATTTCAAGTTCATAAAGCCTTTCAGCTCACCCGGATTCCGGCATATGAAAGATGAGCTGAGTCAGAAGTAGAGCCGGTGCTTCAGAAATCCCCTGTTTGAATACCCCTGTGAGGAATAGAAGCGATAAGTATTCGATTGGAAGGAGGACGGAATGAGGTTCTTGCTATCTCTTCTTGTGATCCTGGTCGTTTCGGCGCTCGCGATCTCGCAGGCGGGTTCGTTTCGGCCGGGTGCGGCCCCCGCGGCCGCCTCAAACGGCGATCCCGGAGAGGTCAAGGCGCTTATCATGGTCGCGAACCACTACGGGGCCAACTACAATCTCATCCGTGACGTAATGGAGCTCTACGGCTGGGACATTACGACGGTAGGCGTTACGCCCAAGGTGTCCCCGTGCTACTACGGCGACTCGATCACGGTGGACACGCTGGTCACCGAAATAGCGGATGTCTCTTATTACGACGTGCTGCTTATCAGCACTTCGAGGATTATCCAGACCGGCGGTTCCCATGCCCAGCTTCTCGCCAGCCCCGAGGCGCTCGATCTCGTGGCTCAGGCGGCGTCCGAGAGCCTCCTCGTCGTGGCCCTGTGCGGCGGCCCGAGGGTGCTTGCGGCTGCCGGCGTAATAAACGGCGTGACGGTGACGGGCAAGGAGGAATACCTCCAGGAGTACCTGGATGCCGGGGCGATCTGGGCGGGCGAATCGGATACGCCCTTAATGGACGGCAACTTCATAACCAGCCTCAGAAACCAGCTCAACAGCAGGCGCCTGTGCGAGATGATTCGCACATATGTAGCCGAGAAACGCGCAGGCGCGAAATGACGCGCGACCCGCGAACCGCAGAAAGGAGAAAGATGATGAAGAAGTCAATCCTTGTCTTCTGCCTCGGTGTTCTCGTCGCGGGCGCGGCGAGCGCCGAACTCGATACGCTCTGGATCAGGACTTACGGGGGGCCGGGCAACGACGGCTTCCGCTCGGCGATACCGACCGCGGACGGCGGGGCGCTGGCCGTCGGTTACACCCACTCCATGGGGCCGGCCGACGTGAATGTGTTCGCAGTCAGGACGGACGCCGACGGGGACACGCTGTGGGCCCGGGCCTACGGGGGCGCGGGGATGGATTACGGTTACGGCGTCTGCGAGGCGCATGGCGGCGGATACATAATAACCGGATACACAACGTCGTTCGGGGCCGGCGCGGAAGACGTTTATCTCATAAAGATAGACTCGGACGGCGACACGGTCTGGACGCGCACCTACGGCGGCAGCGAGCCCGATGAGGGCCTTTCCGTATGCGCCACCAGCGACGGCCAGTATGCCGTTTCCGGGCGGACCGACTCCTACGGCTCGGGCTACTGCGACCTCTATCTCCTCAAGGTGGATGGCGCCGGCGACACGGCGTGGACGCGCGTATACGGCGACAGCCTGTACGATTGGGGCCAGAGCGTCTGCGAAACCGGCGACGGCAATATAGGCATATGCGGGTCCAAGTGGGGCGATTCCGATAATATGGATATTTATGTGCTCAAGGTGACGCCGTCCGGCAGCCTCGTCTGGGACGATACTTACGGCGACACGGGCTCTATTAACCCCGACTGGGGCAATTGGGTCATAGCAAGGAGTGATACGGAGATGGTGGTTGCCACCTTCCGGGCGATTGAGGGGCGCGATCCTCTGGACGCCGGATTCCTCAGGGTTAGGCTGGACGGCGCGAGCCTGGGATACAGGCGATACATCAGTTCGTATTATCAGCGCTGCAATTCCATCTGCATGACGCCCGAGGACGGGTTCATGCTCTGCGGCTATGACAAAGAGCCCACTTACCAGACGAATGACCTGCTCCTCATAAAGCGGGTCCCGGGAAGCGGCTGGGTATGGGAGCAGACCTTCGGCGGCGCGGGCTCCGACTGGGGGAACTCCATAGTACACCTGGGCGGGGGTTATTACCTCGTCTCGGGCCAGACCGGGTCGACCCCCGCGGGGGACTACGACGCCTGGCTGCTCATGCTCAAAGAGCCAGAGGCCGGCGTCCCCGCCGGCAGCCGGAAGGCGGAGCTGCCTCACCTCGCCGTTCCCGGTCCCAACCCGGTCTCGGCGTCTACGACCGTGCGCTTCGACCTTCCCGAAGCCATGGGAGTCCAGGTCGCCGTCTATGACGTATCGGGCCGTATGGTCGCGTTGCTTGCCCGTGGGCATCTGGAGGCGGGCGCCCACGCGAGCATGTGGGACGGCAATAATCTCGAGGGACGCCCCGTGAGCCCGGGTGTCTATCTCGTCACCTTAAGCGCGGGCGAATATACGGCCACGAGGAAAGCCGTTGTATTGAAATGAGTCATCGGACAATGGAATATTGAACGTGGACGCGGTGGCGCTCAACAGGGGGGGCGTCGCCGCGGCCCGTCGAATGGTTGGAGGGGGGCAAGGGGCCAGACCTGCAGCCGCCCGACTTGGCTGAATACCACGGGACTGGCGTTGCTGGTGTAGTCAGGCAAGCATGTAAGGCGTTGCAGGCCCCCTCCAATCATTGTTAATATAACCCGCCGGGCCGTCAGGCCGGATAAGTTTTTCAATTTCCAGACACGGGAACCTCAATCGTGGAAAAGCGCATTACGGAGAGATACAGCGACGGAATATTGAAAGACGCCATGGGCCGCTATGGAATCGCCGACGGCCGCATTCGTCTTCTCGACGGCTTCGAAAGCTACATGTACGAATTCGATCGGGAAGACGGCGAATACATACTCCGCGTCGGCCACAGCATAAGGCGAAGCGAGGACATGATCAACGGCGAGGTGGACTTCATAAACTACCTGGCCCGCGGCGGCGCCTCCGTGGCGCGCGCCATAAGGTCGGAGCGCGGCCTGCTGGTGGAGCCGGTCGATGACGGCCGCGGCGGACGATTCCTTGCGACGGCCTTCGTAAGGGCGAAGGGAAGGCGCCCGCATGAGGCCGGCTGGACGCCCGAGCTCTATGCGACGTACGGCCGACTCATAGGAAAGATGCACGCCCTCAGCAGGTCATATGAGCCTCCCGGGCCCGCCTGGCGAAGGCCCGAATGGGACCATCCGATGATGCTGGAGGTGGAGAGATTCGTGCCGCCAGCCCAGACGCGGGTTATGGAGAGATACGCCGATGTGCTCGAGCACCTGAGACGGCTGCCCAGGGGCGGCGAGTCATACGGCCTCATTCACCAGGACGCGCATGGAGGCAACTTCTTCGTCGATGAGAGGGGCAATATAACCCTGTTCGACTTCGACGACTGCGTCTACGCGTGGTACGTGTATGATATCGCCATGGTCGTGTTCTACATGATCGTGGGCAAGGACGACCCGGCCGGGCTGACGGGGGAGTTCATGTCGCATTTCCTCCCGGCTTATGCCGCCGAATGCAGTATGCAGAGCCGCTGGCTTGAAGAGATACCTTATTTCCTCAAGCTGCGCGAGATCGACCTCTACGCGGTAATACACCGGAGCTTCGACGTCGACAATCTTGATGATCCCTGGTGCAGACGCTACATGGAAGGCAGGCGGGAGAGGATAGAAGAGGGTGTCCCTTTCGTCGATTTCAGTTTTCCGGACCTTGAAGTCCACCTGCGCCAGCGTTAGGCTGATCTTGTATGGAACAGTCGCGGTTCATCGGAGAAGAGATAGAAGTGCAATTCGACACCCCCCCCGCTCTCGAGAAGAAGCCCGGCCCGCCCGACCGCTTCGCCTGGGGCGGAGAGACTTATGAAATCGAAGAGGTTATGAGCGAGTGGCATGATTTCACGCGAAGGGGCAGGATGGCGCGCAACATGCGGCCTGACCACGCCCTGGCGGCGGCGCGCAGGGGCTCCTGGGGAGTCGGGCGGGATTACTTCAGGGTGAGGGCCGCGGGCCGTGTTTTTGACATCTACTACGATCGCTCGCCCCGGACCGCCTCGGGGAGGAAGGGAATGTGGATTCTCTTCCGCGAGATGATGGGCTGATCGAGGCCGTATGAGAAAGCTCCGTACGTACAGGTTCAGACTCAATATCCTCAAGCAGGAGTACCTGTCCTATTATGCCGGGTCGGCGAGGTGGGTGGTCGCCAGGGCCTTCGAGGGCGAGACCGTCCGCTTCCCAGCTTCCTTCCTCCGGGAGTTCGTCTCGGAGGACGGCGTGCTGGGCTTCTTCGAGATGGTGGTAGACGAAAACGACAAGCTTGTATCCCTCAAGAGACTCGCGCCGCCTGACTGATGGGCAGCATGCCGCGGCCGGCCCCGTAATTGGGTCAGGTCGCCCAGACCTGGGGAAATTGGCCCGATTCGGATCTGTTTTTATATCAAGTAAAACATCATGCACTCTATATAATTGCTTGTGAAATAAAGTTTTAGGCCTTCTGTATTTTCTATCACTCCTCTGGCATGTCGCCTGCAATTACATCTTGCCGGAAATAGAGTAACTGCTCCTCGGAGACGCCTGACAGGCGGAGCCGATTCGGGAGCGGCAGGCAAAAAGAAATGTACCAGAGGAGGTACAGGATGAAGAAGTGGGTTATAGCGATAGCCGTACTGGCCACGATGGTATTCGCGGCTCAGGCCTTTGCCCTGGAGCGGAATTACTTCCCCTCATCGGGCGACCTCAATGACCTTCCCCATGACAAGTACTACACCTGGGGCGTCGACATCTCGGAGTTTGCGGGCTACAACATCTATGAAGTCATTCTGTCGATATACACCATCAGCAATTGGGACAACAGTGAGAACCACCTTTACCTTCATCTTCTCGATGACGCCCCTCTCGGTGTGACACAGGGGTCGGACAATGACGACGTATTTGTCGACGCGTTCGCCGGCCAGGGCGCCTTCATCGATGACTGGCAGGACCTCAATGGCAAGTACGCGCATGAGGACCTTCACTATGAGTTCTCCAAGATCGACGCGCTCATGGACTCGGTCGGGTTGTACCGGGCAAACAATGTAATCGCCATAGGGTTCGATCCGGATTGCCATTTCTACAATTGCTATATTCAGCTCACGGTAAAGGGCGAGCCGCCAAACGCGGTTGAGCCCACGTCCTGGGGCGAGATCAAGGCGCGGTTCCAGGAGTAACATAGGCAGTACTCCCCGCTCGAAGGGGCGCCCTCACGGGCGTCCCTTTTTTTGTGTCCGCCCGCCGATATTCAGGTATTCCCACAGAGGGGCATCGTGGGTATAGTGCGGGTGAAGACGGGCAGCGTGCGTCTGACCTCAGCAGTAAATCCCCTGTAAAGACAACGCCGGTCGGATGCGGCGGATGGCAAAGGACGGGCTTCGACCGCGCATGGAGAAGAATGCGATGGATACTCTTGACATAGAATATTATGCCGGCGGCAGTCGGGTGCGGTCCCGCGGACCTCTGAACTCCTACTACGAGTATGGGTGTTCGGTCTGCGAAACTCCTGATAGTGCCTTCCTCGTCTGCGGGACCCCTTCAGAAACGGCAGCGGTTGCTCCGCCCGAGCGGCGGCCAGGCCGTGATTGCCGCCGGCGCCTTATGACTTCTCGGAAGAGGCCAGGGCAGGGGGATGGAAACTGTAATCGGACTTGACGGCGAGAAGGGGCTCTCCCGGACCGGGAATTTGAAACGGAACCTGATAAGGTCCAGCCTGATCGGGGGCGCCGTCCTCTGGGCTGCCGATATCGTTTACAGGGCAGCAGCGGACATCTCGTACGTCAACAGACAAAAGTGCATCCTCTTCAGAATCCTTCCCCGCCCTGGCTTCCTCGCATATGAGTACCTCATTGAGACGCTTATCATCGTTTTCGTGGGGACGTTTATAGCCGTGCTCATCGCGCGGCAGTCCAGCAGGCTCAAGCGCTTCCTTCCCGGCAATCCGGTGACGGCCTTTCTCTACGGCTCGCTTATCCCGGTATGCTCCTGCGCCGCCATTCCCCTTCTCTCTTCGATGAAGGGAAAGATGAGATTCCAGACCACCATGTCTTTCGTGCTGGCCGCGCCCCTCCTGAGCCCGTACATAATTGTGCTCTCGTTCTCGGTCCTGGGCTTAAAGTACGGTGTGCTGAGAATACTCTCATCCTTCGTGCTGGTTGTACTTACGGCAGTCGTGCTGGGTGCGTTCGAAAGGAGAAGTAAGTCCCCGGAGGCCGGCGCTCTGGCCGGAGGGTGCTCCAAATCCTGCGGCCCCCGGGAGAGCGACATCTACCTCCAGACCTTCGCCGTCTTCAAGGGTCTGCTGCCTTTCCTGCTGGCTGCCGGCGCGCTGGGTATGGCCCTTGAGTACTTCGGCACGCGCGATCTGATGCTGTACGGGCTCTTCGGCAAAGGCGCGGCCGGTATAGCCGGATGGATCCTGGTGGGCGTGCCCTTCTATTTCTGCAACGGGGCCGAAGTGCTGTTCCTCAGGCCGCTCATGAACCACGGCTTTCCGGTCGGCACCGGTATAGCCTTCTCGCTCACCTCCACTGCCATATGCACAACGTCGATAGCGATGCTCTTCAGGATGATCGGCTTGAAGCTGACCCTCATCCTCATAGGATGCACGGTGAGCATTTCATTCGGCCTCGCCCTCATCATCAACCACCTGTAGTCGGGTCCGGGAGATTACGGGCTTGCCCGGACCGCCGGCTTCTGCTAATACGTTTAATAAGATGAGTGGGCTTACGATTATAGGTGAGAGAATCAACTACAGCATCGGCCGGATCGGCAGGATGCTCGACGCTCATGACCTGAAGGGCATACGCAAGGTGGCGCGCATCCAGGAGGAGTGCGGCGCCGATTACATAGACGTGAACGTGGGCCCCCTGTCTCCTGAGGTAATGAGCGACGTTGTGGGCGCCGTTCGGGATGAGGTCTCCATTCCGCTATGTATAGACAGCACCGACCCGGCTCTGCTTGGGGCCGGCGCCGCCAGATGCGAAGCCGGGGGAAAGGCGGGGCAGCCGGGACCCATTCTCAACTCCGTGATCGAGTCCAATGCCGGCCGCGTTCTGGCCTTGAGGTCGCGGCTCAAATGCCAGGTTGTGCTCCTCGTGTCGGAGCGGCTATATGACGGGTTCCTGGAGAGGAACGTCAATGCCGGGCAGGCCATGGCGACGGCGAGGCGTCTCTTCTCCTTGGCGCGGGAGGCGGGATTCGACCCCGGCGAGATCTACATAGACCCGGGGACGCCGCCGGTATCTTCCGATATCGAAGGGCTGGTGAACGCGGCCCTCGAGACCATATCGGCGGTAAGATCCGACCCGCAGATGGGAAAGTCTCACGTCCTGATCGGACTGTCCAACTTCACGGCGGGTCTGCCGAAGCAGGTGCGCATGCCGCTGCAGAATGCCTTTCTTACGCTTGCGGTCGGGAGGGGCCTCGACACGTTGATAGGGGACCCGGCCAGGGAGTACCGCCTTCTGGATCCGGGGGACGAGCACCTGGCCTGGCTCGAGCGCATACTGGCGAGCGAGGGGACGCGCAGACTCGAGATGCTGACCTCTTATCCTCTATACAGGAGGCCGTCTGGGGCCGATAATGGGAAAGGGCCCTCCGGAGTCGGAGGGCATGGGGGCGGACTTTGAAAGTAATCGAACATCTGGACAGGGCGACCGAGCCCCTCATAAGTTTCGAGATCGTGCCTTTGCAGCGCGGGGGGAAGCTCAAGAACCTGCTGCGTGTCCTCGATGATCTCACCGAGTTCAAGCCGCGCTTCATAGACGTCACGAGCCACGCCTCCGACGCGTTCTATGAGGAAACCCCTTCAGGTATAGAGAGAAAAGTTAAGCGGAAGAGGCCGGGGACGCTGGGCATATGCGCGCTCATCCAGAAGAAGTACGAGATAGACGCCGTGCCCCATGTGTTATGCGCCAATTTCACGCGCGAGGAGACGGAGGATTTCCTCATCGAGCTGCAGTATCTGGAGATCGAGAACGTGCTTGCTCTGAGGGGCGACCTGCCGAGCTATGAGAAACCCGTTCAGGACGGGAGGAGCGTCAACCGCTTCGCCGTGGACCTGGTCGAGCAATTGAGCAACATGAACCGGGGCAAGTACCTGGAGGAGCTCCTCGACGCTGAGCCCAGCGACTTCTGCATAGGCGTGGCGGGCTATCCGGAAAAGCACTACGAAGCCCCTAACCTGCTTACCGACATAAGGCACCTTAAGGCCAAGGTCGACGCCGGGGCCGAATATATAGTGACCCAGATGTTCTTCGAGAACAGTGCCTACTTCGATTTCGCGGAGAAGTGCCGCGCTGAGGGGATCGAGGTGCCCATAATACCCGGTCTTAAGGTGGTGAGTTCAAAGCAGCAGCTCACGACCATTCCCCAGACATTCCACGTAGATATACCTTTCGACCTTTCGGAGGAGATACGCCGGGGGGGCGCCGACAGTGCCCTGGATACCGGGGTCGAATGGACGGCGTCGCAGGCGAGGGAACTCCTTGACCGCGGCGTCCCCGCCATCCACTTCTACGTCATAGGGCAGTCCAAGCCCATCCGCGCGGTGATGAAGAAACTGGGGCGCTGCTGAGCTGTTACTGCGTTGAGGCGTTGCTACTGCGCTCTCAAGAGCGGCCTTATCACATCCAGGTTGAAAGCGAGCAGTATGATCCCCAGAAACATGATGATGATAAGGATCGCCTTGGTGATGTCCTGCGCCTTGATGCTCCCGAGCAGTGTAGGCTCCCGGGAGAGATACGCGCTCGCGGCAAAGAGCTCTTCGCCCATGAGGGTGTAGTCGCAGGTCGTCACAAAGAACGGGAGCTGCGTCACATAGGATGTGCCCGCGATCTGTATGGCGCCCGTGCTCTGTCCTGTCTCCGCGAGGATCAGGGACTCGGCGAAGAACGCGCCGATGAGGAAGTTGGTCGCGGGTCTCTCGCGGACCATCTTGCCCGTCACCGCGGCCGCGTAGGCGAACTGGTCGTAAGTTATGTATGTGACCGTGTCTTCCTTGAACTGGTCGGGCTTGCCGGCTTCCAGGTACGCTTGCTTGACGTTTTCGCGGGCCGCCGAGAAGGTGAGGGGGTCGATGTTGGGGACTTCGAGCTCGGCCCCGTAGACGGCGGCCAGCTTGGCGACATAGCCCAGGATGGACAGGCTGGCGATGGTCTGTATCTCGCTCAGGCTGAGGATGCCGGGAATGTAGAGCATCTTCTTTCCCATCTCGGTGGCGCGTCCCACGGCCTCGTCTATGGCGTTAAGCCCCGGTATCTTGCGTATGTAGAGCTTCTTGCCCTTCTTGGCGGCGTCTACATAGAAGACAACCAGCGCGAACATGAGTCCGAACAGCACGAGTGCGTTTATGCGATACGTCCTGAACCAGTTGCTCCTGGCGGCCGCCGGTCCGGCGACGGCCGTCAGGGAAGTGTCCGTGCCGGTCACGAAGCGAAGGCGGTAGAAATACTCCGCGCCCGTGTCGCCCTCAACGTTGTAGTCGAGGTAAACGCCTTCCGAGGCGATCGTCTCGCCCGCGGGTTCGAACTCGCCGTCGGCTGACGTGGAACGCATTATGGTGACGAAGACACCGGCGTCGGACTCCCACTCAAGAGTCACGCTTTCCCCGCCGTCGCTGGGGGTGTCGTAAGCCCTGAGGTTGTTCAGGTCGCCAGTCGAGGCCGATGAGGCGGAGGAGCTCCCCGCCGCGGCTGAGAATACGACAACCGAGGCGAGTGCCCAGGCGGAGAGCAGGTTCTTCATCGATGCTCCTTGTGTTGTGCCGGTTTACATTTCGAGACTCTACCAGCCGCGCCTCTGTACGTCAACTGAAAGAGGCGGCTGTGCATCCTGAGACCTGACCCCATGGGGTTGTGCATTTCAAGACCTGACCCCACTATTGTCACCGGCTTGTCTGACGCGATGCCTCTTGATTATGGAGACCGCCTCCTCGGGGTCGTCGGTGCTCTGGAAGAGGTCGAGGTCTTGCTCGTTCACGGTTCCCTCCGCTATGAGAGAGTTCTTTATGAAATTCCTGAGGTGTCCCCAGAAGTCGTTTCCCATGGTGATGATGGGGAAGTGCTCTATCTTGGCGGTTTGCATGAGGGTCGCGGTTTCGAAGACCTCGTCCAGGGTCCCGAAACCGCCGGGCATGACGATGAAGGCGCAGGAGTACTTGACCAGCATGACCTTGCGGACGAAGAAGTGGTCGAATTCCACGAATTCGTCAAGATATGGATTAGGTCCCTGCTCCATGGGAAGCTGGATATTGACGCCGATGCTCTTGCCCCCGGCCTCGCGGGCGCCGCGGTTCGCCGCCTCCATGACCCCCGGGCCGCCGCCGGTTATGACCGGGAAGCCGGCCTCAGCCACCTTTCTGCCGACCGCCCGAGCGAGGTCGTAGTATTTGTGGCCCTCCTCGAATCGCGCGGACCCGAAAATGGTGACGCTCGGGCAGGCGACCTCCAGTGTCTCGAATCCTTTCAGGAATTCCAGGAATATGCGGACGGCGCTTTCCAGGTCCTCGGCCCTGTCGCGGCGGCCGACGAGGAACCTCGTCTCCAGGTCCCTGGCGTGTCTCAGCAGCCAGAGGTTGTGATCCTGATCCTTATCGCGCGCCTCGGGCATTGCAGACCTCCTCGGGTGACAGTTGGAAACGCAAGGTGATTATGGTATGATTAATATGATGTAGATTATCCCATGAAAACTCCGTAAGCAAGGGCCGAGTTGGGCCCGCTGTGAAAGGAGCAGGTCGATGTCCCGCAGGTCGGTTTACATAGTCATAGCGATCGCCGCCGTGGCGGCCTTCATCTGGGCCGCGATGGAGCCGGCGAACGAAGGCAGAATCACGACTGAGGAGTCCGTGAGACTGGCCAGGCAGTTTAAGAAGAGCATGAAGGCGGAGTGGGCGGCCCAGGGCAAGCGTTACGAGCCGGGGGCCTTTCCGAGCGAATGGGCGTGGCGGCAGCGTATCTACCCTTATGACAGGTTCGATTTCGAGCAGCTCAAGCAGGCCGTTGTCCAGGCGCAGGCCATGCGTATCGCCGCCCGGAAGATGCCGGCGGCCCTGAGCGCTGCATGGGTGGAGAGGGGCCCCACCAATATCGGGGCCCGCGTGAGCGACATCGTATTCCACCCCGTGAACACCCAGGTAATCTACGCCGCCATCTCGAGCGGGGGAGTGCTTCGCAGCGATGACGGCGGCGCGAGCTGGACTCCCATAACCGACGACCTTCCGGTCATCACGATAGGGGCAATAGCCATCGACCCCGAGGACCCGGATGTCATTTATGTGGGCACGGGCGAGGCCAACGCCCAGTCGTTCAGCTGGTTCGGCATGGGGCTCTATAAGTCCACCGACGCCGGGGCGACCTGGACGTATAAGGGTCTCGAGGAGACGAGATACATCGCGCGCATAGTGGTGGATCCCGCGAACCCGGAACGCGTCTGGGTCGCGGGGACGGGCGCGCTGTTCGGCACCAACCCGGAACGCGGCATATACAGGTCGCTTGACGCCGGCGAGTCGTGGGAGCTGGTTCTCGCAGTCAGCGACTCGACGGCAGGCACCGACGTCGCCGTCGATCCGGAGAGGCCGGACACAGTGTACGCGGCCATGTGGGAGAGAGTGCGCGGGCTCAACTACAGGAAGTCCGCCGGCCATTCCAGCGGCATATACCGGTCGTTCGACGGCGGCGAAACCTGGCATGAGCTGACCACCGGCCTGCCGTCGGGCTCGGATGTGGGGAGGATCGGCATCTCGGTATGCGAATCCAACCCGGCGGTCATCTACGCGATCTACGCCGATGACCCGGGCTACTTCGCCGGCGTCTTCAAGTCCGTCAACGGGGGAGACACCTGGACGCAGACGAATGACGAGGACCTTGAGGATCTCTATTCCTCGTTCGGGTGGTACTTCGGGCAGATACGCGTCGACCCCGGCAATCCCAATCGCGTTTTCGCGATGGGCGTCCCCGCCTACCGCAGCGAGAACGGGGGGAGCTCCTGGAGCGAAGTCGGGGCCTCCATGCATGTCGACCATCACGCCATGGACTTCGACCCGACCGATTACAGCCGCATCGTGGAGGGCAATGACGGCGGCATCTACACTTCCACCAATTCGGGGGATTCCTGGACCAAGCGATACGACCAGCACACGAACCAGTTCTATGCCATAGAGATCGACTACCAGAACCCCAGCAGGCTCTATGGCGGCACCCAGGACAACGGTACGCTGAGGACGGTAACGGGCGACCCCGATGACTGGGAGGCCATTTTCGGGGGAGACGGTTTCTACTGCAACGTGGATCCCACGGACTCGGACAAGATCTTCGTCGAGTATCAGTACGGCAATCTCTATTACTCGGACGACTTCGCAGACTCCTGGCTGAGGGTCATGGACGGCATCAACTCCGGGGACAGGCGGAACTGGTCGACGCCGGTGGTCATGGAGCCGGGCAACCCGTCCACCATGTATTACGGCACCTACCGGGTATATAAGACAGTCGACAGGGGCTCGTGGTGGAGCGCCATTAGCGGCGATCTTACGGGCGGCAACGCCGGGGCCGGATTCGGGACAATAACGACCATCGCGGTCTCCCCGACGGACACCGACGTGATTTACGTGGGCACGGACGACTCCAACGTCTGGGTCACCTCCAACGGCGGAGGGGCCTGGACCGATATCTCGGCGACTCTTCCCGACCGCTGGGTCACGCGCGTATTCGTGGACCCGGCCGATGAGAACCTCGCCTATGTGACCTTCTCAGGTCTGAGATGGGACGAGAACATAGGGTATGTGTATTTCACGGACGACATGGGCGCCACCTGGACGGATATCACGGGGAATCTCCCCGCCGCCCCGGTCAACGCCCTCGTGGTGGACCCCGCGCTTACGAGCCGGGTTATTGTGGGTACTGACGTGGGCTGCTTCTACTCGGACTGCAGGAACGGCAACTGGCTGCTCTGCGGAACGGGAATGCCTCCCGTGCCGGTATACGACCTCAAGACCCATTCCCCGACCCGCACGCTGGTCGCCGGGACGCATGGCAGGTCCATGTACTCGCTCGACCTGAGCGGTCTGCCGGACTCGGCGGCGGTCCCGGCCGGAGAGACGGCCGGGGTGATTGACCTGGTGAACCATCCCAACCCCTTTACGTCAAGCACGACGGTCACTTTCGCGCTGCCGGAGGCCTCCTCGGTCTCCCTGGAGGTGTACGACCTGGCGGGCCGGAAGGTTAGGACGCTCTCAGCTGGGCGCAGGGGGGCCGGCACCCACAGGGTGACGTGGGACGGGACCAACGAGAGCGGGCGGCGGGTCGCGAGCGGCATATACTTCCTGAAGGTCGACACGGCCCAAGGGACGGCCACGAGGCCCCTTAACCTGGTCAGGTAGCGCGGCCTGCAGTTTCCCGCTTGCATTTCATGGCCATTCGTGTAATATTGTCGCACAGGCTGCTGGTTTGCTGTTTTGAAAGGATACGAGGCCCGGGAAAAGGAGGTTTGACATGGGTGAAGATGTTCTCGTAGTGGTTTCGAAACTCAAGGCCTACATAAAGTCATCGGCCGGGATGAACACTTCCGGGAACGTGGCTCCCAAGCTTTCGGCAATCGTCCGTTCCCTGTGTGACCGCGCCGTTGAGAACGCGAAGAGCGACGGCCGCAAGACCGTCATGGACAGGGACTTCGATTAGAAGCCTGGAGAACGGGGACAGACGCTCATTTTTAAGTGGCTGTCCCTTTTCTGCGCCCTACCCGGCCGCCGGCCTGGCGGCCGGCCGGGCGGATTTTGGGGTGGTTTAAGGCCGCCTCATATGTTATCTTGCCGGGGAGTTTTAAGGGCCGAATCCGCAGCATCACTCTGTCTGGATTGAATATGCATCGTATCGAGAAGCACCCCATCCTTCAAACCGGAGGCGAGCCCTCCGTCCGCTTTTCCTTCAACGGCAGAGACTATATGGCCAGGGAGGGTGAGGTCATATCGTCGGCTCTCTTCGCCTACGGTATAAAGATATTCGGCCATCATCCCAAGGACGGCAGCGCGCAGGGTATTTTCTGCGCCAACGGCCAGTGCTCCCAGTGCATGGTCATAGCAGACGGCGTTCCCGTCAAGGGCTGCATGGTTCCGGTGGCCGAAGGCATGCAGGTAAGGACATGCGATGACGTGCCCGAGCTGCCGGCGGACGACTTGCCCGCCGAGGGTTTCGACCCAATCGACGTAATCGAAACCGACGTTCTAATCGTCGGCGGCGGGCCGGCCGGGATTACGGCGGCCCTCGAGCTCGCCCCACACGGCGTAGACATAATCATAGTGGATGACAAGCACAGGCTGGGGGGAAAGCTGGTTCTCCAGACGCACTCCTTCTTCGGCACCGTGGCCGATTGCTATGCCGGTACGCGCGGCATAGACATAGCGACCAATCTGGCCGCGGAGGTCGAAAAGCACGGTAATATCCGCGTCATGCTCAACGCCACGGCCGTTGCCTGCTATCACGACAGGAAGATAGGGGTGGTGTCCGGGAGCCGGTACGTTCTGATAAGCCCGGGGAAGCTCCTGATCGCCGCCGGCGCCAGGGAAAAGGCGCTGCCCTTCCCCGGCTGCGACCTTCCCGGCGTGTACGGAGCGGGCGCCTTCCAGACGCTCGTCAACCGCGACCTCGTGCGCCCGTCCGAGAAGCTCTTCATAGTGGGCGGGGGCAATGTGGGCCTTATTGCGGCATACCACGCAATCCAGGCCGGCATAGGCGTCGTGGGTCTCGTAGAGGCCCTGCCGGAGGTCGGGGGCTACAAGGTGCACCAGGACAAGATCAAGCGCCTCGGCGTCCCTGTGTGGACGTCCCATACCGTCAAATGCGCGAGCGGCCTGGAAGGAGTCGAGTCGGTCACCGTTGTGGAGGTGGACGCGGACTTCTCCGAGAAGCCCGGCACGGAGCGGACGTATGAAGCCGATACGCTTCTCGTGGCCGTGGGCCTTAACCCGGTTGACGAGCTCTTCGCGCAGGCCAAGCGCTTCGGTATGGACGCCTACTCGGCCGGAGACGCATTTGAGATCGCCGAGGCCTCGGCCGCGATCTTCTCAGGCAGGATAGCGGGCAGGCAGATCGCCCAATCGCTGGGCAAAGAGGCCTGGGTGCCCGCCGAGTGGCAGAGTCGGCTGGATATACTGAAGAGCAAACCCGGCAAGACGCATGACCTCGAAGTCGGCATTCCCGGCTCGGGTCTGTTCCCCGTCATAAGATGCGTTCAGGAGATCCCATGTGACCCCTGCATACATGTATGCCCCAAGGACATGATTAAGATGAAGGGCGACCCCATATTCGGCGTTCCGGAAGTGGTAAAGGACGAGTGCACGGGTTGCACGCTTTGCGTAGCTGTATGTCCCGGTCTGGCCATAACACTTGTGGACCTGAGGCAGGACGGCCCGGAGGGCCTGGTTACGGTTCCCTTCGAGATACTCGCGGAGACTGTCGGTGAAGGAGACGAAGTGGACGCCGTGGATATGGACGGCGAGTTCGTTTCCAAGGCCCGTGTCGAAAAGGTCGCCGGGAGGAAGGTCTATGACAGGACCCTGCTGGTGACGCTGCGCGTGCCCAGGGAGACCGCCACGCGGGTGGCGGGTTTCAGGCTGCAGCCGCCGGGCCTGAGCGAGCCCGTGGACGCTCATGCGCCCGAGTGTATGGACGATGAGACCATAATCTGCAGATGCGAGCGCGTTAAGGCCGGCGAGATAAGGCGGCTCATACGCGAAGGCGTGCGCGATCTCAACCAGCTCAAGGTGCTGCGTTGCGGAATGGGCGCGTGCGGCGGCAAGACATGCCAGTCGCTCATCCTGGGGCTTTTCAGAGATGAGGGAGTGGATATCTGCGACGTGGTCCCGTTCACCCGGCGCCCCGTTGTCGCCGAGGTGGACCTCGGCACGCTGGCCGGCGAGAAGAAACGCAAGGGGTCGAAATGATGGCAACCTATGACGTCATAGTCGTCGGCGCCGGCAGCGTGGGTCTCCCGACTGCGTTTTTCCTCGCAAGAGAGAAAGTCCGGGTGCTTGTCATTGACGAGCTCCCGTCGCCCGGGCAGGGCCAGAACAAGAGCGCCATCGGCGGCGTGAGGGCGACGCACTCCGATCCGGCCAAGATACAGACATGCCAGCTCAGCCTCGAGATTCTGTCGACCTGGGGGGACGAGTACGGTGATGACATCCATTTCAAGCGCGGGGGCTACTGCTTCCCGGCCTACGAGGAAAGTGACGAGAAGGCGTTCAAGGACTTGCTTGTTACACAGAAGGAATACGGCCTCAATATAGACTGGGTGGACGCGCAGGCTCTCAAAGGCCTCCTTCCGGGTGTCAATGCCGAAGGACTCAGGGGAGGCACCTTCTCACCCGAGGACGGCAACATATCACCCATGATGACCGCGCGCGCCTTCTACCGGCAGGCCGTCGCGGCCGGAGCGGATTTCAGTTTCGGCGAGAGGGTCACGGCAGTCAGCCGGGCCAATGGCTCGGGTATAGAAGTCAAGACCGACCGGGCCTCCTACTCGGCGGGCATGCTGCTCAACGCGGCCGGCGCCGGCGCCGCCGATGTGGGAAGGCTAATGGGAATCGACCTTCCCGTAGCGCCGGACTCGCATGAGGGCGGGGTCACAGAGCCCGTAAAGCCCTTCTTTGACCCGCTCGTTGTGGACATGAGGGAGTTTCCCGGTTCGAGGAACTTCTACTTCTACCAGGAGGAAGGGGGCCATCTGGTCTTCTGCCTCACGCCCGAGCCCATAGTGCCCGGACTCAACCGCGACTCGACATCGGACTTCCTGCCGCAGTCGGCGCAGAGGCTGATCATGCTCTTCCCGCGCCTCAGGAACCTCAGGGTGCGCAGGGTCTGGCGCGGGCTGTATCCGATGACCCCGGACGGCGTGCCCATCGTCGACAGGGTGGAGGGGGCAGAGGGCTTCTTCGTCGCTGTCGGCTTCTGCGGCCAGGGTCTTATGCTGGGTCCGGGCATCGCCAGGAACATCGTGAGTTTGATGACCACGGGTAAGCCATTGCTGCCCGAAGACATATTCAGAAGCTACAGCCTGTACCGCGACTTTTCGCGGCCGTCGGAGGCGCTTAAGTAGCGCTCTTCGATTTGTAGTTCGCTTGTCAATACAACCGCTCGGGAGGAGCTACACGATGAAGAGAGAAAAGAGTGCGGTTTTCGCAAGCACCGCCGGCATATCAACCGGCATATCAAAACGACTCAGGAAGTCCGCGCGGGTCGCGATGGGCGAAGTGCTGAAAGCCAAAAAGGGAGAGCGCGTGCTCATCATCACGAATCCCAACCGCGACGTCGAGCTCATATCAATGGCGCTGTACGACGCGTCCCTCGCGAGGGGCGCCGAACCCACGCTCATCTTCCAGCCACCCAAGACCCAGTTCGACTTCGCGGAGGATGCCGTCATACACGCCCTCAGGGCAGAGCCCGAGATCATACTCTCGATTTCGCATCACAAGCTGGGCAAAGACAGGTTCGCTCTCAAGAAACCCTATGAGCACGGGGGTAAGACATACGGGCATGTTTTCAATTACCTGGTCGAGACTAAGAAAGCGCGTTCCTTCTGGTCGCCGTCGGTGACGGTGGACATGTTCGAGCGCACCGTCCCGATCAATTACAGGAGGCTGAAGGCCAACTGCAAGAAACTCAAGTCCATTCTCGACAGGGCGACCGAAGTGCATGTTAAGACCAGGGCGGGAACCGACCTTGTAATAGGCGTGCGCGGGAGGAAGGCCCGGACGGATGACGGTGACTTCTCGCGGCCGGGCGCGGGCGGCAACGTTCCGGCGGGAGAGGTTTTCATCTCGCCCGAGCTCGGAACCGGCGAAGGCACCATAGTATTCGACGGGTGCATCTCATCCAAGGGGGGCGTAATCATCATAAAGAAGCCCATCGTCGCCACCGTGAAGAATAACATGGTAACCGGATTAGAGGGCGGGCGCGAGGCCCGGGAGCTAAAGGCGACTCTTACGGCGGCGAAGAAGACCACGCGTGAGTTCGCGAAGAAGGGGCTGCTATCTAAAAAGGCGGTCCCGGGATACCTGAAGAATATATACAACCTGGGCGAGCTCGGCATCGGCCTTAACGAAAACGCAAAGATCGTGGGGAAGATGCTGGAGGATGAGAAGGTCTTCAGGACATGCCATATCGCCATCGGCGCCAATTATGACCGCGACGCCGAGGCTCTCAACCATCTCGACGGCCTGGTGCAACGGCCCACGATCGAAGTCAGGGACGCGAAGGGCCGACCGGCTGTCATCATGCGAAACGGCAATATCATCGTCTAGGGGAGTGGATCATGAAGGTCGAAATATACTACTGCGTTCGTTGAAAGTTCCTGCCGCAGGCTTCCCGGGTGGAAGCCGAGGTCAAAGCCGAATTCGCCGATGTGGAGGTGGAGATCGTCGAGGGCGACCACGGCATATTCGATGTCGCGGTCGACGATAAGATGATCTTCTCGAGAGGATGTGAGAAGTTCGGGAAGCGATTCCCCAGGCGCGGCGAAGTCCCGGATCTCATAAGGAAGGAGCTGGGGGCACGGGCCTAGCGGGGCGGCTCACCGGGTACCGCCCCCGTGACGGGTTATATTTTTTTACAAATATATGTTGTAAATTTATAATATTATGTTATAATATTATCGCTATGGAAACCCGAAAGCTCTACAACAGGATAGGCGTGCTCCGCAGGGAGAGAGGTGTTTCGCGAAAAGACCTGGCGGAGGCCATAGGGGTGAACTTCCAGACCGTCGGGTATCTGGAGCGGGGGGAATACAATCCGAGCCTGGATCTCGCCTTCAGGATCAGTGAGTACTTCAATCTGCCCGTGGATCTGGTCTTTTCAACCCGGCCCATGAAACCCATGAGCCAGGAGTTGCTAGAGCAAAGAAAGAAACGAGGTGAATGACATGGCTGGAGAGATATCGAAGACTCAGCGGCGACTGCTTGTCGCGGTCAATTACCTGAGTCTTGCGCTACTGGTTTTCATGGTACACGGGGGCCGGGCCCGGGGCTGGAGTGCAGGCGTCATAGTCGCCGGGGTCCTGCCGGTTGCGGGCGTGCTGGTTGCCACTTTTGTGGGGGTGTTCTGGAGGACCGGGCTCTGGCACCTCTCCCATGCGCCCTTTGAGAAGATCGACGAGAGGGAGGCGCAGGTCATGTATGAATCCCTCAGACGCTCATATGCGGTCTTCGCGGTGGTGTGCGTCATAATCCTCCTGGTCAATGCCGTCGCGGAGATGGGGCACATACCCATTCTCATAGCGGTGGGGCTCCTCTATCTTGCCCATACGCTGCCGGCGGCCGCAGCTGCCTGGAGCGAGAAGAGGGTGCTGGCGGACAGGTGATACATGCAACATATGCGGTTGTCCGCGCATGCGGCGCTGTTTTCCGCGGTACGTCAGAGGCGCCCGCGGTCGGGCCGGAGCGCCCGCAGGCTATACAGGTATGTCGGACACGCTGCTGAACTCCCTCATCCGGATTCCCTCTTCACTCAATAACTCCCGGAAGTTCTCAACAAGCTCCTTCGCCAGGGGCATGGCCGTATCGATGTCCCGGGCCTGCCACAGCAACGGTACGATCTCCTTGTAACGCCGCGGGAGTTTGGGGAACTCGAAGGTGTCTCTCATACCCTGCGCGTAGTCGTGCATCACCCAGCTCCCGTTCAGCAGGCACAATGCATCCCTCATTTCAAAGAGCACCTCGAGTACGGCGCAATACCAGTCATCTTCATTACCGCGCTCCCTCGACGAGAATATTCGCCCGTAGGACTCCAGTATGAGTTCCGGCAGATGCTTTTCTAGGTTCTCCCTGAACTTGACTTCAGGCACTGATCTGCCGATGTCGAGCCAGGTTTCTAAAAGTGAAGCGTCGCCGCAAAGGACTTTGATCATGCTGAGTACGCCCATGTAGAACGGCCATCCGCACACGCTCTCCAGGGACGGGTTGGCGAGAAGTCCCTCGAGTTCGCCTCGCTTGATTACCATATAGCCGGCCGCGGTGCCGCGGTATATAAGGTGCTGACCCTGCGCCTCGCACCTATCGTCGGTGACAAACAGCATGTCGAGGTCGGACCACTTCGTGTCGATACCGCGGGCCACCGAGCCGTAAACGCCTCCCATGAGAATTCCATCCGCGTATTTCCCGGTCAGCCGGTCGCACAGCCCCTCTGCTATTCTCATTCTCTCAAGGTGATCCATGATCCTGCTCCTGTTCGAAGTCCCGTTAGAAGAAAACAGACCCTGCTGTCCATTAAACTGAAATCGGCGCCCAAGTCAACTTGCGGTTTGGGCGCCACAGAACGGGCAGACAGCAACCCTGGTTGACAGCAACCTTGATGGAAGGTTAGGCTGATACATCTCGGAGGCGGCCCGGACGAATGCCGGCCTGATTGCGTCCGATATAAATCAGCGACATGTGAGGCAAGCCATGACAGGTGAAATGGCGGGCGCCGCCCCGGTGGGCCCGGGGGAGCGCATTTCATCGATAGACGTCCTGAGAGGCGTCGCGCTGCTCGGCATTCTCATAATGAACATCCAGAGCTTTTCCATGATCATGGCCGCATACCTGAATCCCACGGCATACGGCGACCTCACGGGGGCCAACTGGTGGGTGTGGACGCTGAGCAACATATTCGCCAATGAGAAGTTCATTTCCATCTTCTCGATGCTCTTCGGGGCCGGTATCGTACTCATGACCGAAAGGGCGGAAGCCAGGGGCGCCAATCCCAGGAAACTCCATATCAGTCGCAGCATATGGCTCATCGTGATAGGGCTTCTCCACGCCTACCTCCTCTGGTACGGCGATATTCTGTTCACCTACGGCGTCTGCGCCCTCATAGTCTTTGCCGGCCGCAAGGTGCGGCCCAGGAAGCTCATAGTAATAGGTCTCATAGTCTTCTCCGTTGCATTTCTCCTCTTCATGTTCTTCGGCTTCTCGCTTCAATTCTGGCCTGAGGAGAACAGGGTGGAGAGCATGCGCAACTGGATGCCGACCGCTGAACAGGTGGCGGAGGAGCTGGCTGCATACCGCGGCGGCTGGCTGGAGCAAATGCCAGTCAGGGTCTCGTCGGCAATCGCCCTTCAGACTTTCATCCTTCTCATACTCGAGGGGTGGCGGGTGTGCGGTCTCATGCTCATAGGCATGGCGCTCTTTAAGATGGGAGTTCTCTCGGCAGCCCGGTCTTTACGCTTCTATGCAAACATGGTGTGGATCGGCTATGGCGCCGGCCTGCCCCTGGTGATTGCCGGCACGGCGAATAACTTCGCGGCCGGGTGGTCTTTCGAGTACTCCATGTTCTATGGATCCCAGTGGAACTACTGGGGGAGCATATTCGTCGCGATGGGCCATGTGGGCCTCGTCATGCTCTTGTGCAGGTCCGGCCTTTTCGAGAGGCTCAAGCGTGTCCTGGCCGCCTTCGGACGCATGGCGCTCACAAACTACCTGATGCAGACGGTAATATGCACGAGCATCTTCTATGGCCACGGCCTCGGTTTGTTTGGCCGTGTCGAGAGGTGGCAGCAGATTCTCTTCGTGCTGGCTATATGGGCGGTGCAGCTTATCTACTCGCCGCTCTGGCTGCGCAGGTACAGGTTCGGTCCGGCGGAATGGGTCTGGCGGTCGCTCACTTACGGCAAGCGCCAGCCGATGAGGTTGTGATATGGCGCAGGGCAGTCCATCGGAGGCCGTCGCGAGGGCGGGGGCCGTGGTTTTCGATCTGTTTCACACCCTGACGTCGATAGAAGCGGTAACGAAGTGGGGGCGGGCCACCCATGAGATCCTCGGCGTGAGCAGGGAGGCCTGGCTGGAGCAGCTTTTCGAGGAGTCGCGTGACCGCCTTATCGGTAAGGTCCGGGATCCTCTCACCATGATCGGGATAATGGCCCGTGCCTTGAATCCCGGCGTCTCGGAGGAGGCCATAAAGGCGGCCGCGGAAAACCGTACGCGCCGATTCGAGAACGCTCTTACCCGCATACCGGATGCCTCCAGGAACGTGCTTGCCGGCCTCAAGGTTCGGGGCAAGAAGCTGGGGCTTGTAAGCAATGCCGATGCGATGGAGGTGGCCTCCTGGGATAGATCCCCGGTCGCCGGTCTCTTCGACTGCGCCGTGTTCTCATGTGACGTGGGGTACGCAAAGCCGGAGCCGGAGATATACAAGATATGCCTCGATAACCTCCATGTCGAACCGGCCGGGGCGGTCTTTGTGGGGGACGGGGGTTCTGACGAGCTCAAGGGGGCGAGAGATCTCGGAATGACAACCGTAATTATGACGGGGGTGATAAAGGAGCTGTGGCCCGATAGAATAGAGCCGCGACTGCCTTACGCCGATTTCAGCATAGATGATTTGCGTGAACTCCTGTAGGAGCCATAAACGCGGAAGCAGCGGTTGTTATTGCAGACAGGACCACCATGGAGGGGAAGGCCATGATGAAGCGGCATCTCTTACCGGCGTTGATTGCGGCATTGTGTCTTCTTGTTATGACCTGCGCCGTGATTCCGCGCAGTATGTCCCGCGAGCGAGATATCGAAGGGCGCAGCGCGGATTTCGGCGCCGCGGCGAAAACCCTGCTGGTCGCGTCCCGGACCAGCGAGTTCAAGGATGCCGTGATCGACGGCATTGAGCACTCCTTCGAAGCAGAGTCGATCGCCATGAGGTTCATCGGGCTTCAGGACCTGAGGTATGAGAGCGCCGAAGATTACGACGCCGTTGTTCTCATGAATACATGCATCGCATGGAGCCTGGACACGCAGGTGGACGCCTTTCTCAACAAGTACAGGGATACCGGCAACATCGTCGTTGTTACGACCTCGGGCGACGGGCACTGGGAGCCCAAGAAGCAGAACCGCCGGTTCGATACCGTGGCTTCGGCCTCTGAGATGGCCCGGGTGAGCGACGTGGTGGATGAGATAACCGCTAAAGTGCGCCCGCTGCTGGGGAGCTGAGACGCGGCGGTTGTGCATTTCAAGACCTGACCCCATCACGCGGCGGTTGTGCATTTCAAGACCTGACCCCAGACCTGACCCCAGACCTGACCCCGTCTTGGACCGCTGTTGACGGCCGCGCTTTCATGGTCTAATCTCACGAACATGGACGCCCCTGTGGACATAGGCTGGACTCATCCCTCAAGGCGTTTCTACAGATTCGTTATCCTCATCCTGGCCGGCTTCTTCCTCTACGGCAGTTACTTCGCCTACGACAGCATCGGGGCCATCGAAGACTACCTCATGGACTCGATGGGCATAGGACAGAGCGAAATCGGCAGCATGTATTCGCTCTACAGCTGGGGCGCCATCTTCACGCTTCTTATCGCCGGCTGGCTTATCGACAGGATCGGGACGCGCAAGTCCAGCGTATTCTTCGCCGGCGTCGTTACCCTGGGAGCGGTGATAGTCGCATGGGCGCCGGGTGTGCGGACGATGCATGCCGGCCGCTTCATCTTCGGCGCCGGTTCCGAGGCGCTTATAGTGACGCAGAACGCCATACTGGCGCGCTGGTTCAAGGGGAAAGAGCTTGCGTTCGCGTTCGGCGCCTCGCTCACGATTATGCGCCTTGCGACCATGTTCTCCTTCAACACGGAGGCCCTGATCGCCGAGAGGATGGGGCCCGGCGCAGCCCTGTGGATAGCCGCCGGCCTCTGCGCCCTCAGCGCGGGCGCTTGCGTCATCTACTATCTGATGGACCGCCACGCCGAGCCCGTTCTCGATCTCTCCGAGACCGCCGTGAAGGACCGCATCAAGCCGCGCGAGGTCTTCAAGTTCAAGGTCTCCTACTGGCACCTCTGTTTCATCTGTCTGCTCTTCTACTCGGGCATATTCCCGTTCACAAGCCTCTCGACCAACTTCTTCCATGAGAAGTGGAGCCTCCCGCTTGCGGTGAGCGCGGAAGGCGGCATATTCGCCGCCGCCCTGGGCAATTTCCGCCACATGTTCCGAACGGCGCCGGGTACAACGTCGATCATTACCTTAATGTCGCTCCTGTTTGCGCCGTTCGCCGGAACCATGATCGACAGGTTCGGGAGGCGCGCCACCATAATGGTGCTCGGCTGCATTCTCATGATACCGGTATACCTGCTGCTTGGCTTCACCGGCCTCGCGCCAAGATTCCCGATGCTTATGCTGGGCGTCGCTTTCGTGCTTGTCCCCGCGGCCCTGTGGCCTGCAGTGCCTCTTATAGTAAGGAAGGGCCGGGTCGGGACGGCATATGGCCTCATGACGCTCATACAGAACTTCGGCCTCATGCTCTTCCCCTGGCTCAATGGCAGGCTCCGGGAATCAACCGGGACATATGGGGCGAGCATGTTGATGTTCTCCTGCCTTGGCGCCGCGGCCCTCGTCTTCGCAATCCTGCTCTTAAGGCATGACACCTCCTCGGACGCAGTCCTGGAGCGACCATGACGTCAATGTTCTGCGAGCTCGAGCCGGAAGCCTTCGGGGCGGTCAGACCGCTCTTCAGCGGACTGGACTATCACATAATGACGCTGGCGGCCCTTGAGGGCGGGCGTCGGGCCAGGGTCTTCGCCGACCGTCCCGGCAGGCCCCGCGCGGCCTTCATCTTCACGCCGCAGGTGTGGGGATATCTGGCAGGAGACGCGGCTTCGCCCGGCTTCGCCGAGGAGCTGGCGGAAGAGGTATTCTCCAAACACATCCTCGGGCGGGGCGTTTCGGCTCTCTTTGTGGCCACCGATCCGGAAACGTGGTGGGAGCGCCTGGTCAGCGTAATGGGGCCTTTCGTGCCCATCCCCACTGTGAGGCTCTACTATGTCTGCTCGGAGCTCGAGTTCGACTGGCGGGTGGCCCTCCCGGACGGGTTCAGAGTCGAGCCCATATCGGCCGACCTGGTGGGCCGCCCGGGTCCAGCCCTGCCGGAGGACGTCAAGGCCTGGATGGAGGAGTGGGGCTCGGCCGGGGAGTTCCTGGAGCATGGATTCGGGTTTCTCGCGCTCATCGGAGACCGCGCGGTATCCTGGGCCATAGCCGATGGAATCGCGAACGGCCGGTGTGAGATCGGCGTGTTCACCGAGAAGGAATATCGCCGCCGCCGGCTCGGGGCCGTTACCACTGCAGCCGCGGTTGAACACGCCCTGTCAAAGGGGATCGGCGAGGTCGGCTGGCATTGCGCGGCTGAGAATGAGGCATCCACAAGGACGGCCGAGCGGGTGGGTTTCAAAAGGCAGTTGGAGTATGAGATGCACCTCATACTCCTCGACGAGGCCCGCCACCGCATGCAGATGAAGATGTCGGCCAATAGGCTGGCGGAGGACGGGGAGGCGCTCGTGAGCAGGGGTGATTACCGGCAGGCGGTCGGGCTCTACGAAACCGTGCTGACGCTTAACCCTGACATGGGGCCGGAGCATTACCACCTTGCGGCCCGTGCCCTCGCGGGGGAGGGAAGATACGAGGACGCGATGGAGCATCTCTTCGCGGCCGCCGAGCGGGGATGGGCCCATACATATCACACGAGAAACTGCAGCGAATTCAGGGCCCTGCGCGATACTCCGCAGTGGCACAGCCTGCTCGAGCTCATTGAGGAGAATCGCCGTGAGGGGCGCCGGGGCTGACGCCTCCCCCGAACCGGCGGGGCCCGGGATTCGGCGCGCGTGGCCGTTGCGGATTTCTCCGAAAGAAAAGGGGTTGGAGATTTTGGCATTTATGGGGAGAGTACTGTGGGGCATCATCTCCGGCTGTCGCGGAGGCGGCGGTTCTCCGGTAACCGGGCGTGGTGTCCCCGCGCCGTCTAGGCGCCTGCCCGCCGGCTCTTGCACTTTCCTTCTGTGTTGTTATAATCCCGTAACGGCGCAGTCCTCCTGAACGGAGCCATTACCTGTGAAGCTCGACATTGGAGATGGATTCGCAATAAGGTCTTTTGAAGCTGCCGACGCCGAAGCCATCGTGAAATACGCCGACAACCGCAAGGTGTCCATAAATCTGAGGGATCTCTTTCCCTATCCCTATACGCTCAGGAACGCGCACGAGTGGCTCGAGCATGCCATGAATGAGGATCCAGAGCGCAACTTCGCCATCGCCTCCCCGGATGAAGTCATAGGCGGTATCGGCGTGGGACTGTGGTCCGGGGAGCGCCGCGTCTCCGGCGAGGTGGGTTACTGGCTCGGCGAGCCCTTCTGGGGCCGGGGCATCGCCACCAGGGCGGTTGTCGCCTTCACGGATTACGTGTTCGAGACATTTGACATCGTGAGGGCTTACGCCGAGGTCTTCTCCAGCAATCCGGCGTCGGCCCGGGTTCTGGAGAAGGCCGGGTACAGGCTCGTCGGGCAATTCCACAACGCCATATTAAAGGAAGGGATTATACTGGACCTCTCCGTCTACGAGAGGCTGAGATCGGATCCCGCTGGGCCATAGACTTTTCCTCGTCAGATGTTATACTGCATTCAGGTGAGCACCTTGAGTTCTAATGAGAAGATTGTCTGCTTCGCGCTGGCCGCGCTTCTCTGCATCAATCTGGTGCAGAGTTTCTTCATGGGACTGGCCCATGACGAGGCCTATTACTGGATATACTCCAAGTACCTCGACTGGGGTTACTTCGACCACCCGCCGCTTACGGCGCCCGCCGTGGGGGCCGGTTACTGGCTTATCCCAAACGAGCTCGGCGTGCGCCTCGTATTCCTGATAATGCTGACGGTGAGCCTGTGGTGGATGTGGAAGTTGACCGACAGGAGGGACGGTGTTCTCTTCATTGCGCTCATACTGTCCTTCGGGCTCTTTCAGGTCGTCGCCATACTCGCCACGCCCGACACGCCGCTGCTCTTCTTCGCGACCATGTTCTTCATGGTATTGAGGCGATACCTCAGAAAAGACGATGTCGCTTCGGTCCTCCTTCTGGGGTTCTCCATGGCGCTCATGCTTTACAGCAAGTATCACGGCATTCTCGTTATCCTGTTCACCGTCCTCGCCGTCCCGCGGCTCCTTAAGAAGAGGACCTTCTGGACGTCCGCGGCCGCGGGCGCCCTGCTGTTCTCGCCTCACATACTCTGGCAGGCGCGGCATGGCTTCGTGACTGTCGCATTCCAGCTGGGGCGCGCGAGCTCGTGGCTCAACCCGCACTATATTGTCGACTACGTGACCGGGCAAATCGGGCTTGCCGGTTTGATATCAGGCCTCATACTTCTCTATGTGGTCCTTTTCAGGTTCAGGCCCCGGACCGAGTTCGACCGCGTGCTCAAGTACAACTGCGTCGGCACGCTTGCGTTTTTCCTCCTGGCCTCTCTCAAGGGGCGCGTGGAGGCCAACTGGACCATTGTCGCCTACGTCCCCCTGGGCGTAATCGCTCACGGTTTCCTTAGGGAAAGGCGGCGGCTCAGGAAGACCACCATGGTGCTGGCCCTCTTCCCGATCGGCATCATAATCGTGCTCCGCATCCTCATGACGGCCCCGCCCGACAATCTCTGGGGCCTCAGGCGCGCCTATGAATTCAGCGACTGGCCGCAGGTCACTGAGGAGGTCGAGGAGTTCGCCGGAGGCCTTCCGATTACTGCGAACCTCTACCAGCATGCTTCGTCCATTTCGTTCTACTCAGGTGCGGTCGCACCCGCGCTCAACATAAACTCGAGGCCGAACGAGTTCACGCTTCTCAATCTTGAAGACGACCTTCTCGACACGCCCGTTTGTTTCGTCTCCAGTTTCGAGATATCCGGGGCCGAAAGGCTCGTGCTCAGGCAGGGGGGCGAGGTGTATCTTATCAAGGGGCTTACGGTACGCGAGCTGAAGGAGAGTTTCACTGACAGGTGATTCATCCCGGGGGTCGAGCATAATGGCAACGGTGGAATGGAAGATGGGAAGGGGCCGGGGACGGGTCTTATTGCCTTTGCTGCTGCTGATGCTGCTGATCGCTCTTCCGGGCCCGGGCGCGTATGTATCGGCGGAGGCGTCCGCTGCCGCGCGTTCGTGTGTCCCCGAGCTTCCGGAATACGAGGAGTTCAGCGACTACATGAGTTCGCTGTATGAGGACATCGACCTCGCCGGCACCGTGGACTACGAGGTGTTCGAGCTTGCCATGATCGGCTATTTCAACCTCCTGGCCGATGACCTCCTCAAGCGCGAGTACATAATCACGATCATCGACTACACATTGCCCTCGACGGAGGAGAGGCTCGCGGTCATCGACCTCGATGCGCGGGAGTTGCTGCATAAATCCCTGGTAGCTCACGGAAGGAACACCGGCGAGAACTACGCCGAAGATTTCTCCAACGAGCCGGGCTCGCTTCAGAGCAGCCTCGGCTTCTACGTCACCGAGGATGACTATGTCGGCGCTCACGGCAAATCGCTCAAACTGAGCGGCGTAGATACGCTTTACAATGACAACGCGGAGAGAAGGTACATAGTCGTTCACGGCGCCTGGTATTGCTCCGAGGAGTTTATAGAGAAGTACGGCAGGCTCGGCAGAAGCTGGGGTTGCCCGGTGCTTCCAATTGAGATGTCAAAAGAGATAATCGACCTCGTCAAGGACGGTACGTGCATGTTCATGTACTCGGATGACGACGAGTACCTGGAAAATTCCATCTACCTCGAAATAGACGGAGCCGTTGAGGAGTTCGGGAAGAGACATCGGGCTCGCTGAGGAGGAACATGATTTGAGTTCGGCATTGGCCCTCATGAGATGGACCTACGGCATTCGATCGGCCGGCATGATGCCCGGGTGGGCGCCTGTGGTTCTGTGGGTGGTGCTTGCTATGGGGCTTGCTGTGGGTACAGGGGAGGCCTATGGGCAGGCGGACCGCGTGCGGGATGCCATAAGGGCGAGGTGTGAGAGCCTCATCGAGACGGGTTCGCTCCAGGTCCGCGGCGCGGAAATAGCGTCGGTGGTGGCCATCCCCGGCTTCTACCGGAAGCGCGGCTACCGGCCGGCCTGGACCGACCCGGAGAACATCAGCGGTCTCATGAGGGCTGCAGAGGGGATGTATGAAGACGGTCTCAACCCGGAGGACTACCTGTATGCCGAGATCAAACGGGTCAATGCGGAGATGGCCGGGACGGCAAATCCCGGCCCGGAACTCGCAGCCGACCGCGAGATGCTGCTCATGGACTCGCTTTTTCGCATGGCCTATCATGTCGAGTTCGGGAAAGTCGATCCCGAGCGCCTGGATCCCAACTGGAACATACACAGGGAGTTCAGGAGCGAGGGGCTGGCCGAGCAAATGGAAAACGTGCTGGGCTCCGCCGGCATTGAGGAGTATATAGAGAAGGCCAAGCCGCAGCATCAGCTCTATTCGTGCCTAAAGGCCACGCTTCAGAAATATCGCCGTATCCAGGCGGAAGGAGGTTGGGAGCCCGTACCGGCGGACGGAGTGCTTAAGAAGGGCATGACCCGCGACAATGTCGTTGCGCTTCGCGAGCGGCTGCGAGTTGCGGGCGACCTCCCCGGAGAGGCATCGGCGGCCTCCGGCGATTTCGACGAGCAGCTTGAAGACGCAGTCAGGCGCTTTCAAGTGAGGCACGGCCTGGCCGGTGACGGCGTGGTAGGCAAGGCGACTTTCGAGGCTCTCAATGTCCCGGTTGAGGATAGGATAAACCAGCTGCGCGCCAACCTCGAGCGCGCCCGCTGGGTGCTGCAGGATTTCACAGACACATTCGTTATGGTCAATATCGCGGGCTTCCGCGTGAATTACGTCGAAGATAACCGGATCCGGTGGAGCACCAGGGCCCAGGTGGGCCAGCCCTATCGGCAGACCCCGGTCTTCAGGGCCGACATGAAATACATCGTCTTCAACCCGACCTGGACGGTGCCGCCCACGATTCTTGAGAAGGACGTGCTTCCGGCGATACAGAAGGACATCGGGTATCTGGAGAAAAAGAACATGGTTGTCCTCGACAGGAGCGGCAAGGCAGTCGACCCGGGTTCCGTCGCCTGGTCAAAATACCGGGGCCCGGATCTTCCATACACCATCAGGCAGGAGCCCGGGCCAGGAAACGCGCTCGGCCGGGTCAAATTCATATTCCCCAACAAACACTTCATTTTTCTGCACGACACACCCAGCAAGTCCCTCTTTGACAGGGCAGAGCGCGCATTCAGCTCGGGCTGCATACGCGTCCAGCATCCCTTTGAGCTGGCGGAGATTTTGCTGGCCGACAGGGGCTACGACCAGGCCAGGATCGCGGAGGTGCTCGATACGGGTAAGGAAGAGAACGTTTATCTCACGAAGCCCGTCCCGACGCTGCTTCTCTACTGGACTGCGTTTACGACTCTCGACGGCGGGTGCAACTTCAGAAAAGACGTTTACGAGCGCGACCCCGCTATCATCGCGGCTCTCGACGGCCCTATCGTGCTCAGGAAGGGGCATGAGGCCGATCGTGACAGGCTGATAGAGGACCTCCGGAATAACCGGTAGGCCGGTGCGACCTGCTTCTTGGGGGGCATTCTGTCAGCCCGTAATGCATTTCCGGAACCCGCCACGCTCAATCGTCTTACGCCGGCGGCCCGGCCGGCCGGAGAGGCCGGCCGGCCGCGAGCTTGATCTCCTGGTTACTCCGTCAGTTTCACGATGACCTTGTCGAGATCACCAGTGAAGGGGTAGTGGTTCTTCTGCCTGTACTTGCTACTCACGGGAGTTCCGGCGTCTATGCCCACGTCGAAGGTCTCCGAGAGTGAGAAAGTCGAGATATGCATCTCCGGCATCTCGACCTCGTCGACCTCCTTGCCATTGATGTAGAGGTAGCCTTTACCGCCCGGGATGCCCGGCGTGGTGCCGCCGTCCTCAATAAAGTCGAATTTGATATGCACCTCGCCCTTCCCGAGCCTCGGCGACTCCAACGTGTAATAGAGGCCATTGTAGTAGTTGTAGTCGTAATAGGCCCTGTTGTTCTTTATGAACAGCGTGTAGCCGCCGGTGAAGCCGCCGCAGGCGACGATCACGCCCTCTTCCCTGCCGGTGAGGTTGAGGGTTGTCTCGATGGAGTGGGAGCGAGCCTTGACCGGGGCGGATGCCTTCTCAGCAATGCGGCGCGCTCCGGGCGTGTAGTAAACGAACTCCTTCCTGTCGCCGAAGAGCCGGTCCTGCTGCTTTGCAACGCGCATGATCATGTCGTCATACAGCGGGTAGACATTGTTCTCCCAGGCCAGCTCCTCCCAGCGTTCCCTAAGCTCCTCGAGTTTCTCCGGGTACTGGTCGGCTACGTTTACAGCCTCCGAGAAGTCCTCGTCGAGGTGGTAAAGCTCCCACACGTCATCCTCAAACGGCGAGGTTGTAGCGAGAATCCAAGGCATGCGGTTGCCGTGTATGGTGACCGCCTTCCAGCCGTCCTGGTATATGGCGCGATTGCCGAATAGCTCGTAGTACTGCTCGGGGTGCTGCGTGGGGGCATCAGGCATATCGAAAGAGTAAGCCATGCTCACACCGTCCAGATCCATCTGGCGGTGGCCGTCCATCTCTTCCATGAACTCCACGCCGGTCACGTCCAGGATGGTGGGCGCTATGTCGATGATGTGATGGTACTGGTTGCGTACCTCACCCTTGGACTTGATACCTTCGGGCCAGTGGATAACAAGCGGGTCCTGAATGCCCCCCCGGTGGACGATTTGCTTGAAATACTGGAAGGGCGTGTTCCCGGCAAGCGCCCAGCCCGCGTGGAAATGCGGGTAAGTGTCGGGGCCGCCCCAGCCGTCGTAATGCGACATATTGGCATCGAACGGTGTCTGCAGACCGTTCAGCACATAGGTCTCGTTGAAGCTCCCTGTGAGGCCTCCTTCTCCGGATGAGCCGTTGTCCGAGGTCACGAAGATGATGGTATTCTCGAACTGGCCCGTGCGCTTGAGGACGTCCACTACTCGCCCGATCTGTGCGTCCACGTGCGTGAGCATGGCCGCGAAGACTTCCATCTGGCGGGCGTAGAGCTTCTGCTCTTCGGGCTTCAGCGAATTCCATGCCGGGATGTCCCTGGTGCGCTTGGTCAGCTTGGTTCCGGGCGGGATGATGCCCATCTCGATCTGCTTCTTGTGGATGATCTCGCGGGCCTTATCCCAGCCCATGTCGAACCTGCCCTTGTAGTGCTCTATGTACTCAGGCGGCGCCTGATGCGGCGAGTGCATTGCCACCGGCGCCCAGAACAACATGAAGGGCTTGTCGGGCGAGACCGACACATGCGACGTAATATTGCGTATGGCCTCGTCGGCCATGGCCTCGCTGTAATGATAACCGGGCTTACCCATCCAGTCCTCAGTGGGGTAGTGGTCGCGCCAGATAAGCGAGCGGTAATTGTCAGCATCGGCGGCCATGTAGCCGTAATAGTGGTCGAAGCCCTCGCCGCTCGGCCAGCGGTCGAACGGCCCGCTCTCTGAAACCTCGTAAAGCGGCGTGTGGTCCCACTTTCCTATGGCGTAGTTCACGAAGCCGGCCTTCTGCAGGTGCTTGGCGACCGACTTGCCCGACTCGGGCGGGTAGGCATTGTAGCCCGGGAAGCCCATAGCCGTGAGCGAATGAGACCCCAGGCCGATGCGGTGATGGTTGCGGCCCGCCATTATGGACGCGCGTGACGGCGAACACAGAGCCGTGGTATGGAAGTTGTTGTACCTGAGCCCGTTCTCGGCCAGGGCGTCAATGTGTGGCGTCTCACAGAGCCCCCCGAAGGATGTGATATGTCCGAAGCCCGTATCATCCAGAAGGAAGATGATTACATTGGGCGTTCCCGGCTTGGGCTTGGGCGGCGTCGGCCACCACTCCTCGGATTCCTCATAGGACTTGGCAATCTTGCCCTTGAACTCCTGGCCGTACTTGGCGAAGTCATCACCCCTTGAACCTTCCCCCGACATCTGGCATCCGCCGATGACGAAGGGGAGGAGGGCGATGTAGAGCTTGATGCTGGTGAGCAGTTTCATGCTCGGCCTCCTTTGACCTGTTAAGCAGGACTCGCCCGGGGAACGAGCAAGCCCTGGCCCCTGTCTCACGCCGTCCCCTCCCCGGGTAAGCGGCGCCCTGGAATTCTCGATGCTTGTTTTCCTCTTTCCAGACCTTGATTGACTACGCCGATCTCGGCGGGATGCGTCCGAGCCGTCAGCCTTGCTGCCCATTGTGGCCGACCGTGACGCGTACTCATAACCCCCAATTCCTCTCATACTTAGATGAACCGGCGACCTGGTCCGTCGCATGAAAGGCATGGTCTCTCGCACCACTAAAGACGTCTCGCTTCAAAGGCTCGCTTCCGGCGGGTTATGGAGTGTGGTCAGATTAAGGCACTGCGGAGCGGACGTCAAGCCAATTGGCGCTCGGTCTGCGGGGTGCGCGTGCGCAGTGCCGGTAATGCGCGTCCAGGGTGGGGCGACCGGCGGCACCGGGCTGACTTCAGCCGGCAATTGGGCTGGCCAAATCCCGCTTATTTGTATAGAGTAATGGCGAGTGCTCTGAGGAGCAGCGCATCCTTTCCCTGAACTGCCTCCATGAACTGCGATTATTCTGGCACCCCGCAGCACGATAAGGCAGCATGACAAATCAGGTCGGCCATAACATGCTTAAGGAGGGAAAGCGATGAAGCACAAGCGCGTCGCCGGCGGAATCGGCATACTGCTCTTCGCAGTCACGGCGCTCCTGGCCCCGGCAGCGAGGGTCCATGGCGAGACCGTCGACTTCGACTCGGACCGGTGGGTCATGGTCAACGGCCAGGTCGTTGACCACCTGGGAAGGAGGGCCCTCCTGGGGACCGCCTATCTCGACGGAGTGGAGTTTCAGGACGGCGTGATAGAAGTCGACATAGCCGCGTCCTGGCAACGCTGCTACCCCGGCATCAATTTCCGCATACAGTCGCCCCAGAACTACGAGAGCTTCTACATCCGGCCGCACGCCATGAAGTTCTTCGACGGCGCCATGCAGTACACGCCGTGCATAAACGGCATCAGGGGCTGGCAGCTGTATAACGGAAACGGCTGCACGGGCCCGTGCGAGATCCCGTATGATGAGTGGGTGCATATCAGGCTCGAAGTCAAGGATACGCAGGCGCGGGTCTTCATCGGAGAGGGCGACGAGCCCGATCTCGAGATTCACGACCTCAAGCATGGCGTGAGCCGCGGCACCATCGGCCTCGAGCAGATGACCAACGGCACTTCCTATTTCTCCAACTTCTCCTACAGGGAGGACGCGAGCCTCGAGTTCGATCCGCCGCCCAGGGTCGACACGCCCGCCGGCATGGTGATGGAGTGGGAGATCTCCCAGCCCTACAAGTACTCGCAAATCGAGCTCGATCTCATGCCCGGGGAGCAGGAAATCGCCGAGCCCGTGTGGCAGAAGGCGGTTCCCGAGCCCGGCGGACTCCTCGATATCGCGCGTCTATACGGCAGGACCGGCCGCGAGCCCGACTGCGTATTCGCGCGCGCCACAATTTACTCGGACGAGGAGAAGACAAAGGAGATCCAGTTCGGCTACTCGGACGCCGTGAGCGTCTTCTTTAACGGAGCGCTGGTGTTCTCGGGCAACTCTTCATACATGAGCAGGGACCCGGGCTTCCAGGGCATCGTCGGGCTCTTCGACGCGGTGCACGTGCCCATGAAGAGGGGGGCCAACGAGCTTATGCTGCTCGTGGTCGAGAACTTCGGCGGCTGGGGCATCATGGCCCGCGACGCGGGCGCGATATATGAGGACGAGCGCCTGAGCAAACTGTGGGAGACGCCGGCCGAGCTCCTGACGCCCGAGTCCGTGGCCTACGACCCGCAGCGGAAGGTCTACTATGTTTCCAACTACGACGCTTTCAATCCCAGCATGGGTCAGGGCCTGCAATACGTATCGGTTATTTCCGAAGACGGCCGGATAGAAAACCCTCAGTGGGTAGGAGGCATCAACAACCCCACGGGCATCGCGGTGGCGGGCGACAGGCTCATGGTGGTCGAGCGCGGCGGCCTCGTCGAGATCAGCACCGGCGCCGGGGAGATCAGCCAGAGGCATGCGATCGTAAACGCCGGAATGCCCAATGACATCGCCGTCGACGACCGCGGCAATTTCTATATCTCCGACCCGCCCAGGGGTATCATATACCGCTTCTCCGGTGGCGAGTTCGAAGAGTGGCTGGGCGGCGATGAGGTGAGCGACCCCAACGGCCTCATCGTCGACGGCGACAGGCTCGTCTGGGGCAACAACGGCGACACATGTCTTAAGTCGGCCGACCTTGAGACCAGGGAGGTCAACACTATCGCCAACCTCGGTTCCGGGATCATCGATGGAGTCAAACTGGATGGAGAGGGGAACTACATTGTATCTCACTGGCGGGGAAAGGTATACAGAGTGAGCCCTTCGGGAGAAGTCGTCAAAGTTCTGGACACGACCGGGACGGGCGCATTCGCAGCCGACCTGGAGTTTGTTCCGGGGGCCGGACTGCTCGTCGTCCCCAACTTCTATGACAATACAGTGACCATGTACCGGTTTGAGCCCTGACAAAACGGCGTTTTCATGACGGCCGGCGACCGTGTATACTCGTTCCGCGGAGACACCCGGACATCTGAGGCTCGGAGCGCACCGGGCCTGTCTCCGACCAATACCCTGGAGCCCGGAGATGTTTGTAAAAGGACGTCAAATAGTCCTGCGAGATGAGCCCCGCGGAGGTGACGATGAGGACATGTTCAGGTGGTTCAATATGGAGGAATGGGCTTACTACGACCACCCCGACCGGCCCTTTGAACCGGTCACTCGCGAGGCGTTCGAGGATAGACTCAAAGCCCGGGGCGCGGACAAGACCGGCGGATTGTGGCAGCGGTTTCAGATAGACACTCTGAGCGGAAAGCACATCGGATGGATCAACTGCTATGAAT